>CAMDHY010000091.1 GCA_945898215.1 Pseudoxanthobacter soli DSM 19599 | reverse complement strand
ACTTGCCCTGCGCCGTCAGGACCTCAACCTGCCGAAGCTTCGTGACTATCTCCTCGGGCCTATGCCGCTTCCTCGCCATCTGTCCGTCCTCCAATAGGGCTCAAAACCCATACCTCAGGGAGGACCACTTCAAGGGGGGCAGGCCAGTGGACTTGGGCCTGGATGTGGACTTTGCCGGCTAGGCTCGTGGATATCGCCGTGGAACGGTGACGGGCCGATACCGGTGAGCATGAGATCCTTGACGCGACGGCCGCACTTTCGTGGCGGTGAAGGCCGAGCGTCTCGATGAAGCATGCGAGGACCGGGCAGCAACACAATGCAGTCGCGCGTCATGTTGCTTGACGGGGCGGTTGTGAACGTGCCGTCGGCTACGGCGTCGCCGGCCTCGCGGAGATCACTCGCGCTTGGCGGCAGGGACTTTCGCCCGATCCGGCGCTGACGGTATCGGCATGGGCGGATCGATACCGGTTCCTGTCCTCGCGTGCCTCATCGGAGGCGGGGCGCTACCGCAGCGACCGCACGCCGTATATGCGCGGCGTCATGGATGCGCTCTCGCCCGGCAGCCCGGTGCGGCGCGTCGTGTTCATGAAGGCGGCACAGGTCGGGGCGACTAAGGCCGGCAACAATAGCTCACGGCGTGCAGACGAGAACTACCACTCTTGGGCGTCAGTGCTGGCGTGTCGAAGTTCCGCCAAGCTCACTGCGACGCTTTTGCAGTTGCGCCCCAATCGCTTCGGCAGCACCGACGATGCCGCGCGGCCACAGCATGACGAACAGCACCAGCGCGGCGCCGATGCCCATGAAGCGGTATTCGGGAAAATCCTTCAGCCCCTCGTCGGCCAGCATCAGCGCGGCGGCGCCGACGAGCGGCCCCCAGGTGCGGCCGAGACCGCCGACCACCATCATCGCCAAAAGGAACAGGAGCGGTGAAAGGTAGAGCGTATTCGCCCCCATCACCTTGTAGTAGCCGGCGAAGACGCCGCCAGCGAGGCCGGTGAAGAAGGCCGAGCTCGCGAACACCAGCATCTGGAACTTGAAGCGGCTGACGCCGCGCGCCGTGGCGTATTCGGGGGAATCGCGCAAAGCCTGGAAGGCGGCCCCGATCGGTCCGAACATCAGGAACATCGAAAACGCCGTGGCGAGCACCAGCACGCCGAGAGCGAGATAGTAGTCGCCGAAGGCCATGTACTTGTAGCCGAGCCACTCGCGGAAGCCGAAGTCGCCGTACTTGGCGAGGCCGCGGGTGCCGCCGGTGAAGTTCCGGCAGGTGACGCCCTCCATGCTGAAGCAGGCGGTGTCGGTGATGATCAGGAGGTACATGCCCTGGGCGATGGCGAGCGTCAGCAGCGCCACGTAGGGACCCTTGAGCCGCAGGCAGGCGAGCCCGACGACGAGACTGAAGACGACGGCGGCGAGCGCGCCGACCGGCAGCGCCAGCCACAGGTTCCAGCCGCCATAAAGGCCGACCATCGCGGTGGCGTAGCCGCCGAAGGCGAAGATCGCCATCTGCGCCAGCGAGAAGATGCCGGCGACGCCGAAGACGAGGTTCCACTGGGTGACCACGGTCGCCCAAATGAAGAACAGCGTCAGTTGCCCGATGAGATAGCGGCCGGGCAGGACGAACGGCAGGGCGATGGCGATCGCCAGCAACACGAGGCCAGCGAGCACGTTGCGTCTGGTGGCGCTCACAGCTTGGTCACCCGGGTGCGGCCGAACAGGCCGTAGGGGCGCCAGATCAGCACGGCGATGACGAGGACCAGCATCGAGATGAAGGCGAAGCGGACGCCGAGGGCGAACTGCACGGTGGACTCGAAGAGGCCGAGCAGGAAGGCGGCGTAGAGCGCCCCCATGACGTTGCCCAGGCCGGCCACCACGCAGATGATGAACGCCTTCAGCATCGGGTCGTAGCCCATCGTCGGTGCGAGCGTGGTGATGGTCGACAGCATGATGCCGGAGGCGGCCGAGAGGCCACCGGCGAGCGCGAAGACCTGGGCATAGACGAGCTCGACCGGCACGCCCATCAGCCGGGCGGCGTCGCGGTTCTGCGAGATCGCCCGGATCGCCCGCCCCATCCGCGTGCGCGCCAGCACCGCCGCCAGCACCAGCATCAGCGCCGCCGAGGTGAGGACGATGATGACGCTGTTGTAGGGCACGTAGACGTTGCCGAGGAAGAAGCCGCCCTCCACCGTCAGCGGCTGGCGGATCGGGTAGGCGCCGTAGAGCTTCTGCAGTCCCGCCTCGAGCACCATGCCAATGCCGATGGTGGCGATGATGACGTTGACCTCGAAGCCCTCACGATCGAGCATGTGGCGCACCACCAGGGCATACATGGCGACGCCGAACAGCCCGCCGGCGGCGACGGTCAGGAGGATCGCCAGCGGCGCGTTGAGGCCGAGTGCCGCCGAGGCCGTGTAGGCGGCGTAGCCGCCGAGCGTCAGCAAGGCCCCCTGCGCCATGTTGAGGACGTTGAGCGCGCCCCAGATGAGCGACAGGCTGACGGTGGAGATGGCGTACATCGCCCCAAGCGTCAGGCCGCTGATGATGATCTGCGTGGTGGTGTCCACTGCCGCTATCCGCCGAGGTAGGTGGTCAGGATGTCCTCGTTTTCTTCCATCTCGGCCGGTGTGCCGTTCCAGACGATCTTGCCGTCGTCGAGGAGATGGACGTGGTCGGCGATGCCGATGATGCGGCTCGCATTCTCCTCGACCAGCAGGATCGCCATGCCGTGGCGCTTGAGGTTGCCGATCACCTCGTAGATCTGGTCGATGACGAGCGGCGCCAGCCCGAGCGAGGGTTCGTCGATGAGCAGGAGCTTGCCGTTCGCCATCAGGCCGCGGCCGATCGCCAGCATGCGCCGTTCGCCGCCGGAGAGACTGGCGACGATCTGCGACCGGCGCTCCTGCAGGCGCGGCAGCAGCGAAAACACCTCCGCCAGGCGCTGCGGCGCGGCTGCATAGGCGGCCTTCGGATAGGCCCCCATCATCAGGTTGTCGTAGACGCTCATGTCGGTGAACAGGAGGTCGCCCTGGGGGATGTGAACGACCCCCTTCTCGACGATGCGGTGCGCCCGCGCGCCAGAGATCGGCTCGTCGGCGAACAGAATCTCGCCGGCGCCGAGCCGGACCAGGCCGGAGACGCAGCGCAACAGCGTCGTCTTGCCGTGGCCGTTCGGGCCGATCAGCGTGACGACCTGGCCGGCCGGCACATCGAAGGAGATGCCGCGCAGCACCCGCTGGCCGCCATAGCCGGCCTCGACGTCGCGCAGTTGCAGGAGCGGCGCCGTCATTGCGGGCCGACGCCTGCCGAGTAGGCGACGATGCGCTTGCTCATCCGCTCGCCGAGATAGACGCGCGTCACCGTCTCGTCCTGCGCCAGGCCGGCCGGTGTGCCTTCATAGATCTTCTCGCCGTGGTTCATGATCATCACCCGCGTCGAGAGCTGCACGAGAAAGCGCATGACGTGCTCGATCAGCATGATGGTGATGCCGGCAGCGACGAGCTTGCGCACCAGCGCCATCAGCTGCTCGATCTCCTCGAGATTGAGGCCGCCGACCGGCTCGTCCATCATCAGGATCTTCGGCTTCGTCGCGAGGGCGCTCGCGATCATCAGGAGCTTGCGGTCGAGTGCGGGCAGCCCGCGCACCTCCGTCGACCGAGCCCGGCGGAAGCCGACGAAGTCGAGCGCCTCGTCGGCGGCGCGCCGGATGTCAGCGCCATAGGTGAGCGGCGGGATCAGCCGCGGCGCATGGCCGAAGGCGGCGGCGACGAGCACGTTCTGCTCTGCGGAGAGCGTGTCGAAGCCGGCGTTCGACTGGAACATGCGGGCGATGCCGAGGTGGCAGATCGCGTGCGAGGGCAAGCGCTCGATCGGCCTTCCCTCGAGCAGCACCGTGCCGCGATCGGCGGGATTGAAACCGGAAATGACCTCGAACACCGTGGTCTTCCCGGCCCCGTTCGGCCCGCCGATGCCCAGCACCTCGCCGCGGGCGAGATCGAAGGAGAAGTCCTTCACCGCCGCCATCGCGCCGAAATACTTCGACACACCCCGGCACGACAGCAGCGGCTCAGTTTGGTTCACGCCGGCTGCTGCCGACTGGGGCGCGCTCAGGCCTTCCACCACGGCGGCAGCACGAACTTCGCCGTCTCGTAGGGCGGCGGCGCGATCATCGCCGGGTCCTTGGTGAAGTCCTGGATCTGCAGGTACTGGTGCGGCATGCCGAGCGAGGGGTCGTTGGTGGCGTCGGGATAGGGGATCGCCGCCTGCTCCGGATAGAAGAAGTGCGTCGTGCCCATCACGCCGCGATAGATCAGCCGGCGCAGACGCTCGGAGATCTTGCGGTTCTGCGCCTCGTCGCCCGGTCCGCCGGTACCGCCGGCGAGGGCGGCCGCCACCGCATAGTACTGGCAGCTGTCATAGACCTGCGCGCCGACGAGGGGGCTCGAATCCGCTCCGAAGCGGTCCTTGTAGCGCTTGATGAAGGCCTGCCCGATCTCGTCCTGCAGCGCCGCGATGACGGTCGAGTAGAGCACGCCGTTGGTGCTGTCCTTGCCGATCTCGCGGAAGGCGGCGAGCGACGGGCCGTACTGCATGTAGACGAGGCTGTTGATCGGGTTCGGCGCGAACTGCAGCATGAACTGGGCGAGGTCCTGCGGCACCCAGTGCGTCACCGCGATCACCGCCGGCGGATCGGCGCGCAGCTTGGCGAGCGTCGGGCCCCACTCCGAGATGGGCACCACCACCGTCTCGAACAGGCTGATGTCCCAGCCGTACTTCGCGGCGTTGTCCTTGATCGCGTTGGCGATCACCATCGAATAGTTCTGCGAGCCGGTGACGATGGCGATCTTGTTGTTCGGCTTCTCCCATTCCTTCTTGTCGACGAGACCGTTCAGGAAGGCGAGCAGGCCCTCGCCGTACCAGTACTCGGCCGGGTCGCCCATGAAGATGCCGTAGTAGCGGTCGGGGTTCTTGCCGACGGTGTCGTGGTGGACGATGTCGGTGTTGTGGTGGATGTAGATGATGCCGGCGTCGGCGATGGTGTCGTATTCCTGGGTGACGGCGCCGGTGTTGTAGCCGTTGATGATGGCGTGGACGCCGTGGCGGTCGATCAGGCGCTGCATCGCCGGGATGATGTTGTCGGCGCCCTGCTCCTTGGTGTCCTCGAACACCGGCGCGAGCGGCCGGCCGAGGATGCCGCCAAGCGCGTTGATCTCGTCGCAGGCCATCTCGAGCGCGCGCTTGAACTCGATGCCGTCGGCCGCTGCCCAGCCGGTCAGCGGCACGCCGCCGCCGATCGGAATCGGCTCGCCGGTCGCGGCCATCCCTTCGACCGACGGCAACAGCTCCTGCGTCTGGCCGAGCGCGGCGGCGTTCAGGGTCGCCAGCATCGCGCCGGAGGCGGCGAGACTACTGCCGAGGCTGAGGAACTTGCGCCGGTCGATGATCTTGCTGCGATCGCCACTGTTGTTCATGATGTTCCCCATCGTCTGGAAGGATGCGTTCCGGCGCGAGCCCGTCACTGGAAGGCTTTAGCGTCCAGGAAGCGCTTCAACACGTTCGACGTCACTCTGGAAACGTTGTTGTCGTAGTTGTTGTGGGAGAGGCTGCCCGCCCAGGCGATCGAGCTCGTCGAGAACACGGCGCCGCCCGCCGCCGTCTCGTAGAAGACCATGTCGGCCCGGACGAACGGATGTTCGCCGCCGCACATGCCCGGCGCGTTGATGAAGATCTCCTCGCAGACCACCATGTAGATCTGCGAGTGGTTCTCCGAAGACGCCACCACCAGGGCGTTCGGCGGCGTACCGAGGAGTCGATCGGCCCGGTCCAGCTCAAGACCAGCGGCACCGCCGCCGATCAGGCCGAAGTCGCCGATGATCTCTTCCTCGACGCCCTCAAAGATGAACTTCGCCCGCGGGTTCTCGGCGTCCGCGGTCTTGCGGTAGTAGGACGAGATGTCGAAGCCCTGGGCGCTGAAGCCGGTACCCGCCATCATCTGCGGCGGCCGGCCGGAGCGCCGCCACAGCCCGCCGAATTCTCCGGTGAAGCTGTGGTAGTACTCGCCGGGCTCGGCCGCCCAGGCACGGATGCCGCCCTCGGCACGGCGCACCTCCATGATGCCCGGCAGCGTCGGGTGGAAGGCGACGCGCCAGTACCAGGCGTTCGCTCCCATGTAGATCAGCCGGCCGCCGTGCCGCTTGAAGGCATCGAGCGCGTCCCACATCTCCTTCGACCAGTATTCGTGGTGGGTCGAGGTCATGAAGACGCGGTACGGCGCCAGCGCCGCGTAGCCTTCGGCGTGGACGTCCTCGTCGGTGAGGCAGTCGTATTCGAAGCCGCTCTCTTCCAGCCAGTCGGTGATGTGGGTATCGGCGTTCATCTGCCAGAGCGAGGAGCCCTTGCCGCCGAGCCACGACTGGTACTTCGGCCGCATCGTCAGCACGGGCCTGAGGCGCGAGGTGTAGCAGACGCCGCTGCCGTCGGAGTGGCTGTCGTAGCAGGAGGCGCCGAACTCCCGGTGCTCGTGCAGGAACACGTCGGTCTGCTGCAGCACCGCCACCTGGTCGGTGAGGTGCTCGGCGAGCGGCGCGTCCGTCATCATGTGCTCGTTGGCGTAGGCCATGTAGCTCGCCGTGGGCACGACGAAGACGAGGTCCGACGTCTTGGTGCCGCGCGCCGGGCGGACGACGAAGGGGATGAAGTCCTCGTCGTGGGCGGTGGCGATGTGGGCGGCATAGAGGCCGCTGCGCAGGCCGTCGGGCACCGTGAAGGTGAAGTCGGTCTCCCAGGCGCAGTCGTGGAGATCGTCGTCGTGGAAGTGGATGGCGCCGTACTGCTCCGGCGCATTGCGCCAGTTCATCTCGTCGCCGGTCCAGTTGTGGCCCTTCATGGCGCGCACCGGCATGTTGATGGTCTTGCCGTGCAGACGGTTCGGCGAGGCGTCGGAGATGACGTCGCTGGTGATGTCGGCGGAAAAATCCCAGGCGGCGACGACGGCGGTCAGCAGGTCCGGCGGCAGGACGTCGCCGCGCAGGCGCTCCATTTCCAGGCGGGAGAGCACGCGATTGGCGAGCCGCGGCCGGTCGATCTTGCCGTTCAGGTGGTCCGTGCCGACGACGCGGCCGTTGCCGGTGCCGGCCGGGCGCGCCGCCATCATCACGAACGCGCCGGCGAGGGTCGGCCTGGTCGCGACGGTCATCGTGACGGAGGTGGCGCCGGCGGTGAGCGCGTAAGGAACGAGGGGCTCCTGGTGCAGGTGCGCCTCGCCTGTCGCGCGGTCGTAGGTGGCGGCGACGAAGTACCATTCGCGGCCCACCATCGGCTTGCCCGTGGAGACCGTCTCGGTGGCGCCACCGTCGCCCGTCACGGCGAGGCAGAGCGCGCCGGAGCCGTCGATGCCGAGCACCAGTCCACCGGCCTCGCTGCCGAGCGACAGGATCGCCTGCGGGCCCTTGTCCGGCGTCGTCGGCCAGATCATCGCCTGCAGCGTCAGGCTGCCGAGGGCATCGAAGTGGGGCGTGTTCTCCACGATCGCGTGCGAGCCGGCGTAGATGTGCTGGAAGCGCGCCTTGTGATCGCCGGCGAACGACGCCTCGACCTCGCGCTCCTTGTAGCCCGGCCCGTCCGGGCTGGTGTCGCCGTGGATGATCTTGACGAGGCGGGCACGATAGGTCGGCTGGCCGACGCAGCTCACCATGAAGGTGACCTGCTCCCCCGGGCATGCGCTGATCTTGTCGCTATAGCCCATGATCGACTTCATGATCGTCACTCCCGTTCCCGGCTCGAAACTGATAGCTCGCTTTCTGCCTGGAGCCGGCCGCTATTCTTCGAGATTCTCACCGGTATGGAGCTTCCACCGTTGCCGGAAGACGTACCATTCGGCTTCCTCGATATTGTGGAAGACCTGATTGGTCATGCGGATCGGCTCGCCACGCTTGCCGGTCATCTGACCCAGCACCCACTCCTTGTGGGGAATACGCGTGATCAGCACGTACTTGTCTTCCATCGGTGCACCGCGGAAGAGATTGAGGACGCGCTGGAGCTGCGGACTGTGACGACCGATGGGATTGCGTCGGAATTCTTCGACGACCTTGCGGTCGTCCGGCTGGATCTTGTACATGGCGCTCCCTCGCACGGGCGGCGATGCAAACGGGTGCGGAGGAGGGCGATGATAGGGTCGCACCGGAGGGGCGGAACCGCTCAGACTGGACGATCTCTGTGCTGAGACTGGACGGACCTTCCGGGCACGCAGAGGCCGGCGATGGGACGCCACCGCCGCCGGGACGTCAGGTCAGCGCGAACGGGTCAGTGCGGACAAGTCGGCGGCTGCCGGCTCAGGTCGGCCGGCGGCGCACCGCGCTCGGCGATCGGCCGTACTTCTCGCGGAAGACGCGCGAGAAGTGCGAGAGGTTGCGGAAGCCGGCGGCGTAGGCCGCATCCGCCACCGTCATGCCGCCACGACCGGACACGGCGAGGTATTCATAGGCCGCCTGCAGCCTTTGCGCGAGAATGTACTCGCCGACCGTGAGATCACCGTGACGGAACAGCTTGTAGATGTAGCTGACGGAGACGCCGTTCGCGTCCGCGATCGAGGCGGGCGTGAGGTTCATGTCGTGGATGTTGCCGCGGATGTATTCGAGGATGCGGCTGCGCATCCGGTAGGCGGCGAGCTTGGCGCCGTCCCAGTTCGCCTCGGAATCGAGGGTGAGCACGATGGTGTCGACGAGGTTCTGCGCCACCGCCCGCTCGTTCGGCAGCGGCCCGGCCTTGCGCGCCATGGCGACGCTGCGCAGGTGGTTGCGGGCGATGCTGGCCATCGCCGGATTGTTCGGCATCCGGCAGGCGCAGTAGTCCTCGATGTTCGGGATGCGCCGGCGCAGATCCTCGCCGGGGATCTTCACCGTCCAGTTCTCGAAGTTGTCCGGGCAGGACAGCTCGTAGAACTCCGAGGTACTGACGAGGGCATATCCGCCCGGACGGACGAAGCCGGAGCGGCCCATCTGGCTGAAATAGAGGACCTCGCGGAACGGCGCGACGAAGACAAAGGCGTCCTCCGGGTCGCGGGCGATGCGCGGCCGCGTTCTGAACACGCGCTGCGCGTCCGCATCGAAATTGGTGATCGACAGGTTGCCGACGTCGAACTGGTGGATCGTGCCGCGCAGGCCGTCGCTCGAGGTGCCGTTGATCTCGAGGCTGTAGTAGACGTCCGACATAATCTCTTGCCAAACGGAAACTTGCTTTTGGCGCGCAAAACCGAGGGTAGAGAAGTAGGCCATGGGCGCAACCCCTTGCCGACGGGCGGAACGAGACCTCTATGCTAATTTGCTTTCTGGAGATCACGAAACCAGAATCGCACCCAATGTGCGGCCTCTTGACGTCTGGCCCTTGGCAGCGATTGGCCCACAACCGCAAGATGGTGGCGGTCGAGTTCACGACGTGATGCTCCGGCCGGATGGGCGGCCGTTCGCCTCCGCGACCGCACCACGCGGCCTTCTGACGATGCCTGTGCGCGGTTTGGGGTAGACGGATGATGCAGTAGTGCCTTTTTGGTTGTGGTGCCCGTGTGGCGGGTCGGCCGGGCTGACCGCTCGACCCGTCAGCTATTAGGCTTGCGCTTCAATGGTCTGCCCCCCCCTTGAAGTGGTCCTCCCTGAGGTATGGGCCGTGAGCCCCGATGGAGGACGTGCAGATGGCGAGGAAGCGGCATAAGCCGGAGGAGATCGTCGCGAAGCTGCGGCAGGTCGAGGTGCTGACGGCGCAGGGGAAGTCGGTGGCTGAGGCCATCCGGTCGATAGGGGTGACCGAGGTCACATTCTACCGCTGACGGAACGAGTACGGCGGGCCAATACCAGCGGCCGTCGTGTCTGCCTCTCAGGGGATTCCCAACGGGTCGCTGCGATGATTCCTTTGGCGCGGGAGGAATCGCGCCATCGCCGCTGCGGTAGCGATCAGGACGGACTACTCGGCCTCGCAGCTTCGCCGTCTGGCTGCGAACTCCAGGCACGCCAACCAGGCACGGCGCCTGCTGTCGTTGGCGGCGGTGCTCGATGGGGCGAACCGGGAGGAGGCCGCCCGGATCGGGGGCATGGACCGGCAGATGCTGCGCGACTGGGTGCATCGCTTCAACGCCGAGGGTCCGGACGGGCTGAGGGACATCCCCTCGAAGGGCCATCCGCCGCGGCTGACGGCCGCGCAACTCGCCTCCTTCGCCGAGATCGTCGAGACTGGGCCGGACCGTGCGAAGGACGGGGTGGTGCGCCGCCGCAGGGTCGACCTCAAGCGGGTGGTGGAGCAGCGCTTCGGCGTCGTCTATCACGAGCGCACCATCGGCAAGCTCCTGAAGCAGATCGGCTTCTCCCACATCAGCGCACGACCGCGTCACCCCGGCCAGAAGGCCGAGACGATCGAGGCGTAAAGAAAACTCCCCGCAACCCTGAAGGCGCACATCGCCCACATCCCGAAGCGCAGGCCAATCGAGGTGTGGTTCCAGGACGAGGCGAGGATCGGCCAGAAGAACGGCATCGTCCGTCAGTGGGCGAGGCGCGGCACGCGGCCCCGACAGCCGGCCGACCAGCGCTACGAGAGCGCCTACCTGTTCGGCGCCATCTGCCCGGCGCGCGGCGTCGGCGCGGCGCTCGCCATGCCCTTCGCCGACACCGAGGCGATGCAGGCCCATCTCGACGAGATCGGCCGAACCGTCGCCAAAGGCGCCCATGCCGTGCTGCTCCTCGACCGCGCCGGCTGGCACACCACCGACAAGCTCCGCGTCCCGAGGAACATCACCCTGATCTGGCTGCCGTCGCGCTCGCCCGAGCTCAACCCGGTCGAGAACATCTGGCAGTACCTGCGCGGCAACTGGCTCTCCAACACCGTCTTCGAGACCTATGACGACATCATCGACGCCGCCTGCGCGGCCTGGAACGAGCTCACAGCTCTGCCGCACGTCATCACATCCATCGGCCTGCGGGATTGGGCGCACATAGGTCAAGAATAGGGGCCGTTGGTATTAACTACACGCTGTCCCGACCAATACCGGCCGCATCGATGTCGAGATCACACGCGCCGTGGGCCACCCGATCTCCTGCTGAACGAGCGCGGCAAGCTCGATCTCTGCATCGTCCGTGCCGGGGAGGCCGACGCGAACGCGCAGTGTCGCGAGGGGGGCCGCGTCGTTGATCAGCGGTGCCAGGTGGGAGAGGCGGTTGTCATCAAGCGGGGATCGTCCTGCGGCAGCGAACGCGCGAATGCGGTCGAGGTCATCGGTAGCAATGCCCGGAATGGCCGCGAGGCGCTCGTCGGGAATGGCCAAGGGGGCGAGGCCGCGTGCGCGAGTGGCGACCGTGAGGCGGCGGGATAGGGCGGCCTCGGCGCCGCCGAGGCGGGCGCAGGGCGGAAGCAGCGTCACGAGGCTGGCGGCGACGCTGCCGTCGGCGCGCAGTCGTTCGGCGGCGGTGGCGATATCGCCAGCAAGGGCTGGAGGCTCACCCACGCCGTCGAGGGCGAGCGGCAGCAGCGTGATCGCTCCCGTGTTGATATCGAGCTTCGCGGACTCAGGCTCGACGGCGACCACCACCGGCAGTCCCGCCACCGTCCAGGACCAGGTGATGCCGGTCGGCGGCAATGGCCGCCCTGCCTCGCGATGGGCGGCGAGGGTGGCGCGCGCTCGCGCGACGGCACCCTCGGCGGCATGACGGGCACGAGCAGCGGAGAGGGCGTGCTGGGCGTCCTCGACGTCACCGCGCGCGCGGGCGAGGACGGCGATTGCGGCTGCGGAGAGCGCGGCGAGCAGCAAAAGCGAAAACACCAGCGCGAAACCACGACGGCCGGGTGGCGGCAGGGGGGCTCCCGGGGCATCGGGCACGTCTGCCGCCCCCGCCACGCTGCCCCCGTCGCTGAGCGTCCTGGGCTGCATGCGCCATGCCTCAGAAGCGACTGCCGTTGGGCATGTCCATCAGCCGCGCCTTGATCTCGGCGGTAATCGCCTGGGTGTCGGCGGAGGAGGCGAGGACCACCGGGCGGATGATGATCAGGAGTTCGGTGCGACGGACGTCGTTGCGCGCGGCGCTGGTGAAGGCGACGCCGAGCAACGGAATGTCCTTCAGCACCGGAACCCCGCTGTCGGATTTCTCCCTGCGGGTGGAGATCATGCCGCCGAGTACAATTTCGGTGCCGGACTGCACGACGACGGACGATGTGACGGCGCGTTGCCTGATGGTGGGGCTGTCGATCGAGGAGGTCGTGGTCGGCACGACGTCGCTGATCTCCTGAGAAATGTCGAGTTGGACGAGGCCGCCGGCATTGACGCGCGGCCGGACCGTGAGAATGACGCCCGTGTCCTTCATCTCGATGTCGTTGACGACCGGCGCATTCGCATTGTCGACGCTGCGGGCGGCGCGGGTTGCGATCGGGACCTGGTCGCCGACCTTCAGCGTGGCCGTCTGGTTATCGAGCACGGTGAGGGCTGGGGAGGAGATCACTTCGACGGACGTCATGCCCTCCAGGGCGTCGACGACGACGCGGGCGTTCGGCACCGAGAAGACGTAATCAAAGCCCGGCGTGATCGGTCGGATCTTGCGTCCATCCTCGTCGGACAGCAGCACCGAATGGTTGCCGCTCTCGAAGTACCAACGCACGCCGTGGCGAAGCGCGTCGTTCAGCGTTACCTCGGCAATGGTCGCCTCGATGAGCACCTGCATCGGCATGACGTCGAGGCGACGGATCGCGCGCTCGACGACGACGAACTCTTCCGGTGTGGCGACCACGACAACGGCGTTGGTGGCAGGATCGGCGCTGATCATGATGCTGCTGGCAGGGCCTGCTGCTTGCGGCGAGGGCGGTCCGCCGCCAGCGGCGCCGAGACCGTTTCCACCGCCGGGTGCCCCGCCGATCTCGGCATTCACCTCACCACCCCCGCCGTCGACCGGCCCCACGCCGAGGCCCGCACCGGCAACGGCTGGCGTCATGCCGGGGGCGGTGAGGCTGCCACCATCGACGGGAGCAGCCGCCCCCAGGCCGCCGCCGAGCATGCCCTGCAGGACACCGGCGAGCTCGGCGGCACGACGGTTCTGGATTGGAACGACGTGCACCCTGCGCTCGTCATCACCGGCCTGATCGAGGTTGCGAACCCACGTCTGGGCGCGGGCGAGCGTCGGGGCGGCACGGGCGATCATCAAAACGGCGTTCATGCGGCCGATCGGCAGCGCTCGAAAGCCGCTGTTGCCGCCGCCGAACATCGCGTTGAGCTCGGCTGCGACCACGGGCGCGTTGGCCTCGTCGAGCGGCACCAGAGCGAAGGATCGGCCCTGCATCTGATCGACATCGAGGGTGGCGAGGACGTCACTGAACCGATCGAGGTCGGGCTCTGCGGCTGCGATCACCAACACACGGCCCCCCGGCAACGCGGCGATGCGGGCGCTCTCACCTCCGAACGGCTGTAAGGCCGTGCGGGCCTGCTCCGCATCGATGAACGTGAGCGGGACGACCCGCAGAGAGACGTCGCCGCCGCCGCGCCCACCACCACTTCCGGCCGAAACGCGGAACACCCCGCCCTCCTCGACGAGTGTCGCACCATGCACAGCCAGCACGTTCTCCACGAGATCGAGGGCGGCCGCCTTCGAAACTGGCGCAGCCGTGCGAACCGTGATGCGCCCCGTTACGGCCGGATCGACGACGACGGTTTCGCGCAAGATTTCTTCGAAGACGATGCGGACGAAGTCTTGTGCGTCGGTGTCGACAAAGTTGATCTCGAAGCGCTGGCCGTCGGCTGAGAGGGCAGCGGCGGATCGCGGCGACCCACGGTTCGGCACCGCTCCGGTCGTCCCCACATCGACGGCACCAGTCCGCGGTCGCTGGGGTGATCCCCCGATGGCCGCAGCTCCTCCCGGTGGTGCGCGATCGGGAGGCATTCCTCCCACACTGAGGAAGCGGGAACTCGCGAGCATCGCCTGGCTCTCTGACGAGCCCTCCTCGCGCGTGTTCTGGCAGCCGGCGAGGATCGCGGCCACGAACAGGACGGCTGCAGCGAGGGCGATACGCACCGGGACCTTTCGGCGACTGATCCGAGTCGCAGAGGGGAGTTCACACCGCACTATCGGGCCTTGAAGGGCCGGGGCAACCGCCGGGCGAGAGTTATCCGCGCCTGGTGGGGTCGTGGCACAACTTCGATGTGGAAAACTCGAGCACAGGAAAATATCACGGAATCGTGATTATTCATGATAGGGGTCAGATAACGCTCGCTATTTCAGCTTCCAGCATGTGTTTCGTGTCGGAGCGACGACAACCCATCCGCGTGCCGAGCTCTTGACGGTGGCGCCTGCTCGCGGTCCCGTGATGGTCGCAAGGGTTGAAGTTCACAGTCCTTGGGCGGTGATTCTGCCGTTTGGGTTGTGCTCCGGCCCTTGCCGTGGGCGGGGTTCGTCTGCGCGGAACTTCTTTGGGCTGGGGCCTTTCCATGGTGACCGAACATCAGGTTCGGGCGAGCGCTGCTCGTCCGTCGCGGGTAGACGCGTGCCTGGCGAACCTGGCCTTGCGGGCCGTGCTGCGGGCACTCGTCTGCTGGGTGACGGCAGCGGCGCTGGTGCTGACGCAGGTCGCGGGCGGTTTCGCGCCGGCGAGTGCGCAGGAGACCTCGGCACCGATGAACGGGCCGGAGACGCTGTCTCCGAGCGAGCCCATTCCAGAGATCAGCCCAGGCGATCCGACGCTACCGACGGACCCGCAGACCCCTCCCGATCCACTGATCGAGGGGCCATTGCTGCCAGATCCGTTGGCGCCCCCCGACCCCGCCGATGAAGAGCTTGCACAGGAGCTTCTGCCTGAGGATGCCTTGTCGGCCGACGCCAACGCCATGGCGATGATGTCTGCTTCCGACGAGAGCGCCGACGACGCGAACCCGAAACCCACCGACCTCTTCAACTACACGCCGACCGACCCACAGTCGCTCGGGACCGGTGCCTTCAGCGACAGCGTGGCGATCGTGCTGCCGCCGTTCCGTGGTCTCGAGCCGAAGCTGTCGCTGGACTACTCCTCGCGCGGCGGCATTCGTGCCGGCGGCTGGAACGCCGGCTTCGTCGGGGTCGGCTGGTCGCTCGGAGGCCTGCCGGAGGTGGTGCGGGTGTCGCCGGGTGGCGGAACTCCGCGCTTCGACACCACCGATACCTTCCAACTCGACGGCACCGAACTGTTCAAGTGCAGTACTGTCGGAGGTGCCGGGGCGAGTTGCGACGCCGGCGGCTCGCACACCACAAAGATCGAGAGCTACGTCAAGGTCAACCGGGTCAACGACGGTAACCAGTGGGAGGTGTTCCGCAAGGACGGCACCAAGCTCACCTTCAAGCACGTCGGCTTTTGGAGCGGCGGCGTCGACCCCGGTTCCGACGTCTCCCTGATCAAGCAGGACTTCCGCTGGCTGCTGGCCAAGGTCGTCGACACCCACGGCAACGCGGTCACCGTCGACTACGCCTGCCGCACCTATCCGGTGTGCTATCCGGACCGCATCACCTATGCCGAGGCAACGGGCGGTGGTGTCGGCGCGGAGGTGCTGTTCATCCGCGACGTCCACCCGGCGCCGCTGACGAAGGCGACCGGCAAGGACATCGTCAAGCTCGACCGACTGCTGACGCGCATCGAGGTGCGCTTCGGCGGCGCGAAGGTGCGCGCCTACCAGCTCGACTACCAGGGCAGCCCGACAACTGGGCTGAAGCGCCTCATCAAGATCACGCAGTACGGCAGCAACTGGTCTGTCAGTGGCAGCACAATGTCCGGCGGCAACCTCGTCCTGCGCAAGTTCCTGTGGACCGACCCGGGAAACCTCAGTTTCACAAACCGCGACGCCGGCGGTGGCCGTGTCGCGCTGCCGGGAGACTTCGACGGCGACGGGAGAAAAGACATTCTCACGGTCGCTGGCGACAACGATGAATGTACTCTGGGACTGTTAATCGCGAAGGCGGATGGCTTCCAACAAGCCTCCATTGCCAACAGCACACTCGCAGGTGATCTCGACTGCCGCACGCCGGAAACTGTCAATGCAGTTGGTGATTTCGAAGAGGACGATGACAGCTCTGCCCTGACGACGGTGCCGCCCGGGTTGGGCTTCTTCGTCTACGACTTCAACGGTGATGGGTTCGCGGATATCGCCTGGCGGCGTGGCGAGAAAGGCTTCATCACGACGGGAATGGGAGGCAATGGGCTGACGCTCAACACGAGTGCCGGAAAGGACTTGGCGATCAATCCGAGCCAATATGCACCCGATCTGGTGTTTGCCGACGTGGATGGCGACGGTGAGACGGAGATCCTGAAAAACGAAAACCAGGAACTGAAGGCCTATCGCTATTCCGGCGGGGCGTTCGTTGAGGGTGACATCACCCTCGATACCGGCATCGGTATGCGAGGTCCGGTGTTCGACTTCGACGGCGACGGCAAGATGAACCTTTCGTCCGTCCAGCCGAGCGCGAACAGCGGACCGAACGAGCTCGTCGTCAAGGAACTCAAGAATAACAACGTTCTGGCTCAAGTTATCCGCGCTCCGATTTCGGTCTCGTCGGGGAGCAGCTTCGCGGTGGGCGATGTCAACGGCGATGGGCTGGATGATCTCGTTCGGTATAGGCCGAGCGAGACCGCCCAGGAGCGGCAGGATGCTCGCGAGCCCAACGCGCTGCCGTTCAATTCGCTTAAGGTTCCGGTCAAGCTCATGCTCTCCACCGGTTCTGGCTTTGTTGAGGATTCGACCTTTCTGAACGCCTCGGGCGATGCTGTGGAAACGTCGTGTTTCCGTGGACTTACAGAGCGTGAAGAAATACCTCCGGACGACGGTGTGGGTAACCCTGAGATAAATGAGTATTACAGCTTCGTCTGCCGGGTGGACGCCGCCGACCTCAACGGCGACGGGCGCGCAGAAATTCTCATCCGCACCGGCTCGCAGGCCGCAGACCTGCAGGTCTACAGCCCCTTCGGCAACGGCTGGACCCGGACCACGTTCATTGGCCACGTCGTCCACAAGACGGCGGACGTCAATGGCGACGGCAAGGCCGACTTGCTGCTCGGTGCTTCGGCCGGCAAGATTTACTCCGGTTCGGTGCGGATCGTCGACGGCAACATTCCCGATCTTATCAAGTCTGTTGAGAACCCCCTGGGTGGGAAGACGTTGATCGAGTACAAGCCGTCTTCGTCGTGGGGGTCTTCCGCCGGGACGAAGCTTCCGTTCGTGATCCAGACGGTCTCGAAGCTGACGGTCGAGGACGGTCGGGGTTCGAACGGCACGACGGCGTCGACGACGTTCGAGTATCGCGGCGGCGTCTATGATGCGCCCGACCGGACGTTCCGGGGCTTTGCCGGGCTGACGGCGACGCTCGAGAAGAACGTCGGCGAGAGCGCGGCGCCGACAATCGAGGTGACGTTCAGCCAGGACAAGGCGGCGGTGGGTCGGCCGACGCGGGTCGATCACAAGGACGGCGCCGGCACACGGCTGCGTCGGGTGGAGACCGTCTTCACGGTCAACAACGCGACCATCCCCTACACGGCACTGCCGACGAGCACCGAGACGACCCACACCGCCTCCGGCGTCAGCCGGACGGTGCGGACCGTCAGGGCCTACAGCGCCTATGGCGAGGTGAACGCGATCACCGAGCACGGCCTGACGGACGTGTCGAGCGACAATCGCCACACCGCGATCGGCTTCGCGCCCAATACGAGCCTCTACATCGTCGACAAGCCGAACCGGAAGCGGGTGTTCGCCGGCACCTCGACCTCGGGCACGAAGCTCGCCGAGACGACGTGGGCCTATGACGGGGCGGCGGGGTACACGGCCGTTCCGACGAAGGGGGACGTGACGCGGACGCGCGCCTGGATCGCGACCGTCAGCGGCAACGAGGATTGGGCCGAGACCACCGCGACCTACGACCCGAAGGGCAACCTGGAGACCGAGACCGACGCCGTCGGCACGACGACCACCTACACCTACGATGACCAGCACGACCTCTTCCGCATCGAGGAGAAGCTGACGGTCGGCGGGGTGCAGCACAAGGTCGACACGAGCTGGAACAAGCCCTGCGCCAAGCCGTCGGAGGTACGCGACGTCAACAACCAGCCGACGACCTATACCTATGACGTGCTGTGCCGGGAAACGCGGCGTGATCTGCCGGGCGGAGACTGGCGGACCATCGCCTACAGCACGATCGGCACGCCGACCTCGCAGTACATCCGCGTCAACAGCCTGTCGCCGGCCGGCACGATCTCGGCCTACAGCGACTTCGACGGCCTCGGGCGCGTCTATCGCACCCGCCAGACCGGGCCGTCGTCCATCTATCAACTGACGACCTACGCCCGCCGCGGCACGGTGGCGAGCCGGACCGACCCCTACTACAACCCGACCACCAACCCGCCGACGACGACCTTCGAGACGGACGCCCTCGATCGCGTCGTCAGGACGGTGCTGCCGAGCGATGCCGGCACCGTCGTGGAGCGAACGGTCACCTACGGGGTAGAGGCTTCGGGCAGCGCGCTGTTCGCCACCAGCACGAAGGACGAGTTGAACCGCACCACGACGGTGAAGACCGACGCCGACGGGCGGACGGTGGCGACGGTGGAGGAGCTCGGCTCCGGCACGGTGACGACGGCCCTCACCTGGGACCGGATGGGCAACCTCGTCCAGGTGAAGGACCCG
>CAMDHY010000090.1 GCA_945898215.1 Pseudoxanthobacter soli DSM 19599 | reverse complement strand
CTCCGCCATTCGCTGGAGGTGCAGCGCGCGACACTCGACGATCCCGTGCGCTTCCTGATCTGCGACCGCGAGTTCCACGTCGCCATCTACCGCGCCTCGCGCAACCCGCTGCTCGCCGACGTGGTCACCGACCTCTACGCCTACATGATGGAGAACCGCCGCCGCGCCTTGGGCGAAGCCGGTGCCATCCAGCGCTCCTACGAGGACCACGCGGCGATTGTCGAGGCGCTTGCCGCCGGCGATGCCGATGCGGTGGTGGCGGCCTTCGAGCAGCATCTCGCCCGCATCTACGAGACGACCCGGCAACAGCTCGCCGTCGGGGCGAGTTCGGAGGTGTTTCCGCCGCGACGCGGCCGCAGCCGGCGCTGACGGCCGCCAGCTGCGCGGGGTTTTCGCGAGTCACTCTCACTGGACTTTCGGACGGACCAGTGGTCATCTGAGAGCGGCGCCGGGACGACAACGAGACGCCGCATTCGGGAGGGGACGCTTGAGCGACGCACGCCTGCGGGACGTGGGATTCGTCGGATTCGGCATCATGGGGCGCGGCATGGTCCGCAACCTGATCGCCGCCGGCCATGCCGTGACGATGTGGAACCGCACAGTCCGGCCACTGCCGGAGGGCTTTGATGCCTGCAAAGTGGCGTCGTCGATCGCCGCCGCGGTCAAGGACAAGCCGATCGTCGTCGTCTGCCTCACCGGCCCCGACGCCCAGCGCGACACGCTGCTCGGCGAGGACGGCGTCTTCGCCCATGCCGCCCGCGGCACCCTCGTCGCCGACGCCACCACCACCGACCCGACGCTCACCCTGGAACTCGCCGCGGCGGCGTCCGCGCGCGGCCTGCGCTACCTCGACACGCCGGTGTTCGGCTCGAAGACCGAGGCGTGGGAGGGCAAGCTCGACTTCGTCTGCGGCGGCGAGCGCGCGGACTACGACACCGCGCTTCCGGTGTTGCAGACGATGGCCGCGAGCGTCCACTACATGGGTGGCCCGTCGAAGGGTGCCGCGGCGAAGCTCGTCGGCAACCTGCTTGTCGCCGCCCAGATGGTCTCGCTCGGCGAGGCCCTGGCGATGGCGAAGAAGGCCGGCCTCGAGAGCGAGGCGCTGATGGGCTACCTGGACGTCACGGACTTCTCGTCCGGGCTCATCCGCGGCGTCGGCCGGGCGAGCCTCGCCGGCGACTTCTCCCCGCACTTCTACCTGAAGCACATGCTGAAGGACGCGCGCCTGATCGGCGCCTATGCCCGGACGCTCGGCGTCGCGACGCCGAGCTCCGCGGTGACGGCGGAGCTCTACCAGGGCGCCGTCAACAAGGGCCTCGGCGATCTCAACGCCTCGGCCCTGCACAAGCTTCTCTTCGAGCTTTCCGGAACCTGACGGCGCGCCCACGCGCGACGCTTCCGGAAGCTCCACCGTGCCGTCGTCGGCCGACGCTGGCCCCGTCGCCCGACGCACCCCCTCCGCCCTCCGCGGAGCAGAAACGACAACGACCGATCGGCCAGGGAGTGAACGATGACGAGGAAGACGATCCTTCTCGCCGGTGCCGCCGCCATCGCGGTCACCCTCGGTGCCGCCGGCGCCGCCACCGCACAGGACAAGAAGCCCACCATCGCCACGATCGTGAAGATCAGCGGCATCCAGTGGTTCAACCGCATGGACGAGGGCGTCAAGAAGTTCGCCGCCGACACCGGTGCGAACGCCTTCCAGGTCGGCCCGGCGAAGGCCGACGCGCAGCTGCAGGTGCAGCTCGTCGAGGACATGATCGCCCAGGGCGTCAACGCCATCGCCATCGTGCCGTTCGCCCCCGAGGCGGTCGAGCCGGTGCTGAAGAAGGCGATGGACGCCGGCATCAAGGTGGTGGCGCACGAGGCCTCCGCCATCCAGAACGCCGACTACGACATCGAGGCGTTCCAGAACGGTGCCTACGGCGAGCACCTGATGAAGGCGCTCGGCGAGTGCATGGGCGGCAAGGGCGAGTACGCCGTGTTCGTCGGTTCGCTGACCTCGAAGTCGCACAACGAGTGGGTCGACGCGGCGATCGCCTACCAGAAGGCGAACTTCCCCGACATGACGATGGTCGGCTCGAAGAACGAGACCTTCGACGACCAGCAGCAGGCCTATGCGAAGACGCAGGAACTGCTGCGCGCCTTCCCGAACGTCCGTGGCTTCCAGGGCAGCGCCTCCACCGACGTCGGCGGCATCGGCCTGGCGCTGGAAGAGCGCGGCATGGCCGGCGACACCTGCGTGATGGGCACCAGCCTGCCGTCGATCGCCAGCCAGTATCTCGAGACCGGCGCCGTCGACATGATCTCGTTCTGGGATCCGGCGCTCGCCGGCTACGCCATGAACAAGCTCGCCGTCATGCTGATCGACGGAAAGCCGGTGACCGACGGCATGGACCTCGGCGTCGAGGGCTACGAGAAGCTCTCGCTCGACGGCAAGGTGCTCTACGGCCAGGCCTGGGTCGACGTGACCAAGGAGAACATGGCCGAGTACCCGTTCTGAGCCTCGTGACGGGACGGCCGCCGACCGCGCGGCCGTCCCACCCTCCCCTCGTCCAGCCGCGGAGCGCGACCATGCCGGAAGCCCGGCAGGCACCCTTCGTCGAGATCGCCGGCGTGTCGAAGAGCTATGCCGGCGTGACGGCGCTCTCCGACGTCGGCTTCGCCATCGCGCCCGGCGAGGTGGTCTGCCTCGCCGGCGAGAACGGCAGCGGCAAGTCGACCCTGATCAAGGTGCTGTCGGGCGTCGTCCGGCCCGACCGCGGCGGCGTCACCATCGACGGCGAGGCCGACCGGGTGCGCTCGCCACGCGACGCCATCGCCGCCGGCATCCAGGTGATCTTCCAGGACTTCTCG
Source organism: Pseudoxanthobacter soli DSM 19599 (assembly GCA_945898215.1). Lineage (GTDB taxonomy): Bacteria > Pseudomonadota > Alphaproteobacteria > Rhizobiales > Segnochrobactraceae > CAMDHY01. The sequence goes on along the minus strand of CAMDHY010000090.1, from coordinate 15,837 downwards.
CTGTTTCCGAACCTCTCGGTGGCCGAGAACGTCGCCTTCTCGACCGAGCTCGCCGAGGGCCGGCGGCTGGTGCGGCGCTCGCAGATGCGGGCGATCGCGGCGGCGGCCTTCGAGCGCGTCGGCGTGGCGATCGACCTCGAACGGCGCGTCGACATGCTGTCTGTTGCCGACAAGCAGCTCGTCGCGATCTGCCGGGCGCTCGCCTCGAAGGCCCGCCTGATCGTCATGGACGAGCCGACGACGGCGCTGACCGAGCGCGAGGTACGCTCGCTGCTCGCCATCATCCGCCGCCTCAGCGACGACGGCGTCGCGGTGCTGTTCGTCTCCCACAAGCTCGCCGAGATCTTCGAGGTCTGCGAGAAGATCGTCGTGCTGCGCAACGGCGCCAAGGTCGCCGAAGGACCGGCCGGCGACTTCGACCTCGCCGGCCTCGCCTTCCACATGACCGGGCGGCGCTTCGCCGAGACGGCGCCGGCGCCGCTTCCCGACGGCCGGCCGGTGGTGCTCGAGGTCGAGCGCCTCAGCCGCGCCGGGCTGCTCGAGGACGTGTCGCTGTCTCTGCGCTCCGGCGAGGTGCTCGGCATCACCGGCCTGCTCGGCTCCGGCCGCACGGCCCTCGCCAAGGCGCTCTTCGGGCTGCTGCCGCTCGATTCCGGCCGCATCGCCGTCGATGGCCGCGAGGTCATGCTGGGCTCGCCGCGCGACGCGATTGCCGCCGGCATCGGCTACGTGCCGGAGGACCGGCTGACCGAGGGGCTGTTCCTCTCGCAGTCGATCGCCCGCAACATCGCCGTCGGCCGCCTCGACGCCCACCGCGCCGGCGCCGGTTTCGTCGATCGCTCCAGCCTCGATCGCGAAGTCGCTGACTGGATTAGACAACTGCGCATTGTCGCCCCAGACGCCGAGGCGCCCGTGCAGTCGCTGTCGGGCGGCAACCAGCAGCGCGTCGTGCTGGCGCGCTGGCTCGCGACCGCGCCGAAGGTGCTGGTGCTGAACGGCCCGACGGTCGGCGTCGACATCGGCTCGAAGGCCGACATCCACGCCGTCGTGGCGCGGCTGTCGGCGGAGGGCATGGGCGTCATCGTCATCTCCGACGACCTGCCGGAAGTGCTCGGCACCTGCCACCGCATCCTGGTGATGAAGGCGGGCCGGATCGTCGAGGAGATCGCCGGCGGCAGCCTGAGCGAGGGCGACCTCACCCGGAAGCTCGCGGCATGACGGGCGGACGGGCGATGCCCAAACTCGACCTCACCCGCAACGAGACGCTGGTGGCGCTCGTCATCGTCGCCTTCTGCGTGGTGACGGCGATCGTGCAGCCGAACTTCCTGTCGCTGCCGACGCTGTTCGACCTTCTGCGCGGCTCGATCGTCATCGGCATCTTCGCGATCGGCGTGCTGCTGGTCCTGATCTCCGGCGGCATCGACGTCAGCTTCACGGCGATCGCCGCCTTCGCCATGTACACGACGACGCTGACGCTGACCTCGCTCGGCATCGACATCCCGTGGCCGGCGGCCTTCCTGCTGTCGATCGCCATCGGCACGGGGCTCGGGCTGCTGAACGCCGTCTTCATCGCCGGCTTCCGGCTGCCGACGCTGATCGTCACGCTCGGCACGCTGTCGCTCATCCGCGGCTTTCTGCTCACCTTCGTCGGCAGCCAGCTGATCTCCAACATGCCGCCGAGCCTGCGCGAGTTCTCGCGGCTGATCATGGTCCGCGGCACCACCGCCGACGGCTTCTTCTTCTCGCTGCCGTGGGCGTTCGCGGCCCTCGTGGCGGTGGTCGTCGGCACCTGGTTCCTGCTCTACCGGACGATGCTGGGGCGGACGATCTTCGCGATCGGCGGGTCGGTCGAGAGCGCACGGCGCATCGGCATCCCGGTGCGGGGCGCGCAGGTGTTCGTCTACGCCTATGTCGGGGCGCTGTCGGGGCTCGCCGGCATCATCCACGCCTCGCTCGCGCGTGTCGCCAACCCGTTCGACCTCGTCGGGCTGGAACTGTCGGTGATCGCCGCGGTGGTGCTCGGCGGCGCCCGGCTCGCCGGCGGCTACGGCACCATCACCGGCACGCTGCTGGGCGTCGCGCTGATCGTGCTGGTCAACAACAGCCTGATCCTGCTCGGCATCCCGTCGACCTGGCAGATGGTGGTGATCGGCGCGCTCATCCTCGTCGGCACCGGCGTGCCCGCCTATCAGGCGAAGCGCGCCGCCCTGAGGGCGGGGTGAGCGGGGTGTCGGACGAGACGAACACCGCAAAGGCCCCGCCACGCCGCTTCGATGCGGGGGCCTTCCTGTTCTCCGAGACCGGCCGGCTCGCCGTCATCACCGTGCTGATCTTCGCCGCCATGGCGCTGCTCGCCCCCGGCGGGCGGTTCGTCTCCGAGGCGAACCTGTCGTCGATGGCGTTCCAGTTTCCCGAGTTCGCCATCCTCGCCCTCGCCATGATGCTGGCGATGCTGACCGGCGGCATCGACCTGTCGGTGATCGGCATCGCCAACCTGTCGGCGATCGCGGCGGCTCTGGTGCTGTCGAGCCTGTTCGGCGCGCAGGCGGTGGGGGCCGACGCGGGGCTCGCCGTGTCGCTCGCGATCGTCGCGGCGCTGGCGGTCGGGCTCGCGGCCGGCACCGCGAACGGCATCGCCATCGGGGTGTTCGGGCTGCCGCCGATTCTGGCGACGCTCGGCACCGGGCTGATGTTCACCGGGCTCGCGGTGGCGATCACCGGCGGCAGCGCCGTCATCGGCTTTCCCGCCGCCTTCGCGACGCTCGGCAACGGCGCCGTCTTCGGCGTGCCGGTGCCGCTGATCATCTTCGCGGTGCTGGCGGCCGCGGTGGCGGTAGTGCTGAACCGCACCGCCTTCGGGCTGAAGGTGCAGATGCTCGGCACCAACCCGCTCGCCGCCCGCTTCGCCGGCGTCGACGACCTCGCCGTGACGCTGCGCACCTACATCATCAGCGGTGGTCTCGCGGCGGTCGCCGGCCTCGTCATCATGAGCCGGGCGAACTCGGCCAAGGCCGACTACGGCGTCAGCTACCTCTTGCTCTCGATCCTCATCTGCGTGCTCGGCGGCATCAACCCCTATGGCGGTTTCGGGCGCGTCGCCGGGCTCGTGCTCGCCGTGCTGTCGCTGCAGTTCCTGTCGAGCGGCCTCAACATGCTGCAGGTCTCGAACTTCGCCCGCGAGCTGATCTGGGGCGCGCTGCTCCTGCTCGTCATGGTCGTTAACGGCTTCGGCTTCCGCCGCTCCCGCTGACGACCCCGTTTTTTCTCGCAGAACCGCAGAGGCGGACGATGAAGAAGATCCTCAACGACCCGGCCCGCTACGTCGACGAGCTCCTGCAGGGCATGGTGCAGGCGCACCCGCAGTTCTACCGCCAGGTCGGCGACGGCCGCGTCATCGCGCGCGCCGGCACGCCGCGGCCGGGCAAGGTCGGCATCGTCTCGGGCGGCGGCTCCGGCCACCTGCCGATCTTCACCGGCTATGTCGGGCCGGGCCTGCTCGACGCCTGCGCCGTCGGCGACGTGTTCTCCTCGCCCTCGGCCGACCAGATGGCCGAGGCGATCCGCGCCGCCCACGCCGGCGCCGGCGTGCTGCGCCTCTACGGCAACTACGGCGGCGACATCATGAATTTCGACATGGCCGGCGACATGGTGGAGATGGACGACATCCGCACCACGTCGGTCATCCTCGCCGACGACGTCGCCTCGGCGCCGACGGCGGAGGCGGAGAAGCGGCGCGGCGTCGCCGGCATGGTGTACGCCTTCAAGATCGCCGGTGCCGCGGCCGAAGCCGGGCTCGACCTCGACGGCGTCACCGCCGTCGCGCAGGCCGCCGCCGACGCGTGCCGCTCGGTCGGCGTGGCGCTGTCGCCCTGCGTGGTGCCGCTCGCCGGCCGGCCGACCTTTCAGATCGGCGAGGGCGAGATGGAGATCGGCATGGGCATCCACGGCGAGCCGGGCGTGCGCCGCGGCCAGCTCCGCCCCGCCGACGAGATCGCCGACGAGATGCTCGACATGCTGTTCGCCGACCGTCCGGTGGAGCGCGGCGAGCGGGTGTCGCCGCTCGTCAACTCGCTCGGCGCGACGCCGCCCGAGGAGCTCTACATCCTCTATCGGCGAGTGAAGGCGCGGCTGGAGGATGCCGGCGCCACGATCGTCATGCCGCTCGTCGGCCGCTACGCCACCTCGATGGAGATGGCCGGCGTTTCGTTCACGCTGTGCCGGCTCGACGGCGACCTCGAGCGCTACCTCGCCGCGCCGGCCGAGTGCGCGTTCTGGAGGGTGTGAGGATGGCGCTCGATCATGCTGCCCTGTCGGCGGGGCTCGCGGCGATTGCCGCCCACATGGAGAGGGTGGCCGATGAGCTCAACGCCCTCGACGGCCAGCTCGGCGACGGCGACCTCGGGGTGACGATGGTGCGCGGCGGCCGCGAGGTGGTCGCCAGCCTGCCGAGCCTGCCGCCGGAGATCGGCGAGAGCCTGATGAAGGTCGCGCAGGCGTTCACCAAGGTGTCCGGCTCGAGCTACGGCACGCTGCTCGCAACCGGGCTGATGTCGGCGGCGAAGGCGACGCGCGGCCGCACGGACGTGGCGTGGAACGAGGTGTCGCCGCTGCTCGAGGGCGCACTCGAGGCGATGCGGGCGCGTGGAAAAGCCTCGCTCGGCGACAAGACGGTGCTCGACACGGTGGCGGCAGCGGCCGAGGCGACGAAGGGGCTCGACGACCCGGCCGCGATCCTCGCCGCCGCCCGCAAGGCGGTTGCGGAGACGATGGATCGCTTCCGCGGCCAGCCGGCGAAGATCGGTCGCGCCCGGATCTTCGGCGAGAAGAGCGTCGGCCTGGACGATCCAGGAATGCGCGCCTTCAAGGACATCCTGGACGGGCTTGCGTAGCGAGAGGGTCGGCGGCGGCGGCCAAAGGTCCCGCCCCTGCCCGGCGACCGTGGCAGACAACGAACGGCGACACGAGACGCGTCGCCGCCGCCTGGGGCGCCGGGCCCCCTTGGTGACGCCTTACTTCGCAGCGGGTTTGCGGGCTCGGATTGGCCTGATCGCCGCAAGCGGGCTGTCGCCGAAGGTCTTCTCGAGGAGCGTCGCGCCGGTGCCGGTGACCGACTTGCGGATCGGCTCCAGGGTCTCCTGGGTCGCCACGCGCTCGTGCCGCTCATCGTCGCTGCGGATGCGGTACTGCGGGGAATCGCCCCGCGCCGGCAGGGTTCCGGTGATGCGATAGACGCTCCCGGCGTCGGCGGAGATGCCGAAGCCGCCCTTCAATCGGACCATCTCCCCCAGGCCGTAGAGGTGGAGGCTCGGGTCGCGGGGTGCGGGTGCGGACGGGGCCCGGATGTCGTTCGTGATGGTCATGGAGACTATCGATCCTCTTGCAGTAGCGGTTCTTCTGGTCGATTCGCGGTGGTTTCCGCACTGGATCGCCGGCAGGTCAGTCGTCGGGGCGCACGCCGATCCGTAGCCGCCCGAAAACGGTAACGACGTGAAGCGGACCATGCGCTCGTCCCGTCGGGCGCGGCTAGCGACCACAGCAGCCGTCACCCACAGACAAGCGTCAGCCACGCAGTTGCTGACAATTCGACTGACGATACCTGGAACACCCAGACACCCGGGCCCGATGCCTGAACCCGGGCGTAAGCGGCCCACCGTTTGGAACCTGGTTGGTGCACTCGCTTCCGCAGACGACAAAACAGATGCAAGCGCCCCGAGTGCCCGGGCGCCCCTCCTGCAAAATCGTCTTCCGGCACGGCAACGGTGCGCGGTGGACGATCCTACAAAAACTCAGAATTGGATGTCTGCGCCCGCCATGCGTTGAAAGCAAGGCAATTTACCCGAGACCAAAAAAACGTCGCGACTTGAGCACAGACACCAAATTTTCCCCGACGCATCGGAGATGCGCTGACATCATGCGGAACAGAACCGCGACAGCATCGGCGTCGACTGATCAACGTCACAAGACAAACCAGTCCTTTTCTACGGAATATTTGGCTATTGCATCGAGATGAAAGCCCGCTCCAGAACCTTTCACCGTGATCAGGACACCGTTACCATCACTGGAAATACGAAGATCGTCGAAACTCTTGATGCCAATCTGCTGGAGATCGAGCTTGTCGGTTTTGGTGTTGAAGTCGGACACGACATCAATGCCACCCTTCTTCGTCATCACGAAGGCGTCACGGCCCTCTCCACCCGCGAGGACGTCGCGATCGCCCCCCCCTTCCAAACGATCGTTCCCGTCGCCGCCGAAGAGCGAATCCTCACCGATTCCGCCGATCAGCTTGTCGTTGCCGTCCATGCCCCAGAGCAGATCATTTCCCCATTCGCCATCGAGCTGGTCATTGCCCGTGCCGCCATCAATGCGATCGTCGCCACCGCCGCCAAGGACCTTGTCGTTGCCTCCGCCGGTCCTGATGCCGTCGTCGCCACCGGATCGCGGGTCGCCGTCATCATCGCCGTAGACCTTGTCGCTTCCCGAGCCCGCGTTGACGGAGTCGTTTCCCTGACCGGCGACCACGGCGTTGCTGCCCTCACCGGCGTCGATGATGTCGTCGCCTTCGTGGCCAGCGACGTTGTCGTCGCCGCCGCCGGCATCGATGCGGTCCTGGCCGCCACCGCCGAGGATGCGGTCACCACCCTCGCCGCCCGTCAGCGCGTCGTCGCCATCGCCACCATCGAGGCTGTCGTTGCCGGTGCCACCGTCGAGGCGGTCCTGGCCGCCGCCGCCGGTCAGGGCGTCGTGACCGTCCCCGCCCTCGAGGCTGTCGGTGCCCTCCCCTCCGTCCAGCTTGTCGTTGCCAGCACCGCCACGCAGGAGATCGTCCCCGAATTCACCATCGATGACATCGTTGCCGGCCTCGCCGTCGACAACATCGTCGCCTCCGCCTGCAGCGACACGGTCGTTCCCGGTGCCCGCAGCGATGATGTCGGCACCGCCGAAGCGACCATCGACTCCGTCGTCGCCAAAGATGCGGTCGTTGCCGGTCCCACCGGAAATGGTGTCGCTCCCGAGGCCACCGACGATCTGATCGTTGCCCGCACCACCGCGGACCTCGTCGTCGTCCTGGCCGCCGTCGAGCTTGTCGTCACCTGCCTCTCCGTCGACGATGTCTCTGCCGGTTCCGCCCTCCATCCGATCATTGCCGACACCGCCGAACAGGTCATCGTCGCCGTCCTCGCCGGCAATGGCGTCGTCACCCCCCCGACCAAAGACGAGATCATCGCCACTGCCGGCAGCGATTTTGTTGACCGAATCATTGGCAAAGACGATATTCGCCAGATTATTTCCAACGATGCTTGCAGTTCCGGCCTGTGTCAGGCTGAGACCACTGAGGTGCTCACCGAACACGAAAGTTCCCGAAAACTTGACCGCCGAGACTGCATAGTTAAAGGCACCGGCAGCGAATATGGGTGGTGCGTTCGGGTCGATCGGTGTGACCTTCACGGCATCGGGGGCCGGCATGAAGAGCTTGATCAGCTTCAACTGCTCAGTCGTGAAGACGAACTTGTCACTTCCCGGCAACACCGCCATGACCCACCCCCCGCGCCACGGCTCGCATAGACGGCCGCTACAGTTCCGTTCTCGCACATTGATGGCGAAAGCGGCACTTTGGATGCGGAGACGCGGTTAAGGTCATGCAAAAGTGAATAGTTGCAGACCGCTAACCGTGCATCTCTGGCGTCAGTTTGCGGGGCGTCGCCCGCTGACGTCGACGACGACCTCGCCGTCCTCCTTGGCGAATGTGCCCTTCTGGGGGGCGGGCAGGATGTCGAGCACGACTTCCGATGGCCGGCACAGGCGCGTGGCGAGCGGGGTCGTCACGAACGGGCGGTTGATCAGGATCGGGTGGGCCATCATCGCATCGATCAGCACCTCGTCCGAAAGCGCTGGGTCACCGAGGCCGAGTTCGCCATAGGGCGTGCCCTTCTCGCGCAGCGCCTGCCGAACGGTGAGGCCGGCGGCGGCGATGGTGTGCACGAGTTCCTCGCGCGTCGGCGGCGTCTTCAGGTACTCGACGATGGTCGGCTCGAGGCCGGCATTGCGGATCAGCCCGAGGACGTTGCGGGAGGTCCCGCAGGCCGGGTTGTGCCAGATGGTGACAGTGGCCTGTTCGCTCATTTGCGGCTCCCGGGTACGTTGGCCGCGGGGCGCGACTGAGCGGTCGTGCGGCGGACAGACGGTGAAGCCTCGTACCAGCCCTTGCTGCGGTTGACGATGGCGACCACCGACAGCATCACCGGCACCTCGACGAGGACGCCGACGACGGTGGCGAGTGCTGCCCCCGACGAGAGCCCGAACAGGGCGATGGCGGCGGCGACCGCGAGCTCGAAGAAGTTCGAGGCGCCAATGAGCGCCGACGGGCCGGCGACGCAGTGCTCCTCGCCAAGGGCGCGGTTGAGCAGATAGGCAAGGCCGGAGTTGAAGTAGACCTGGATCAGGATCGGCACCGCCAGAAGCACGATCACCAGCGGCTGCGCCAGGATCTGGCTGCCCTGGAAGGCGAACAGCAGCACCAGCGTGGCGAGCAGCGCCACCAGCGACAGCGGTTGCACGAACCCCAGGAAGCGCCCCAGCGCCGCCTCGCCCCCGCTCGCCAGCAGGCGGCGGCGGATGATCTGGGCGACGATCACCGGCACGACGATGTAGAGCCCGACGGACAGGAGCAGCGTCTCCCACGGCACGGTGATCGAGGAGATGCCGAGGAGCAGCGCCACGATCGGCGCGAAGGCGACGATCATGATGGCGTCGTTCAACGCCACCTGCGACAGCGTGAAGTGCGGCTCGCCCTTCATCAGGTTCGACCACACGAACACCATCGCGGTGCAGGGCGCGGCGGCAAGCAGGATCAGCCCGGCGATGTAGCTGTCGATCTGGTCGGCCGGCAAATACGGGCGGAACAGCCAGCCGATGAACAGCCAGCCGAGCAGCGCCATCGAGAACGGCTTCACCGCCCAGTTGACGAACAGGGTGACGGAGATCCCACGCCAGTGGCGGCCGACTTCGGCGAGCGCCGCGAAGTCGATCTTCACCAGCATCGGCACGATCATCAGCCAGATCAGCACCGCGACCGGCAGGTTGACGTTGGCGACCTCGGCCGACGCGATCGTGGCGATCAGACCGGGTGCGGCCCACCCGACGGCGATGCCGGCGACGATGCAGAGGATCACCCAGAGGGTGAGGTAGCGCTCGAACAGCGACATGCGGCAAGGCTCCGTCGCTCGGGCGACTGCGATGACTTCGGGGCGGGCGGCGCCGGCGTCAGGCCGCCGGCGCGGTCTCGTCGGCCTTCGTCTTGCCGATGGCGTCGAGGCGCGACTGCAGCGACAGCCGGTCGAGCGAGCGGATCGGCAGGTTGACGAAGATCGAGATGCGCTGCGTCAGCATGCGGAACGTGTCGGCGAAGGCGAGACGCACCTCGGTCTCGTTGCCGGTGGCGCGGGCTGGGTCAGGCAGGCCCCAGTGCGCCGTCATCGGCTGGCCGGGCCAGTAGGGGCACTCTTCGTTCGCCGCGTCGTCGCAGACGGTGAAGACGAAGTCGAGCTCCGGGGCGCCCGGGGCGGCGAACTGGTCCCAACTCTTCGAGCGGAAGCGCGAGGTGTCGAAGTTCATGCGCGCCAGCAGGTCGGCCGCGTAGGGGTGGATCTCCCCCTTCGGGTGGCTGCCGGCCGAGAAGGCATTGAACTTGCCCATCCCCTCACGGCCGAGGATCGCCTCGGCAAGGATCGAGCGGGCGGAATTGCCGGTGCACAGGAACAGGACGTTGAACGGCTTTTGGACAACTGTGTCGCTCATCGGGGCGTCCTCGGAGAAGTGGCCAGAGTGGGACTGGAATTGGAGGACGTGTCCTGGCTCTGACCGGCGACCGGCGGGCAGTCGCAGGTGGGCGCGAGGACGTCGGTGATCACACCGCAAACCTCCGGTCGTCCGCCGCAGCAGTCGGCGAGCAGGAAAGCAAGGAGGCGGCGCATGCCTGCGAGATCAGCGCGGTAGACGATCGAGCGGCCGCTGCGGGTAGCCGAGACGAGGCCGGCGCGGGCGAGGATGGCGAGGTGGGTCGAAAGCGAATTATGCGGCGCGCCGACGGCGGCGGCGATGGCCCCGGCTGCCAGACCGTCCGGTTCCTGCTGCACAAGCAAGCGAAACACCGCCAGCCGGATCGGCTGGCCGAGCGCCGCGAGGCCGGCGAGCGCGCGCGCCGACGGATCTTCGGCCTCTTCGCCCGGCAGGTGCGACAGCGTCGGCGGAACGGCGGTGAGCGCGGTGAGCAGATCGTCGGCTTCCATCCGTCGATATTTATCGACAGATCGAAACGACGTCACGTGAACCTTGTATGACGGCGGCGACGCAAGATGGCGACTACCGCGTCGCCGTCACATCGGGCCGCACCAACCCAACGCCCCCTGCCCGCCCTCAGGCCTTGCGCTTGTTGTAGACGTCGAGGCAGACGGCGCCGAGGAGCACGAGGCCCTTGATCACCTGCTGATAGTCGATGCCGATGCCGAGGATCGACATGCCGTTGTTCATCACGCCCATGATGAGCGCCCCGATGACGGCGCCGCCGACGCGGCCGACGCCGCCATAGGCCGACGCCCCGCCGATGAAGCAGGCGGCGATGACGTCGAGCTCGAAGCCGAGGCCGGCCTTCGGCGTCGCCGTGTTGAGGCGGGCGGCGAAGACGAGGCCGGCGAGCGCCGCGAGCACGCCCATGTTGACGAAGGTGAGGAAGGTCAGCCGCTCGGTCTTGATGCCGGAGAGCTTGGCCGCCCGCTCGTTGCCACCGACGGCGTAGATCTGGCGGCCGATCGTCGTGCGCGTCGTCACGAAGCCGTAGAGGGCGATCAGCGCCACCATGATAACGAGGACGTTCGGCAGGCCGCGGTGCGAGGCGATCAGGTAGGCGAAATAGACGATGACGCCGAACAGCAGCGCGTTCTTGGCGAGGAACAGGCCGTAGGGCTCGACGGCGATGCCGTGATGCTCCTGGCGCGTGCGGCTCTTGAAGCTCTGCCAGACGAGGCCGAGGGCAAGGAGCGCGCCGATGGCGAGCGATGTCGGATAGAGCGAGCCCATGTCGGGCACGAGTTCGGGGATGAAGCCCGAGGAGAGCTTCTGGAAGGTCGGCGGGAACGGGCCGATCGACTGGCCCGCCAGGATCGCCAGCGCGAGCCCCTTGAAGACGAGCATGCCGGCGAGCGTGACGATGAAGGACGGGATCTTGAAGTAGGCGACCCAGTAGCCTTGCGCCGCCCCGATCAGGCCACCGAGGACGAGGCAGAGGATCGTCGCCGGCACGAAGTGCATGTCGTAGGTGACCATCAGCACCGCCGCGACGGCGCCGACGAAGCCGGCGACCGAGCCGACCGACAGGTCGATGTGGCCCGTGACGATGACGAGCAGCATCCCCAGCGCCATGATGACGATGTAGCTGTTCTGCAGGACGAGGTTGGTGAGGTTGAGCGGCCGCAGCAGCGTGCCGTTCGTCACGATCTCGAAGAACAGCATGATGACGAACAGCGACAACAGCATGCCGTATTCGCGCAGGTTGTTCTTCCAGAAGCCGCCGCCCTGGGCGGCGCCGGGCATGGCTGCGGCCTTCTCGGCGGTCTTGTCGGTCATGGGCGGTCCTCTCCCCGGCGCATGATGGCGCGCATGATCTTTTCCTGCGTGGCGCCCTCGCCCGGCATCTCCGCGACGAAGGCGCCGTCGGCCATCACGCAGATGCGGTCGCACAGGCCGAGCAGCTCGGGCATTTCCGACGAGATCACCACGACGCCCTTTCCGGCGTCTGCCAGCTCGTTGATGATGCAGTAGATCTCATACTTGGCGCCGACGTCGATGCCGCGCGTCGGCTCGTCGAGGATGAGCACCTTCGGGTCGGTGAACAGCCATTTCGACAGCACCACCTTCTGCTGGTTGCCGCCCGACAGCTTGCCGGCGTCCTGGTAGACGCTCGAGCAGCGGATGTGCATGCGCCCGCGATAGTCGGTGGCGACGCGAAGCTCCTTCATGTCGTCGATGACGCAGGCCGAGGCGACGCCGTCGAGATTGGCGAGCGTGACGTTCTTGCGGACGTCCTCGGCCAGCAGCAGGCCGAGTTCCTTGCGGTCCTCGGTGACGTAGGCGAGGCCGGCGTCAATCGCCCGGCGGACGGTGGAGAGATCGACGGGACGCCCCTCGAGCTCGGCCCTGCCACTGATCTTGCGGCCCCAGGAGCGCCCGAACACGCTCATGGCGAACTCGGTGCGGCCCGACCCCATCAGCCCGGCAATGCCGACCACCTCGCCGCGCCGGACGGCGAAGTCGACGTTCTTGATGACCTGGCGATCAGCGTGCAGCGGATGAAACACAGACCAGTCGTGCAGGCTGAGGATCGTCTCGCCGATCTTCGGCGACCGCTTCGGGAAGCGGTGCTCGAGGTCGCGGTCGACCATCTTGCGGATGATCCGGTCCTCCTCCACCGGCCCGTCGCGGCAGTCGAGGGTGTCGACGGTGCGGCCGTCGCGCAGCACGGTGATGCGGTCAGCGACGCGGGCGATCTCGTTCAGCTTGTGGGAGATCAGGATCGAGGCGATGCCGTGGGCGCGGAACTCGAGCAGGAGGTCGAGCAGCGCCTGGCTGTCGGTCTGGCTGAGACTCGCGGTCGGCTCGTCGAGGATGAGCAGGCGGACGCGCTTCGACAGCGCCTTGGCGATCTCCACGAGCTGCTGCTTGCCGACGCCGAGGTCGGTGACGAGGGTGTCCGGCTGTTCGTCCAGGCCGACCTTGGCGAGCAGCTCGCGAGTGCGCCGGTTGACGGCGGTACGGTCGATCACGCCGAAGCGCGACGGCGGATTGGCGATGAAGATGTTCTCGGCGATCGAGAGCAGCGGGATCAGCGCCAGTTCCTGATGGATGATGATGATGCCGAGGTCTTCCGACTGGTTGATGTCGCGGAAGTGGCGCTCCTCGCCGTCGTAGAGGATGGCGCCCTCGTAGCTGCCGTGCGGATAGACGCCGCTCAGCACCTTCATCAGGGTCGACTTGCCGGCGCCGTTCTCGCCGACCAGGGCGTGGATCTCGCCGGCCTCGACGGTGAAGTTGACGTCGGAGAGAGCCTTCACGACGCCGAAGGTCTTGGAGATGCCGCGCATCTCGAGAATGGCGTTCATCGCGTTCGCCCGGATCTGCGGAGCGTCGGAGACGGGTGGGCGGGTGGCGGCCGGAACCGGCGCGCCCCCCGCCCGTCGCCTCACTCGACCTGGTCCTTGGTGTAGTAGCCGCTGCCGATCAGCACCTCTTCCCAGTTCGACTTGTCCACCTCGACCGGCTTCAGGAGGTAGGACGGCACGACCTTGACCCCGTTGTTGTAGGTCTTGGTGTCGTTGACCGGCACGTCCTTGCCGCTGAGGGCGGCATCGACCATGTCGGCGGTGACGCGCGCGAGGTCGCGGGTGTCCTTGAATATGGTCGAGTACTGCTCGCCGGCGAGGATCGACTTGACCGAGGGGACTTCCGCGTCCTGGCCGCTGACGATCGGCATCTTCATGTCGCCGCTGCCGTAGCCGACGCCCTTCAGCGAGGACAGGATGCCGATCGACAGGCCGTCATAGGGCGACAGCACCGCATCGACGCGCTTGTCGCCGTAGTAGGCGCTGAGGAGGTTGTCCATACGGGCCTGGGCGGTGGCACCGTCCCAGCGGAGCGTCGAGACCTTGTCCATGCCCGTCTGGCCGCTCTGCACGACGAGCTGACCGCTGTCGATCAGGGGCTGCAGCACCGACATCGCGCCGTCGTAGAAGAAGTAGGCGTTGTTGTCGTCCGGCGAGCCGCCGAACAGCTCGATGTTGAACGGCCCCTTCGCCTCCGGCAGCCCGAGACCCTTCAAAAGCGACTGCGCCTGCTGCACGCCGACCTGGAAGTTGTCGAAGGTCGCGTAGTAGTCGACGTTCGGCGTGTCGCGGATGAGGCGGTCGTAGGCGATAACGATGATGTTCTGGTCCTTCGCCTGCTGCAGCACGTCGGAGAGCGTCGTGCCGTCGATCGAGGCGATGACGAGCACCTTCGCGCCCTTCGTCACCATGTTCTCGATCTGCGAGAGCTGGTTCGGAATGTCGTCCTCGGCGTACTGCAGGTCGGTGCCGTAGCCGCGCTCGGTCAGCACCTTCACCATGTTGTCGCCGTCGGCGATCCAGCGGGCGGAGGACTTCGTCGGCATGGCGATGCCGACGGTCGGCTTGTCCTGCGCCAGCGCGGGTGCGGCGAGGAGCGCCGCGCCGAGCGCGAGGGCGGAGAGTGTCGCTGCGAACTTCATTGTTCCCTCCCAGGATAATGCTGCGTGTGCCCGATCCGAGCGGGCTTTCCTCCTGCGCCGCGGGACCGCGGTCGCACCTCTCCCGCCCTCCTCGGAGGGGTCCGGGTCTCTCTGCCGGTCGCTCGACGGTCGGCCGCTCGGCGGCCTCCCGATGGCGATCGAGGCGGCGCCGTGACGACGGCGCCGCCAGGCCTCAGTGGTTGTCGCGCGGGATGCCCATGGTCTGAGCGAGGCGCTGGTAGCGGACCGCCGGCTCGAGGACCGCACCGGTCTCGAGCTGGCCGACGAAGGTGCGCTGGATCTCCTGCCAGGGCGTCTGGTGGGCCGGGTAGGCATAGCCACCCGCCTCCGCCAGCGCCTGGCGCCGCGCCTCGAGCTCCTCCTCGGAGATGAGGATGTCGGCGGTGCAGCGCCGGAGGTCGATGCGGATGCGGTCACCGGTCTGCAGCAGCGCGAGGCCGCCACCGGCGGCGGCTTCCGGCGAGGCGTTGAGGATCGATGGCGAGCCCGAGGTGCCGGACTGGCGGCCGTCGCCGATGCACGGCAGCGCGTGCACGCCGGCGCGGATCAGGTAGTCCGGCGCACGCATGTTCACGACTTCGGCCGCTCCCGGGTACCCGATCGGGCCGGCGCCGCGCATGACGAGGATGGTGGTGTCGTCGATGCCGAGCGCCGGGTCGTCGATGCGGGCGTGGTAGTCCTCCGGCCCGTCAAACACCACGACCGGCCCCTCGAAGGCGTCTGGGTCGTCCGGGTTGTTCAGGTAGCGGTTGCGGAACTCGTCGGAGATCACGCTCGTCTTCATGATCGCCGAGGAACACAGGCTGCCGCGCAGCACGCGGAAGCCGGCGCGCAGCTTCAGCGGCGTCTCGAACGTGCGGATGACGTCCGCGTCGAGAATGGGCGTCCCGCGGCAGTTGTCGCCGATGGAGCGGCCGTTGACCGTCGGCGCCGCCTCCTCGATCAGCCCGTGCCGCATCAGCTCGGCGACGACGGCCGGCACGCCGCCGGCGTGGTAGTAGTCCTCGCCGAGATAGGCGCCCGCCGGCTGCAGGTTGACGAGCAGCGGCACTTCCTCGCCATAGGTCTGCCAGTCGTCGATCGAGAGCTCGACGCCGATGTGGCGGGCAAGCGCATTGAGGTGGATCGGCGCGTTGGTCGAGCCGCCGATCGCCGAGCAGACGCGGATGGCGTTGATGAAGGCCTCGCGCGTCAGGATGTCCGACGGCTTCAGATCCTCGCGGACCATGTCCACGATCCTAAGGCCCGTCCGGTAAGCCATCTCCTGGCGGTCGCGGTAGGGCGCCGGGATCGCCGCAGAACCCGGCAGCTGCATGCCGAGCGCCTCGGCGAGCGAGTTCATCGTCGTCGCCGTACCCATGGTGTTGCAGAAGCCGGTGGACGGCGCCGAGGAGGCGACGAGCTTGATGAAGCCCTGGTAGTCGATCTCGCCGGTGGCGAGCAGTTCGCGCGCCTTCCAGACGATGGTGCCCGAGCCGGTGCACTCGCCGCGGAACCAGCCGTTCAGCATCGGCCCGACCGAG
>CAMDHY010000089.1 GCA_945898215.1 Pseudoxanthobacter soli DSM 19599 | reverse complement strand
CGGCTCTTCGAGGAGACGCGCCGACTCGAGCGGCTGGTCGCCGAGGCGACGGCTGTGCCGGCGGTCGACGCCGCCTTCGTCGGCCGCGTCATGGGCCGCATCGAGGGGCACGTCGGCACCCGCGAGACCGCCTTCCGCTTCACCCGCCGGCTCGCCTTCGCCTCCGCGACGGCGCTGACCTTCTGCCTCGTCGCCGGCGTCGCCGTCGGCCTCGTGGCGCCGGTGCTGCCGGCCGAGGACGGCACCGACATCGCGGTGTTCGTGCTCGGCGGCGCCGACGACGGCGAGACCCTGATCGGGGAGATGCTGTGATCATCCGCGGAACCACCGCCGCGGTCGTCGCCGCCGCCCTCGGCCTGTCGCTGGCGGCGAACGTCTTCCTCGGCGGCTACATGATGGCGAAGGCCTCGCGCGAGGCGCCGATGCCGGCGCTCGACCGCGGCATCCTGCTCGGCGGCCACGGCTATCCGCCGCCGATCCGCAGCGCGCTCAAAGCCGGGATGCAGGCCGATCGCGCCGACATCCGCGACCGCCTGCGCGAACTCCGCCGTGCCCGCCGCGAGAGCTTCGACGCCATGCGCGCCGACCCCTTCGATGCGACGCGCCTCGCCACGGCGCTCGCGGCCGAGCGCGCTGCCGTGACGCGCCTGCAGGAGGGCGGCCATGCCGTCCTCGAACGGGTGATCGCGGCCGCACCCGCCACCGAGCGGGCAGAGATCGAGCGCAGCCGCAAGGACGACGACCGGCGCAAGGACCGCGGCCGCGGATCCCGTGACGGCCGCGACGGGCCACTCGGGGACACTGACCCTGGGGCGGGTGACGGGCCGTCACCGGCGAACTAGCACTCCGGTCGTCCGGGACCCGCCGCGGCCCGAGCGAGCAGGCCTTACCGTCAGGCGCCGGTGTCGGCGACCAGGCCGGCAGCAGTGATGCCTGCGACGGCGCAGATCTCGTCGTTGTCGGAGGTGTCGCCGGACACGCCGACGGCGCCGAGCACGACCCCGTCGGCGGTCTTGACCAGCACGCCGCCCGGCACCGGTACGAGCTTGCCGCCCGACAGGTCGCTGAGCGCTGCCACGAACTGGGGCCGCTCCATCGCCGCGGCGGCGAGCCAGCGCGAACCCTGGCCAACGGCGAGCGCCCCGTAGGCCTTCCCGATGGCGATCTCGGAGCGCAGGATCGCGTAGGTGTCCTGGCGCAGGCAGGCGACGAGATGGCCGCCGCCGTCGAGGCAGGCGATGGCGAGGGGCTTCAGCCCGAGGTTGGCGGCGCGGTCGAAGGCGGCGTCGATGATGGTGCGGGCGACGGACAGGGTCAGCATTGGTGGAAAGACCTCACTTCTTGTCACCAGCGATGGAGTCGAGCCGGCGCTGCATGTCGGTGAGCTGGCGCTTCAGGTCGTCGAGGTCGGTGGCGCCGGGAGCCGGACGTGCCTCGCCGCCGCCGCGCTCGGCCTCGCCGCCGGTGGCGCCGAACGGCAGGAACATCTTCATGGCGCGCTCGAAGATCTCGGTGTTGCGGCGCACCTGCTCTTCGATCATCCCGAAGGCGGAGGCGCCGAACGGGTTGGTGCCGAACGCCTTGCCGAGCTGCGAGCGGTACTGGTCCTGGTCGCGGGTGAGCGACGACATCATGTATTCGAGGTAGCTCGGCACCATGTTCTGCAGCGAGTCGCCATAGAAGCGGATCAGCTGCCGCAGGAAGGTGGTCGGCAGCAGGTTGTGCCCCTTGCCCTCCTGCTCGAAGATGATCTGCGTCAGCACCGGCCGGGTGATGTCTTCGCCGGACTTGGCGTCATAGACGATGAAGTCCTCCTCGCTCTTCACCATGGAGGCAAGGTCTTCGAGGGTGACATACGTGCTCGTGCCGGTGTTGTAGAGCCGACGGTTGGCGTACTTCTTGATGATTGTCGGCTGGTCGGACTTGGTGACGGGACGTGCCACGGATCACACTCCAAGTATCGGTTTCTCTCCTGCTTTTTTCGGCACGATAGGGTCTCCGGGGGCGGGTGGCTACCGCTTTCTCGGCGGTGCACACAAGCTGCCGCGCTGCGGTTGACAGCGTCGGGAGCCTCCGTCTTGATCGGCCGCAAAGCGGGGATCATCGTCATGGTCCATGCTGCAATGCGGCGGCCTCGTCGAGGCCGAACGGACGGGAAAGCGCGAACTATGGCCCAGGACGCAATCGTGATCGCCGCAGCGGCGCGGACCGCCGTCGGCGCCTTCAACGGATCCTTCTCGACGGTGCCGGCGCACGTTCTCGGCGCCGCCGCCATCAAGGAGGCGGTGGCGCGCGCCAAGGTGGCGCCGGAGGAGGTCGACGAGGTGATCCTCGGCCAGGTGCTGACCGCCGCCCAGGGCCAGAACCCCGCCCGCCAGGCGTCGATGGGCGCCGGCCTGCCGGTCGGCACGACCGCCTGGCTGCTCAATCAGGTGTGCGGCTCCGGCCTGCGCACCGTCGCGGTTGCGATGCAGCAGATCGCGACCGGCGACGCGAAGATCGTCGTCGCCGGTGGCCAGGAGAACATGACGCTGTCGCCGCACGCGCAGTACCTGCGCGCCGGCCACAAGATGGGCGACGTCTCCTTCATAGACACGATGATCAAGGACGGCCTGTGGGACGCCTTCCACGGCTACCACATGGGCACGACGGCGGAGAACGTCGCCAAGCACTTCCAGATCACCCGCGAGCACCAGGACCAGTTCGCCGTCGCCTCGCAGAACAAGGCGGAGGCGGCGCACAAGGACGGGCGCTTCAAGGACGAGATCGTCCCGGTCACCATCAAGGACCGCAAGGGGGACAAGATCGTCGACGCCGACGAGTACATCCGCCACGGCACGACGATGGACGCGGTCGCCAAGCTGCGCCCGGCCTTCGACAAGGACGGCACGGTGACGGCCGCGAACGCCTCGGGCATCAACGACGGCGCCGCGGCGGTGGTGGTGATGCGCGAGAGCGAGGCCGCGAAGCGCGGCGTGCAGCCGCTCGCCCGCATCGTCTCGTGGGCGACCGCCGGCGTCGAGCCGTCGCTGATGGGCACGGGTCCGATCCCGGCCTCGCGCCGGGCGCTCGAGAAGGCCGGCTGGGCGATCGGCGACCTCGATCTCGTCGAGGCGAACGAGGCGTTTGCTGCCCAGGCCTGCGCCGTCAACAAGGACCTCGGCTGGAACCCCGACATCGTCAACGTCAACGGCGGTGCCATCGCCATCGGCCATCCGATCGGCGCCTCCGGCACCCGCATCCTGATCACGCTCCTGCACGAGATGCAGCGCCGCGACGCCAAGAAGGGCCTCGCCACGCTCTGCATCGGCGGCGGCATGGGCGTGGCGATGTGCGTGGCGCGGGACTGAGCGTTCCGCCGGGCCGCGCCGCCATCAGCGCGCGGCCCGGTTGATCCATCCCAAGGACGTCGCCGCCGATCCGCGCTAGGGCGGTGGGCAGGCTCGGAGGAAGTCGTTCGGGCGGAGCGGCGGGGGGACCGCCGCGTCGCATCAAAAGGCGGAAAACCGCCAGAGAGGGAAGAGCATATGGCGAGGGTTGCACTTGTCACCGGCGGCACGCGCGGCATCGGCGCGGCGATCTCCACCGGTCTCAAGGCGGCGGGCTTCACGGTCGCCGCAAACTATGCCGGCAACGTCGAGAAGGCGGAGGCCTTCAAGGCGGAGACGGGGATCCCGGTTTTCCGTTTCGACGTGTCGGACCCGGAGGCGGCGGCCGCTGGCGTCAAGGCTGTGGAGGCCGACCTCGGCCCGGTCGACGTGCTCGTCAACAACGCCGGCATCACCCGCGACGGCACGCTTCACAAGATGACCTTCGACCAGTGGTCGGCCGTCATCCGCACCAACCTCGATTCGATGTTCTGCATGACGCGGCCGCTGATCGAGGGCATGCGCGACCGCAACTACGGACGCATCATCAACATCTCGTCGATCAACGGCCAGAAGGGCCAGGCCGGCCAGACCAACTATTCGGCGGCGAAGGCCGGCGTCATCGGCTTCACCAAGGCACTCGCGCAGGAGAACGCGCGCAAGGGCATCACGGTGAACTGCATCTGCCCGGGCTACATCGACACCGAGATGGTGCAGGCGGTGCCGCCGAAGGTGCTGGAATCCATCATCGCCACCATCCCGGTCGGCCGTCTCGGCAAGGCCGAGGAGATCGCCTCGATGGTGGTCTACCTCGCCTCCGAGCAGGCGGCCTTCGTCACCGGCTCGGTGATGACGGTGAACGGCGCCCAGTACATCGCCAACGGCTGAGGCCGTCCGGCTCGACGGTCCGCCGCCTCACGGGCGGCGGAACGCGCCGGGGGTGACGCCGATGCGCGCCTTGAAGGCGCGGTTGAGGTGACTCTGGTCATAGAAGCCGCAGGCCGCGGCGACGGCGGCGGGGGTCTCCCCGCCGGCGAGCAGGGTCCGGGCGGCGCGGACGCGCCGGTCGGTCAGGTAGGCGTGCGGCGTCAGTCCGGTCTGCCGCTTCATCGCGCGGATCAGCCGGGTGCGCGGCACGCCGGCGGCGGCCGACAGCGTTTCGAGATCGACGTCCTCGGAGAAGTGTTCATCGAGATAGGCAACGGCGCGGCCGACCGGACCGCGTTCGTCGCCGTCCGCTGCGGCGGCTGGTGCGCCGGCGGCGTGGCGGCGGATCAGCGCCGTGAAGACGCGGTGCAGCCGCTCGTCGCTCTCGAGCGCATCGGTTCGTACTTCGGCGCTGCGATGGGCGGCGGCGAAGGCTGCGGCCAGCCCGGGATCGCGCACCCGCCCCACTGGAAAATGCAGCGAACCGGCCGCCCGTCGCTCGCCGGCGTCCGCCGCGAGGGCCGCGAGCAGACCGACCGTCGGATAGGTCATGCGGTAGGCGTAGGCCTCGCCGAATGGCTCGCCGTCGTGGACGTCGCCGGGATTGACGAAGCAGAGGTCGCCCGGGCCGGCATAGTGGCGCTCGCCGCGCAGGCGATAGGTCTCGCAGCCCGCCTCGATGACGCCGACGACGAAGGTGTCGTGGCTGTGCGGCGCGTAGACGTGGCTGCGGAAGCGCGCCGTCAGGCACTCGAGGTCGCGCTGGCGCGGCGCCCGGAAGAAGCGGGCGCGGTCGCCGTGCCCGAGCGGCGCTTCCTTCAGCGCCTGTGGCTGCGTGACCGTGCCCACCGCGACCCTCCTCGCCGGGGCCATCTCCCGCGCCTGGTGTCGTGTCTCGTGTCACACGGGCACTTTCGCCTGGCAAGCGCGAGACGGCACGCTCGCTCGAGCGGCCCCGTGCAATGGACGTTCCCCATCGACGGTTTCGTAGTGCGGCTGTCGTGCCTAGGATGGCGGCGCGGGGTCACATTGGAACGAGGAAGCCACCAGGATGGAAGCACGCGCCGAAGCCGCCACCGCGGCCCCCCTGATCGGCTCCGCTCCCGACGTCGTCCTCGTGATGATGCCGTTCGGCCCGGCGAAGATGCCCTCGCTCGGGCTGTCGGTGCTTGCCGAGGTGCTGCGCCGGGACGGCACCTCGGTCCGGGTCGAATACCCGATCCTCGACTTCTTCCACCGCATCGGCGAGCGCGACTACGACCTGATCGTCAACGCCTTCGGCAAGCTGTCGCTCGGCGACTGGCTGTTCTCGCGTCTGGTCGATCCGGTCGGCACGACGGAGGACTATCTCGAACTCTGCGCGGCGAGCATCGCGCCGAGGCAGCGCGACGTCCTGCGCAGCCTCGTCGAGAAGGCCCTGCCGATCGCCGCCGACGTGGTCGAGGCCGCCGCCGGGAGAATCGCGGCCCTTGCCCTGCGCGTCGTCGGCTTCAGCAGCACCTTCCAGCAGCAGATGTCCTCCGTCGCGCTCGCCCGCCGGCTGCGGTCCCTCTTGCCCAGGTCGACCTTCGTCCTCGGCGGCGCGAACTGCAGTTCGCCGATGGGGGAGGCGATGTTCCGCGGCTACCCCGAGTTCGACGCCGTCGTGGTCGGTCCCGGCGAGATCGCCTTGCCGCGCCTCCTGCGCGAGATCGGCGAGGGACGGCAGGAGATCCGCATCCCCGGCGTCTACTGGCGCGGCAACGAGAGCGGCGGGGCTCCGCCCCTCGATCCGGGCGTCGCCGCCGAGCCGAAGATGGACGACCTGCCCTATCCGCACTACGACGATTTCTTCGCGGCCTGGCCCGCGGGCGGCGAGCGGCCGACCCTGCTGCCGTTCGAGGGGTCGCGCGGCTGCTGGTGGGGCCAGAAGCAGCACTGCGTGTTCTGCTCCCTCAATCACTCGATCCACTATCGCTCGAAGAACCCGGAGCGCCTCTACGAGGAGATCGTCCACCTCAACGAGCGCCATCCGGGCATGCAGTTCTTCGCCACCGACGACATCCTCGACCTGCGCGTCATCGGCACGATCACCGACAAGCTCGCGGCCCTGCCGCGACGGCCGAACCTCTACTATTCGCTGAAGTCGAACATCCGGAAGGATCAGCTCGCAGCGCTCGCGCGCGCCGGGGTGAACGCCATCCAGCCGGGGGTCGAGAGCCTCGCCGACGAGGTACTGACACTGATGCGCAAGGGCGTCACCGGCCTGCGCAACGTCCAGATGCTGAAGTGGGCCCGCGAGCTCGACATCCGCGTGCGCTGGTCGATCCTTTACGGCTTCCCCTTCGACGAGGCGGCCTTCTACCACCGCCAGAGGGAGTGGCTGCCGCTTCTCACCCACCTGTCGCCGCCGGGCGGCCTCATCGACGTGCGCATCCAGCGCTACAGCCCGCTGTTCACCCAGGCCGAGCACTTCGGCGTCCGGAACCTCAGGCCACGCCCCGTCTATGCCCTGGTGCACAAGGTGGCGCCGGAACTCGTCGAGCAGCTCGCCTACAACTTCGACTGGGATCCCCCCGAGGACCAGAGCCCCTATATCGAGCCGCTTCGCGCCGAGGTGCTCGCCTGGATGGCCGCGGGGCGGACGGCGAAGCCGATCCTCGCCTTCGTGGACTTGGGCGACGGTCTGCTCGTCGCCGACACCCGGGCCGCCGCCGTGCGGCCGCTACATCGCCTCGACGCCCTCGAGCGCGCCGTCTGCCGCGCCTGCGACCAGGTCGTGAAAGCGCACCAGATCATCGCCGCCGTGCGCGAGGCGGGCCATCCGATCGACGAGGCGGAGCTCGATGACGTGATCGCGCGCCTGATCGAGGACCGGCTGATGCTCCGCCACGACGGTCTCCACCTCTTCCTCGCCTGCGAGCTGCGCGAGGGCGCGATGGCCGACAGCGCGGCGGCGGGCGCCTTGCGGGACGAGGCTGCGCGCCGGCGGGCGGGCGGGCGGAGCGAGCGGCTGACGGACGTGTCCGTCGCCGTCTAGCCGGGGTCGAGCCGCATCACCGAACGGCCGAGGGCGTCCGGGCGGCCGAGGACGGCGGTGCGGGCGTACTCGGCCTTGAGGACCGCGTAGACGTCGTCCGGGATCGGCACGACGCGCCGCTCGTCGAGGTGGACGTGCAGGAGCAACTGCTCCGACGTCGCCGACAGGTACGCCTCCGTCCCGTGGTACAGCTCGCCGAACATGACGATGCGCTTCGCGTCGAGGCCGGCGAGGCGGATGGTGCTTTCGATCGGCGCCCGCAGCGGCAGCTCGCGCTTGTAGACGACGTGCACCTCGGCGGTGAAGAACGACAGCCGCCGCGTCTCGCCATAGGCCTCGCCGACGCCGAGGTGGCGGAAGAAGGCGTCGAGGTTGCGATCGAACGCCACGTTGTAGAAGGCCATGTTCATGTGGCCGTTGAAGTCCAGCCACTGATCCTCCACCGTCTGCGGCGGCGGCCGGAAGGGGCTCACGGATTCGGCTGCGGACATCGAGGTTTCGGCTCGCGGCGTCGGGGCGGGCGCGCGGCCCGGCTTTGGCCGCAGGGATGCATTTTGCTAGGGTGCCGTCAACGACGGGCACGAGGTCTCGGGAATGGTCGCGGCGGTGGTTGAGGCGAGGAGCAAGGCCGGCGACGAGGCGGTGGCGCGCGCCATCGCGTCGATCGGCCAGAAGCTTGGAGACCGGCTGACGGTCAACGCGACCGTGCGCGAGCAGCACGGCAACGTGCTGACGTGGCTACCGAACCAGCCGCCGGACGCGGTCGCCTTCGCCCTCTCCACCGAGGAAGTGTCCGAGATTGTCCGCATCTGCGCCGAGCACCGAGTGCCGGTGATCCCGTTCGGCACCGGCACCTCGCTCGAGGGCCACGTCAACGCGCCCCACGGCGGCGTCTGCATCGACCTGTCGCGCATGGACGCGGTGATCGCCGTCCACCCGGAGGACCTCGACTGCACGGTGCAGCCGGGCGTGACGCGCAAGCGCCTGAACGAACACCTGCGCGACAGCGGCCTGTTCTTCCCGATCGACCCCGGCGCCGACGCGAGCCTCGGCGGCATGGCGGCGACGCGGGCTTCCGGCACCAACGCCGTGCGCTACGGCACGATGCGCGACAACGTCATCTCGCTGACGGCGGTGATGGCCGACGGCACGGTGGTGCGCACCACCCGGCGCGCCCGCAAGACCTCGGCCGGCTACGACCTGACGCGGCTCCTGGTCGGCTCGGAAGGTACGCTCGGCATCATCACCGAGCTGACCCTGAAGCTGCAGGGCATCCCGCCGGCGGTCGCCGCCGGCGTCTGCCCGTTCGGCACGGTCGACGAGGCCTGCCAGACCGTCATCGCCACCATCCAGTCGGGCATCCCCGTCGCCCGCATCGAGCTCCTCGACGAGGACGCCATCCGCGCCACCAACCTCTATTCGAAGATGGACCTGCCGGAGCGGCCGACGCTGTTCGTCGAGTTCCATGGAACCGAGGCGGGCATCGCCGAGCAGGTGGCGCTGTTCGGCGAGATCGCCGCGGAATATGGCGGCGGCCCGTTCTCGTCCGCGACGCGGGCCGAAGACCGTACCCGCCTCTGGCAGGCCCGTCACGACGCCTACTGGGCGGGCCGCGGGCTGCGCCCGGGGGCGGAGGGCCTCTCGACCGACGTCTGCGTGCCGATCTCCCGCCTCGCCGACTGCGTGGCCGAGACGCAGGCCGACATCAAGTCGCTCGGGCTGGTGACGACCATCGTCGGCCACGCCGGCGACGGCAACTTCCACGTGCTGGTGCTGGTCGACCGCGACAGTGTGTCGGAGATGGCCGCGACCGAGACCTTCCTCGAACGGCTGGCGATCCGCGCGATCGACATGGACGGCACCTGCACCGGCGAGCACGGCATCGGCCAGGGCAAGATGAAGTACCTTGCGCGCGAGCTCGGCGCCGGGCTCGAGGTGATGCGGTCGATCAAGCGCGCCCTCGACCCCGACGGTATCCTCAATCCGGGCAAGGTGGTGGCGCTGTCGTGACGGCGCGCGCCCCAGCCGGCAGCGACGGAGACACCTGCTGAACGCGTTCCTGATGTCGATCGCGGTGGCGGCCATCCTGGCGCTGGTGGCGGCGCTGATCGGCCCCTACTTCGTCGACTGGTCGGCCTACCGGGCGGAGATCGAGGGGCAGGCGACGCGGCTGCTCGGCGCGCGCGTGCGCGTCCTCGGCGATGCCGATCTGCGCCTGTTGCCGACGCCGACGATCGTGCTCGCCGACGTGCGCCTCGGCCCGGAGGGCGACCCGGTCGCCTCGGCCGCGCGCGTCTATGCCGAGATCGAGCTCGCGCCGCTCCTGAGCGGCGAGGTCAACGTGACGGCGCTCGAGATCGGCGCGCCGGTGCTGCACCTCACGCTCGACGCCGACGGCCGCGTCGGCGACCTCGGCCTCTCCGCCGATCCGGCCGCGCTCGATCCATCCGACGTGAAGCTCGACGGCGTCACGATCACCGACGGCACGATCGAACTCGACGACGGCCGGCCGGGTGGGCCGCTCAAGGTCGGCGACATCGACATGACGCTCGAGGCGCGCAGCCTGCTCGGCCCGTTCAAGGCGGACGGGACCGCGAACGTGTCTGGCCTGCAGTCGCGCTTCCGCATCGCCACCGGCGCCGCCGACGGCTCCGGCGCGCTGAAGGTGACGACCGAGCTCTGGCCGGCGCTGTGGCCGGCGGTGGTGACGGCGGACGGCCTCGTCACCACCCCGGACGGCGTGCCGGTCTACGAGGGCACGCTCGCCGCCGTGCGCGTGCTGCCGCCGCAGGTGGAGGGCGAGCCGCCGCCCGCCGAGGCGCCGGCGCGCGGCGAGGGCCGCTTCCGGCTCGACGCCCGCGGCTTCGCCATGCAGGAACTCGCCGTCTCCTACGGCCCGCCCGATCGGGCGCTCGGCCTCACGGGCATCCTCGAGATCCCGTTCGGTGCGGGGGCCGACTTCGTCGCGGCGCTGTCGGCGCGCCAGATCGAGCTCGATCGCATGGCCGGAGCCTCGCTCGACGCACCGCCACCGCCGTTCGAGTCCCTCGCCGGCCTGATCGGCGTGCTCGCCGGTGCGCCGGCGCCGCCGATCCCCGGCCGGCTGACCCTCGACACCGCGGCGGTGGTGGCCGGCGGCGGCGTCATCCAGGACGTCCGGCTGTCCGCGGCGACGCGGCCGGACGGCTGGCGGATCGACAGCCTCGAGGCCGTGCTGCCGGGCCGCTCGGCGCTATCGCTGTCCGGCGACCTGTCGACGCGCGGGGCCCCGAGCTTCGACGGCAGCGTGCGGCTCGCCTCCGAGCAGCCGGGCGTGCTCGCCGGCTGGTGGCGCGCCGCCTCCGCCCGCTCGGCCGCGCCGGGCGCGCTCACCGTCTCCGCCGACGTGCGCGCCTCCGCCGGCGGCCTCGACCTCTCCGACCTCACCATCGCCAATGACGGGCGGGCCCTGTCGGGCGGCTTCGCCTGGCGACCGTCGAGTGACGGCGGCCGTGGCGGCGTCGATCTCGAGCTCGCCGGCGAGCGCCTCGACGTCGACGCCCTGACGACGCTGACCAGCCTCGTCGCCGGCACCTCGCCCGCCGGGCTGCTCGCCACGGTGGACGGCGACCTGTCGCTGCGCCTGCGCGCCGACGAAGTGGGCGTGCGCGGCTTCACCGGCCGAGGCCTCGACCTCGTCGCCACCCACGCCGACGGGATGCTGACCATCGAGCGGCTGCGGCTCGACGACCTCGCCGGCGCTGCCGTCGACGCCTCCGGCCGCATCGCCGACCTCGCCGCGACCCCATCGGGGGCGCTCACGGCCAAGCTCGGCGCGCAGCGCCTTGACGGCATCGCCGCGCTCATCGCGGAACTCGCGCCGGGGACGGCCTTCGCCGAGGCTTTCGCGCGGGCGGCTCCGTCGCTCTCGCCGGCCGACCTCACCGCCGACATCGCGGCCGCGCCGGACGGGGCGGGGGTCTCCGCCACGCTGACGCTGAAAGGCACCGCCGGCGGCGCCCAGGTCGGCGTCACCGGCAGCTTCGAGGGCGACGTCGCGGCCTGGCGTGCCGGCTCCTACGAGGTCGCCGCCACCGCGTCCGGCGTCGACGGGGTCCGGCTGCTCGGCCAGCTCGGCGTGCCGGTGCTGCCGATCGCCGCCGGCGGCGACGGGCGGCTGTCGCTCACCGCCACCGGCCAGCCGGTCGACGGCCTCGACATCGCCCTCGACCTCGAGGCCGGCCCGTCGCGGCTCGACGTGGAGGGACGGGTGCGGCTGCCGGAGACCGGACCGGTCGAAGCGAGCCTCGAGACGGCCCTGTCGAGCCCCGACCTCACCGACGTCGCGCTGGCGCTCGGCCGCATCGTGCCGCTGTTCGCGGGCGGCCTGCCGGTCGAGCTCTACGGCCGCATCGAGGGCCTCGGCACCGGGCTGTCGCTGCAGGGTGTCTCGGGCACGGTTTCCGGCGTCGCGGTGTCGGGCAACGGCGCCCTCGACCTCTCGGGCCGGCGGCCGCGGCTGACGGGCGACCTGACCATCGCCGAAACGGACCTCGCGACGCTCGCCGAGTTCGGTCTCGGCGCCGACGCCTTCACGCCGGTCGGCGCCGAAGCCGGCTGGTCGCAACAGGCGTTCTCGCCGGGCCTCGCCGACGGCCTCGACGCCAACCTGTCGCTGGCGATCGACCGTCTCGCCATCGGTGCCCTCCCAGTCAGCGGTGTGCGGGGCCGCGTGCGGCTGGACGCCGAGGGGATGCGGATTTCCGAGCTATCGGGCGGCTTCGCCGGCGGCCGCCTCGACGGCGCCCTGACGATCCGCCAGACCGGGGGCGCCGCGAGCGTCGGCGGCCGCATCGCCGTCACCAACGCTGACCTGTCGTCGCTCGTCTGGCAGCGCGACGGCGTGCCGGTCGCCACCGGCACGCTCGATGCGGCGCTGGAACTCGAAGGCCAGGGACGCTCGGCGGCGGCGACGGTGGCGACGCTCGCCGGCAACGGCTCGTTTTCGATCCGCAACGGAACCGTCGCCGCGATCGATCCGGCCGCCTTCGCCACCACGCTCGCCGCCGCCGACGCCGGCCTGAAGCTCGATGAGCCGTCGGTGCGGCGTGTCTTCGAGGAGGGCTTCGCCGAGGGCCGGCTGGTGTTCGGCGACCTTTCGGGTTCCGTCACCGTGGCGGCCGGCGTGCTGCGCCTGCCGAGCCTCGTGGTCGAGACGCCCGAGGCCGAGGTGCGCGGCACCGCCTCGGTCGATCTCGCGGCGCTGACGCTTTCGGCCGACTGGACGCTGTCCGTCGCCGCCGGCGAGCACGACCTGAAGGGCGTCTACCCCGCCGCGTCGCTGCGCTTCACCGGCCCCGTTTCGTCGCCGGAGCGCACGCTCGACGTGACGCCGCTCGTCGCCTTCCTGACGCTGCGCGAGTCCGAGCGCGAGGCGCGCCGCGTCGAGGCGCTGCAGGCCGAGGTGCTGGAGCTTCAGCGTCACGACCGCGAGCTCCGGCGTCAACGCGAGCAAGGAGTGCGCCGACAGCGCGAGGCCGAGGAGGCGGCGCGTCGGGCGGAGGAGGAGCGGCTGCGGGCGGAGGAGGAAGCCCGCATGCGCGCCGAGTCGGAGGCGCAACGGCTGGCCGCGGAAGAGGCCGCCCGCCGGCAGGCCGAGCGGGACCGGCTGGAGTTGGAGCGGCTCGTCCGGGAGTCCGGGGAGCGGCAGGGCACTGGGAATCCGCCGCCGGCCGAGGGCGGGCCCCTGCAACTGGTGCCGCCCGCCCAGTAGGCGATGGGTCGCTTGATGACTCGAGGGTGGCGGTTCTGGAAGGGTCTGAGGCAGTGGCCTCAGGCGCCGTCGGAGTCCTCGTCCGGTGCGGCTGAGGATGGGCCGGCGAGCACGGCGAGTCGGACGGCGGAGGCGAGACTGCGGTCGCCGCGGGCGCGGTCGATGGCGGCGACGGTTCGCGGCACGCTCGACCCGCGCGTTGCCGCCAGTACCGCGAGGCCCGCCCAGAACTCCGGCTCGAGCGCCAGGCTGGTGCGGTGGCCTTCGAGCGTCAGCGAGCGCTTTTCGAGCGGCATGGCGGGGTCCGGATGCGCGCTGCTAACTGGGTTTAGGTGTCGCCGCTGTCCCGCGGCTGCAGTGCGGCTGGAATGGATGCCGGACCCGTTGCTCGGTCAGAGGCTGCCCCGACCGCTGCGCCAACGGACGGTTGAGACGACGGGCCCGAAGTCGGCCCGGATGCCGGGCGAGTTGCCGAACCAGTTGCCGGACCGTCCAGCCGGTGGGACTCGACGTCCCGCTCGGCTTTCTCGGCCCGAGCGCGGTCGAGGGTCTTCTCAGCCTTGGTGCGGCCGTGCTTCGCCCGCGCCTCGGCGGCGGCGTCGGCCGCCGTGTCGCGCGCCTTGCGCTTGCGGACGAGGCGGAGGTTGACGATCTCGGCCATCGGGTCATTCCTCCGCTGCGGTCAGAAGCCGGTGAAGAGCAGGTCGAGTGCCCGCACGATGGCGTCGCGGTGGGTGGCGACGGAACCGAGCGAAGGTCCGAGGTCCGCCTTGTCGACGGCGGCGAGTTCGCTCGTGGCGACGAGATAGTCGAGTTCGCCGAAGCGGACGATCGGAGAGTATCGCGATAGCACGGGGCGCGAGTCCTTCTCGACGAAGGGCGAGACAACCATCAGTCGACCTGGCACCGAATCGTGCTGCCAGTCGACCGGGCACCGAATCGTGCTGCAGGATGACAACGAGGGTCGCATAACCGTTTTCCGTCCGTGCACCGAAGCCGTGCACGTCGAACTGGCGGCTCATCGCCCTTCGGTCAACCGATAGAACGGCCCTGTAGCTTCGATATAGCGGTCAAAGGCTTCACTCTCGCCGTCCGCGGCTCCACGGTGGGCCGGCGCGCCCGCACCCGCCAGCGCGCGCCGGACGGCGGTCTCGAGAAGCTGAGAGAGATCGAGATCGAGGCGCCGCGCTTGTTGCATCAGGTCGGAATCGAGTGCCAACCGCACCTCGACCTTCTCGGAAACCGGCATGGAAGCGATCCCCATTGGCTGACCAGGGGAGCCTAGCAGACCCCGTCTCACGCGTCCCAACGATCGCTCACGTCTTCTTGCGGAAGGCGTCCAGCGAGACGACTGCGGCGGTGGGGGCTTGGGCGTCGGCGGCGGGTGCATCGGCCGCCTTGTCGGCCGCCGCTGCCGCAGCCGGCTCGGCGTCCGGCGTCGGCTTTGGCGGGGCCGTGGTCGGAACGGAGGCGCGCGCCGGGGCCTTGGCGGGCTGCGCCGGCTTCTCGGGCGGGGCTACCGACCGACCCTCGCTGCTGGCGAGCGCCGGCTTCGGGCCGCTGTCGGCCGCCGCCTCCTGGTCGCCCTCGGCGTCGGGATTGCGGGCGGGGTCGAACTGCAGGCCGAACTGCACCGAGGGGTCGAAGAAGCCCTTCACGGCGGTGAACGGCACCACGAGCCGCTCGGCGATGCCGCCGAACGACAGCGTCACCTCGAACTGCGTGTCGGTGACGACGAAGTCCCAGAACTGGTGCTGCAGGACGACGGTCATCTCCTCGGGATACTTCTGGCGGATGCGCGAGGAGAGGCGCACGCCCGGGGCGGCGGTGTCGAAGGCGATGTAGAAGTGGTGCTCGCCCGGCAGGCCGGCCCGCGCCGCCTCCGCCAGCACCTTGCGCACGACGGAGCGCAGCGCTTCCTGCACCAGCACGTCGTAGCGGATGATGTCTTCGGCCATCGCGTCTCGCCCGGTTGTCGAACCTGTCGCCCCTACCCGCGCGATACCACACGGCACCGCCCACCGGAACCGCAGGAGCGCCCGGAATGCCATGAAAATGCTGCTGCGACGACGTGCGCCGCCCGACGGATGGAACGGCATAGATGGAACGGAAGGAGAGGGGAAGTGAGGGCTTCTGTTGCCAGGTGCCCTCGGACCCCGCCTTTCCGGTGCGACCCGGGAGGACTTAGATGAGGTTATCGGACCGCATTACGCGGCCAGACGGGCCTCGGCATAGTTGTCATTGGCAACTATAGAAAGGTCCGATAACGGCGGTACCATGCCGGGCGAACGAACGACCTTTACACCCTCGTCGATCCTATTTCGCCCCCACCGAAATCCATTTTGGATCGTGGACTTGGGTGGAGGCGCCGGGTACCGCCCCCGGGTCCGATAGGCTTATTACGACGCCGCTGTATCGCCATAGCCGGCCGAAGCCGGCAACCGGAATATAGGGGGTGAGGCGGCGCACGGGAAGGGGGCGGCGGCGGAAAGGCTGTGGGCGAGTTGGCTACGGTGCGTCCCGCCGATGTCGCATCCGTTCAAGGCCGTCGCCGAAACAGTGCTCGCGCCGGCCGAGGTCTCGCCGCATCATCCGCCGTCGTCCGGGAAAGGCCTCGCCGCCGATGCAGAAATTCTCCGCCCTCGCGCTGCTCGCGAAAGCCTTCGGTGGCCATCAGGGCTGGCAGCCGCAGTGGCGCTCGCCGGAGCCGAAGCCGGCCTACGACGTCGTCATCATCGGCGCCGGCGGCCACGGGCTCGCCACCGCCTTCTATCTCGCCAGCGAGCACGGCATCCGCAACATCGCTGTCCTCGAGAAGGGCTGGCTCGGCGGCGGCAACACCGGCCGCAACACCACGATCATCCGCTCGAACTACCTCTTCGACGAATCGGCCGCCCTCTACGACCACGCCGTGAAGCTGTGGGAGGGCCTGTCGCAGGCGCTCAACTACAACGTCATGTACTCGCCGCGCGGCGTGCTCATGCTCGCCCACAACATCCACGACATCCAGTCGTTCAAGCGCCACGTGCATGCCAACCGCCTGAACGGCGTCGACAACGAGTGGCTGACGCCCGACGAGATCCAGGCCTTCGTGCCGGCGCTGAACGTCTTCGGCAAGGTGCGCTACCCGATCCTCGGCGGCGCCCTGCAGCGGCGCGGCGGCACCGCCCGCCACGACGCCGTCGCCTGGGGCTACGCGCGCGCTGCGGATGCGCTCGGCGTCGACATCATCCAGAACTGTGAGGTCACCGCCATCCGCCGCGGCGCCGACGGCGCGGTCGAAGCGGTGGAGACGAGCCGCGGCACTATCCGGGCGAAGAAGATCGGCGTGGTGGCGGCCGGCAACACCTCGGTGGTGATGGGCATGGCCGACGTGCGCATGCCGCTGGAAAGCTATCCGCTGCAGGCCCTGGTGTCGGAACCGATCAAGCCGATGTTCCCCTGCGTGGTGATGTCGAACACCATCCACGCCTACATCAGCCAGTCCGACAAGGGCGAGCTCGTCATCGGCGCCGGCACCGACGCCTACACCTCCTATTCGCAGACCGGCGGCCTGCACATCACCACCCACACCCTCGACGCCATCTGCGAGTTGGTGCCGACGGTGCGCCGCATGCGGATGCTCCGGAACTGGGGCGGCATCGTCGACGTGACGCCGGACCGCTCGCCGATCATCGGGCTGACGCCGGTGCCGGGGCTCTTCGTCAACTGCGGCTGGGGCACCGGCGGCTTCAAGGCGACGCCCGGCTCCGGCCACGTCTTCGCCCACACCATCGCCCGCGGCACGCCGCACGAGATCGCCGCGCCGTTCGCCCTCGACCGCTTCAAGGCGGGGCGGCTGATCGACGAGGCGGCCGCCGCCGCCGTCGCGCATTGAGGGGCGTCCCATGCTGTTGATCGCCTGCCCCTATTGCGGAGAAAGCCGGCCGGAGGCGGAGTTCCGCTACGGCGGCGAGGCCCACCTGGCGCGCACCCCCGACAGCCTCGACGACGACGGCTGGACCGGCTTCCTCTACGCCCGCGGCAACCCGAAGGGCCTGCATTTCGAGCGCTGGCGCCACATCCACGGCTGCGGCCGCTTCTTCAACGCGGTGCGCCATACCGTGACGGACAAGTTCGTGACGACCTATCCGGCGGGGGAGGGGAGGCCGGACCTGTCGTCGCCGGAGTTCGCGGAAAAGGTCGCGGAGGCGTCGCGGTGAGGGGTCAGTCCGTCCGTTCGGGTCGCAACGCGTCCTCCCCCTGCCAGGGGGGAGGACAGCCGGCGCAGCCGGCAGGTGGGGGCCCGTCAATCCCAATCTCGACCTGCGTTCGGATTGACGGGCCCCACCCTGGCGACCTTTGGTCGCCTGTCCCTCCCCCTGGCAGGGGAGGGACGCGTCGCGCGCGCGGAACCGCCAGCGCCCGCCTCACTGCCCACACCACCACCCGCCGCGCCGGAGCCCGCCGCTCATGACCGTGCTCCCTCCCTCGCAACCCTTCCGCGCCGTCGCCGGCGGGCGTGTCGACCGTGACCGCACGGTGCGCTTCACCTTCGACGGCACGCTCTATCGCGGGCTGAAGGGCGACACACTCGCCTCGGCGCTGATCGCCAACGGGGTGCATCTCGTCGGCCGCTCGTTCAAATACCACCGGCCGCGCGGCATCCTGGCGGCCGGCTCGGACGAACCCAACGCCCTCGTCGGCGTCGGCGCCGACGAGGCGCACTACACGCCGAACCTGCGGGCCACCCAGGTCGAGCTGAAGGACGGCCTTGTCGCCGTCAGCCAGAACCGTGCGCCGTCGCTCAAGTTCGATGTCGGCGCGGTCAACGACCTCGTCGCGCCGCTGTTGCCGGCGGGCTTCTACTACAAGACCTTCATGTGGCCGCAGGCGTTCTGGAAGTCGGTCTACGAACCGGTGATCCGCGCCGCCGCCGGCCTCGGCCGCGCGCCGCGGGCCCCCGACGCCGACCGCTACACCCTGCGCTACGCCCACTGTGACGTGCTCGTCGTCGGCTCCGGCCCGGCCGGGCTCGCGGCGGCGCGGGCGGCGGCGGCCTCCGGTGCCACCGTCATCCTCTGCGACGAGCAGGCGGAGATGGGCGGCTCGCTGCTGGCCGAGACGGCGGCGACCATCGACGGCCAGCCGGCCGCGGCGTGGGCCGAGGCCGTCGTCGCCGAACTCGCGGGCAACGACCGCGTCACGCTGCTGTCGCGCACCACCGCCTTCGGCTGGTACCCGCACAACCTCATCGGCCTTTCCGAGCGGATCACCGACCATCTCGCTGCGCCGCACCGCGACCTCCCGCGCGAGCGGATGTGGCAGGTCCGGGCGAAGGAGGTGGTGATCGCCGCCGGCGCCATCGAGCGGCCGATGGTGTTTCCCGAGAACGACCGGCCGGGCGTCATGCTGGCGGATGCCGCGCGCACCTACCTCAACCGCTACGGCGCGGTGGTCGGCCGGCGCGTCGTCGTCTTCACCGCCCACGACGCCGCCTACCAGGCGGCCCTCGACCTCCACGCCGCCGGCGTCCAGATCGCCGCAATCGCTGATCTCCGGCCCGTCGCCGACGGCGAACTGCCGGAAATGGCGCGCGCAGCCGGCCTGCCGGTGCAGACGTCGACCACCGTCGTCGGCACGCGCGGCCGCTTGAGGGTGCGCGAGGCGCACCTCGCCACCGTCGCCGCCAACGGCAGCGTCGCCCGGCCAGTGATCGTGCCGTGCGACGCTGTCCTAATGTCGGGCGGCTTCACGCCGTCGGTGCACCTGTTCTCGCAGTCGCGCGGCAAGCTCGCCTTCGACGCGGCGACGAAGACGTTCCTGCCGGGGCAGAGCTTTGCGCATGAGCGGTCGGCTGGGGCGTGCAAGGGCACGTTTGGCATCGCGGACGTGTTGGCCGAGGGCTACGCGGCGGGTGAAGCCGCGGCGAGGGCGGCTTTTGGGACGCGTCCTCCCCCTGCATTCGCAGCGGGCTTGCCCGCTGCGAACTCTCTAGAGCCGAGGGCGGGC
>CAMDHY010000088.1 GCA_945898215.1 Pseudoxanthobacter soli DSM 19599 | reverse complement strand
CCACCGCCGCAACAACCCTCTGCCGAAGATCAAGAGAAAGAGCGTTCGCCATGCGAGCCGGCCTCCTTCGCCAGCCCGCACGGTGAATCAGAAATCACTCGCTACGGGAATCCCCAATCGATTCAATCCCGAGCGAAAGTGCTCTAGCCTCCCTCTTCGCCGCATTGCATAGTCGGGCGCCATGCTCAAAGCTTCACCGTTCCGGCTGTGCCGGCGGTCGCGAAGCGGAGGTCGCCCTTGGGTCGTCTGACGACGCACGTTCTCGATACGGCGCGGGGAAAACCGGCGGCCGGATTGACGGTGGAGCTTTGGAGGATCGCGGCCGAGGGCCGTGAGCACCTGTCGACCGCCGTGACCAACGCCGACGGTCGCCTCGACCGTCCCGCCCTCGAGGGTGAGGCATTTCGCCCGGGGGTCTACGAACTCGTCTTTCAGGCCGGTGCCTATCTGCGCGCCACCGCCACGACTCCGCTACCCGAGCCCCTGTTCCTCGACGCCATCCCGATCCGCTTTGGCATAGCCGAGGACGGCCACTACCACGTCCCGCTGCTGCTCTCGCCGTTCGGCTACTCGACTTATCGAGGAAGCTGAGGGATGGTCCGCAAACATCTGCATTTCTTTCGCAAAGGGCGCATCGTCCATCTTTCTGACGTCGGCCCGACACGGACGCTGCTTGACCATCTCCGCCTCGCCGAGGGCAGCATCGGCACCAAGGAGGGCTGCAACGAGGGCGACTGCGGCGCCTGCACGGTGGCGCTCGGCCGCGTCCGCGACGGCCGCCTCGTCTACGAGCCGGTCAACGCCTGCATCCAGCTGCTCGGCATGGTCGACGGTGCCGAGGTCGTCACGGTCGAGGATCTCGCCGACGGCGGTGCCCTGCACCCGGTGCAGCGGGCAATGGTCGACCTGCACGGCTCGCAGTGCGGCTTCTGCACGCCGGGCTTCGTGATGTCGCTTTTCACGCTCTACCAGGCGGGCCGCGCCGCCGACCGCGACACCGTCTGCGACTGGATCGCCGGCAACCTCTGCCGCTGCACCGGCTACCGGCCGATCGTCGATGCGGCGCTGGCAAGCTGCGCCGGCGCGCCCGCGGACGCCTTCGCCTTGCGCGCTGCCGACACCGCCGCCCGGCTCGCGACGCTCTCCGACGGCGCCGACCTCTTCGTCGGAGACGAGGCCCGCTTCTTCGCCGCGCCGGCGTCGCTCGACGCGCTCTGCCGGCTGCTCGCCGAACACCCGGACGCGACGATCGTCGCCGGGGCGACGGACGTCGGGCTGTGGGTGACGAAGCAGTTGCGCGACCTGCCGAAGATCGTCTGGCTCGGCCGCGTCGCCGGGCTCGATGCGATCGAGGAGGCGGCGGCCTTCATCCGCATCGGCGCCACGGCCACCTATGACGCCGCCGCGAGCGCCGTCGCGGGAATCGACCCGGACCTCGCCACCCTTTGGCGCCGCATCGGGTCGAAGCAGGTGCGCGTGTCAGGCACCGTCGGCGGCAACATCGCCAACGGCTCGCCGATCGGCGACACGCCGCCGGCGCTGATCGCCTTGGGCGCGACGCTCGAATTGCGCAAAGGTCAGACCATTCGACGCGTGCCGCTGGAGGACTTCTTCCTCGCCTACGGCCGCCAGGACCGCGCGCCGGGCGAGGTCGTCGTCGCGGTCGACGTGCCGCGGCTCGGGCCGGCGGACGTGTTCCGCTGCTACAAGATCTCCAAGCGCTTCGACCAGGACATTTCCGCCGTGATGGCGGCGATCCGCATGACGGTCGACGGCGACCGCATCGCCGGCGTCCGCCTCGCCTTCGGCGGCATGGCCGGTGTGCCGAAACGGGCCGCCGCGGTGGAAGCTGTGCTGACGGGCGCGAGCCTTGGCGACCCGGCTTTGACCCGCGCGGTCCGAGCAGCCCTCGGCCAGGACTTCCAGCCCCTCGACGACATGCGGGCGTCTGCCGCCTACCGTCTCGACGTCGCCGGTTCGCTCGTCGAGAAGGCGCTGATCGAGGTGGCCGGCACGCCAACGTCGGCCACGCGCGTGTTCGGTCTCAGGTAGGCCGTCGTTGCGCCCGCTGCCTGACCCCGTCGACACCGCCGCCGCCGTCACGCCGCCGCTCAAGGTCGCCCGTCGCCCGGCTGCCCACGACAGCGCCGAGAAGCACGTCGCCGGCGCCGCCTTCTACATCGATGACGTCCGCGAGCCCGCCGGCACGCTGCACGTCGTGCCGGGCTACGCGAAGGCCGCGCGCGGAACGATTGTTTCGGTCGACCTCGCCGCCGTCCGCGCCGCGCCGGGCGTCGTGGCCGTGCTGACGAAGGACGACGTGCCGGGCCTCAACGACGTCTCGCCGGCGCACTCGCACGACGAGCCGGTGCTGGCCGACGGCATCATCCGCTTCCACGGCCAGCCGGTGTTCGCCGTCGTCGCCGAGACCCGCGAGGCGGCCCGCCGCGCCGCCCGCCTCGGTCTGATCGAGGTGGCGGAGGAGACGCCGGTCGTCACCATCGATGAGGCACTCGCGAGCGGCCGCGACGACGTGCTGCCGCCCTACCAGTTCGTTCGCGGCGACGTCGAGGCCGATCTTGCTGCCGCACCGGAATTGCTCGCCGGTTCCATCCGCATCGGCGGGCAGGAGCACTTTTACCTCGAAGGCCAGGTGGCTCTGGCGACGCCGGGGGAGGGCGGCGAGATCACCGTTCTCACCTCCACCCAGCACCCGACGGAGGTGCAGCACCTCGTCGCCCAAGTGCTCGGGCAGCCGGCCGCCTACGTCGTCGCCGAGGTGCGGCGGATGGGTGGCGGCTTCGGCGGCAAGGAGAGCCAGGCGACACAGTGGGCGGCGCTCGCGGCCCTCGCCGCCCATGTCACCGGCCGGCCGGCGAAGCTTCGGCTCGACCGCGACGACGACATGATGATGACCGGCAAGCGCCACGACTTCCGCATCGACTGGCGCGCCGCCGTCGAGCCGGACGGGCGGCTCACCGCCATCGCGATGGACCAGTACGCCCGCTGCGGCCACTCGCGCGACCTGTCGCTCGGCATCTGCGACCGGGCGATGTTCCACGCCGACAACGCCTACTTCCTGCCGGTGGTGCGGATCGCCAGCCGGCGGCTCAGGACCGACACCGTCTCCAACACCGCCTTCCGCGGTTTCGGCGGGCCCCAGGGCGTCGTCGGCATCGAGCGGGTGATGGACGCGATCGCCATCGCCACGGGCCGCGATCCGCTCGACGTGCGCCTCGCCAACCTCTACGGCGCCGGCCGCGACGTGACGCCCTATGGCCAGACCGTCGAGCACAACATCCTGCCGAAGCTCATCGCCGAGCTCGAGGCGACCTCCGACTACCGTGCCCGTGTCGCCGCGATCGACGCCTTCAATGCGGAGAGCCCGATCCTCAAGAAGGGCATCGCGCTGACGCCGGTGAAGTTCGGCATCTCGTTCACGCTCATCCACCTCAACCAGGCCGGCGCGCTGGTGCACGTCTATCTCGACGGCTCGATCCATCTCAACCACGGCGGCACCGAGATGGGGCAGGGGCTGTTCGTCAAGGTCGCGCAGGTGGTGGCCGAGGTGTTCGGCGTGGCGCTCGACCAGGTGCGCGTCACCGCCACCACGACGGCGAAGGTGCCCAACACCGCGCCGACGGCGGCTTCCTCCGGGACCGACCTCAACGGCATGGCCGCCAAGATCGCCGCCGAGACGATCCGCGGCCGCCTCGCCG
This sequence comes from Pseudoxanthobacter soli DSM 19599, assembly GCA_945898215.1. GTDB lineage: Bacteria > Pseudomonadota > Alphaproteobacteria > Rhizobiales > Segnochrobactraceae > CAMDHY01. The sequence continues at coordinate 15,492 of CAMDHY010000088.1, read as the reverse complement.
CCTTTGTCGCCGAGACCTGGGGCGGCGACCCCGAGGCGGTGCGCTTCGAGGACGGCCACGTCGTCGCCGGCAACGAGCGCGTCCGCTTCGGCGAGGTGGCTCGCCTCGCCAACCTCGCCCGCGTGTCGCTGTCGTCGTCCGGCTTCTATGCGACGCCGAAGATCCACTGGGACCGCGCCAACGCCACCGGCCGGCCGTTCCTCTATTTCGCCTACGGCGCCGCCTGCTCGGAGGTGACGATCGACACGCTGACCGGCGAGATGCGCGTCGACCGCGTCGACGTGCTGCACGACTGCGGCGCCTCGCTCAATCCGGCGATCGACATCGGCCAGATCGAGGGCGGCTTCGTCCAGGGCATGGGCTGGCTGACGGCGGAGGAGCTCGTCTTCGACAGCCAAGGCCGGCTGCGCACGCACGCGCCGTCGACCTACAAGATCCCGACGGCCACCGACGTGCCGGTGGACTTCCGCGTCGCGCTCTACGAGGGCGGTGGCAATCCGGAGGACACGATCTTCAAGTCGAAGGCCGTCGGCGAGCCGCCGCTGATGCTGCCGGTATCGGTGTTTTCCGCCATCACCCGTGCCCTCGCCAGCCTCAAGCCCGGCGTCGTGCCGCCGCTCGATGCGCCGGCAACGCCGGAGGCGATCCGCCGCGCCGTGCTGGCGCTCACGGGCTGAGGGCGGCGATGCGGGTGTGGGGGGCGATAGCGGAGGCGATCGAGGCGGCGGGGCGCTGCGCGCTGGTCACCGTCGCCGACGTCCGTGGATCCGCCCCGCGCGAGGCCGGCGCACGCCTCGTGGTGCGGCCGGACGGGCGTTTCACGGGCACGATCGGCGGCGGCACGCTGGAGTGGCGGGCGATCGCCGAGGTGACGGCGGAACTCGCCCGCGGCGGCGCGGTCCGCGGCGTGTGGCGCCCGTTCGCCCTCGGCCCGGAACTCGGCCAGTGCTGCGGCGGCCGGGTGGAGCTGCTGTTCGAGACTTTCGGCGTGGACGACCGCGAAGCGGTGGCTGCGCTTGCCGCGCGGGAGGTGGCGGGGGTGTTCGAGACGATCGGGCGTTTCGGGGTCGACGGGCGGGTGGCGAGAGGCGTTGCTGTCCGAACGGACAGTGTCAGTTTATCGGGCGCAGCCTCTACGGATGAACCCGTCTCAGCAAGCGCGACGGCTTTCCCTCCCCTGACAGGGGGAGGGACGCCGCGCGAAGCGCGGCAGGGTGGGGCTCGTCAATCCGAACCAGAAGCTTCGCTCGTGGCACGCGGCCGCCTGCGCGTCCGGGCCCCCTCCGACCCGGCGTCGCCGGGCCACCTCCCCCCTTCGGGGAGAGGGTTCGCGTCGAGTTCTTCTTCAAGCGTCTCAACTGCCCCCGACCACTTCATCGCCGCCCCCGACGGCACCGTCCGCGAGCGCTTCGGCGACGACCGCCGGCCGCTCGTTCTCTTCGGTGCCGGCCACGTTGGGCGTGCCCTGGTGATGGCGCTGGCGCCGCTGCCATTCGCGGTGATCTGGGTCGACGCGCGACCCGACGCCTTCCCCCACCACGTTCCCGGCAACGTCACGCTGTCCGGCGAGGCGGACCCCGCGGCCGTGCTGGCGGCTGTCCTCGACGGCGCCTTCGTGCTGGCGATGACGCATTCGCACCCGCTCGACCTCGCCGTGGTCGCCGCCGCGCTGAAGGCGGGACGCTTTCCGTACGTCGGCGTCATCGGCAGCGCGACGAAGCGCGCCCGTTTCGAGAGCCAGCTGCGTGCCGCGGGCCATGCGGAGGCGTCGATCGCCGCGCTCGTCTGCCCGATCGGCGCAATCGGCGGTCTCACCTCGAAGGAACCGGCCGCCATCGCCGCTATGACCGCGGCCGAGCTTCTCGTCGCCGACGAGGCGGCGCGCCGCGCGGTTGCGCGAGAACCCAATGAAGTCGCTCCGCCCACCACCGCCGCCGAACGCGGCCCGCGCCGGACCCGCCGATGACCGCCTTCCTCGCCGACTGGCTGAACCTGCTCGCCCGCTGGGCGCACCTCGTCGTCGGCATCGGCTGGATCGGCACGTCGTTCTATTTCATCGCCCTCGATTTCAAGCTGCGCAAGCGCGACGGCATGGCGGAGGGCGTCTACGGCACCGCCTGGCAGGTGCACGGCGGCGGCTTCTACCAGGTCGAGAAATACCTCGTCGCCCCGAAGACGCTGCCGCCGGAACTGATCTGGTACCGCTGGGACGCCTACCTGACGCTGCTGACCGGCCTCGCCCTGATGGTGGTGCAGTACTACTGGAACGCCCGCCAGTACCTCATCGACCCCGCCGTCCTGCAGATGCGGCCAAGCGAGGCGGTGTTCATCTCACTGTTCTCGCTCGCCGGCGGCTGGCTGATCTACGACCGGCTCTGCCGCTCCTGGCTGGTCCGCCACACGGTGCTCCTGGCGCTTTCCGTGTTCGTGCTGATCCTCGCCGCCGCCTACCTCTACGCCCATGTCTTTTCGGGGCGGGCGGCGCTGCTGCACGTCGGCGCCTTCATCGGCACCATCATGGCGATCAACGTGTTCGGCGTGATCATCCCGAACCAGCGCAAGATCGTCGCCTCGCTGATCGCCGGCGAGGCGCCCGACCCGGCCCTCGGCCAGACCGGCAAGCAGCGCTCGCTGCACAACAACTACCTGACGCTGCCGGTGCTCTTGATGATGGTGTCGAACCATTATCCGCTGCTCACCGGCCATCCGCATGCCTGGCTCGTCGTCGCCCTCGTCGTCGTCGCCGGCGGCTCGATCCGCCACTTCATCAACCGCCACGAGGCCGGCGATCACTTCGCTAAGATCGCCTGGGTGCTGCCGGTCGCGGTGGTGGCGCTCGCCGCCCTCGTCGTGGTGACGGCGCCCCGGTCCGCAGCCACCGACGGCGCCGCCGTCACAGACGCGCAGGCGATGGCGATCGTCGGCAAGCACTGCACCGTCTGCCACGCCGCCCATCCGACGCACGAGGGCTTTACGGAGCCGCCGAAGGGCGTGGTATTGGACGACGTCGCCGATCTTAGGCGCTACGCCCAAGCGGTGAACGCCCAGGCCGTGCAGTCGAACGCCATGCCGCTCGGCAACGAGACCGGCATGACGCCGGCCGAGCGGCAGGAACTGGGCGCGTGGATCGCGGCGCAGTAGCGTCCGGGCGACGCCCGACCGACGGAACCGACTTTTGGCCGACCCTTCCCCTTCCGAGACACCCGTGGCCGACCGTCCGCTCGTGATCGCTGCCGTCAACGCGCTGGACGCGGCAGCCTTCGTCGCGCGCTTCGGCGACGTCGCCGAGCACTCGCCGTGGGTGGCTGAGCAGGCGGCGGCGATGCGCCCCTTCGCCGACCGCGAAGCGATGATCGCCGCCTTCGCCGCCACCGTCGACGCGGCCGGGCCCGAAAAGCAACTGGCCCTCATCAACGCCCATCCGGACCTCGCCGGCCGCGCCGCCATCGCCGGGGCGATCGCCGACGATTCGAAGCGCGAGCAGGCCGGCGCCGGCCTCGACCGGCTGACGGCCGCGGAACACGCCCGCTTCCTCGCCCTCAACGACCACTACAAGGCGCGCTTCGGCCATCCGTTCATCCTGGCCGTCAAGGGCGCGACCAAGCACGACATCCTCGCGTCCTTCGAGTCTCGCATCGGGAATGCGCCGGAGCCCGAGCGCGTGACGGCTCTCGCTCAGGTGAAGCGCATCTTCCGCTTCCGCCTGGAAGACCGGGTGCAGCCGTGATCCCCCTCGATCTGGCCGCCCTCGGCGCCCGTGCGGACGCGATGCTCACCGAGCTCGCCGCGATCAGCGCCGAGCCGGACCGTCTGACGCGGCTGTATCTGACACCGGAGCACCGCCGTGCCGCTGATCTTGTCGCGGCGTGGATGGCCGCAGCCGGGCTCGCCGTCCGCGAGGACGCGCTCGCCACCGTCCGCGGTCGCTGGGAGGCGCCAAGCGGTACCCGGCGGACGCTGATCCTCGGGTCGCACATCGACACGATCATCGACGCCGGGCGCTTCGACGGTCCCCTGGGCGTCATCGCGGCCATCGTCGCGGTGGATGAGCTTCGCCGCATCGGCGTGGCCCTACCGTTCGCCGTCGAGGTCTGTGCGTTCGGTGACGAGGAGGGCGTGCGCTTTCCGACGACGCTGCTCGGGTCCTCTGCCGTCGCCGGCATCCTCGACCCCGCCGACCTCGACCGGACGGACGCCTATGACGTCAGCGTGCGGGCGGCCCTCGCCACCTACGGCTGCGACCCCGAGGCGGTCGCCGCGGCGCGCATCGCTGCGGAGGATGCCGTCGGCTATCTCGAGGTCCATATCGAGCAGGGCCCGGTGCTGGAGCGCGAGGGTGTGCCGCTCGGCGTCGTGACGGCGATCGCCGGGGCAACACGCGCGGTGGTCACCGTCAGCGGCGAGGCCGGCCATGCCGGCACGGTGCCGATGGGGCTGCGCCTGGACGCCCTGGCGGCGGCGAGCGAACTGGTTCTCGCCGTCGAGCGCATCGGCCATGCCGGTGCTGCGAGCGATCTCGTCGCCACCGTCGGCCGCATGGCGGTGCGGCCGGGTGCCGTCAACGTCGTGCCCGGCGCCGTCGAGCTCAGCCTAGACGTGCGCGCCTCGTCCGATGCCCCGCGGCGCGCCGCGATGGCGGCGATCGCTGCTGCGGCCGCCGAGATCGCCGCGCGGCGCGGCGTCGGGATCGACATCGCCGTTACTCACGACCGCGACACCGCGCCCTGCACGCCGGCGATCGTCGACGTTCTGTCCGACGCTGTCGCCGCGCTTGGGCTGCCGCCGCGGCGGCTGATGTCGGGCGCCGGCCACGACGGCCAGGCAATGGCGATGCTGACGGACATTGGCATGATCTTCGTGCGCTGCCGCGGCGGCGTCAGTCACAATCCGGCGGAATATGCCTCGCCGGAGGATATCGGGCTCGCCGTCGCAGCACTCGTGCGCGCGGTGGAAGGGCTCGCCGAGAAGGAGAGGGAACGCCGATGACCCACCTGCACGATGAGTTGCCGAGCGTCGCTCTGGACGAGGCCATCCTCGCCGCGATCGACACGTCGTTCGAGGCGGAGGTGGCGTTCCTGCAGGAAATCGTCCGGCTGCCGACCGACAATCCGCCCGGCGATTGCGAGGACGCCGGCGAGGCGGCGGCGAGCCTTTTGGAAGCCCTCGGCTTCACCGTCGAGCGCCACCCGGTGCCCGAGGCCTTCATCCGGCCCTACGGCATGAAGAGCGTCGTCAACCTCGTCGTCCGCCACCGCTTCGGCGACGGCGCCGGACCGACGATCGCGCTGAACGCCCACGGCGACGTGGTGCCGCCCGGTGACGGCTGGAGCGTCGATCCCTACGGCGCGATCATCCGCGGCGGCGCCCTCTACGGCCGCGGCGCCGCCGTGTCGAAGTCGGACTTCGCCACCTACGCCTTTGCCCTGAAGGCGTTGATGGCGGCGGAGCAAGGCGGCGCGGCGCTGTCGGGCACGATCGAGCTGCACCTCACCTACGACGAGGAGGCCGGTGGTTTCGTCGGCCCGCAGTGGCTGTTGATGCAGGGCATTTCGAAGCCCGATCTCGCGCTCTCGGCCGGCTTCTCCTACGCCGTCACCGTCGCCCACAACGGCTGCCTGCACCTCGAGGTCGTCGTTCGTGGCCGACAGGCGCACGCCGCGATGCCGCACACCGGCATCGACGCGCTCGAGGCGACGGTGCCGATCCTGGCGGCGCTCTATGGCGAGCGAAAGCGGGTTTCCGCCATCGTCAGCGCCGAGCCGGGCATCGGCTCGCCGCAGATCACCGTCGGGCTGATCTCCGGCGGCATCAACACCAATGTCGTGCCGGACCGGGTGTCGCTGCGTCTCGACCGGCGGCTGATCCCGGAGGAGAACGGCGAGGTGGTGGAGGCGGCGCTGATCGCGCTGATCGAGGCGGCGGCGCCGGTGACGGGTGCCGAGGTGGAATGCCGCCGCATCATGCTGGCCGAGCCGCTGAAGCCGCTGCCGGGCGTCGAGCGCCTCGTCGAGCCGCTGACCCGCAACGCCGCCGCCATCCTCGGCGTGCCCGTCCACCCGACGGGCGTGCCGCTCTATACCGACGCCCGCCACTACGCCGCCGCCGGCATTCCGACTGTCCTCTACGGCGCCGGCCCGCGCTCGATCCTCGAAGCCAACGCCCACGGCGCCGACGAGCACCTTGAGCTCTCCGACCTCGAGGCGGCGACGAAGGTGGTGGCGCTGACGCTGGGGGAGCTTTTGACGCGGCGGTGAGGACGACCGACGTTCTCCACGCCATTGATTGTCGCGATGGCCAACTCTCGGTTGACCGCCCATTGCGAGCAACAGTAACCTCAACACGACCCGAGATTGGTCATGGGGGGCTTGCGTGCTCAGGAAGTGTGTTCTGCTCGGCTTGATGCCGGCTGCCGTCGTGCTGGCCGGCTGCCAGACAACGACATTGTCTTCGTATGAGTTCGACGAGTTTCGTGTTTTCTTGTCCAGTAGTAAGGAGAATCGCGAGCAGTACGTGCGGGATTGCGCAAAGCGGCGCTTGGCAGAGCCTGTCTCGGAGCAGAAGGCGAAAGCCTTGATTACGGGCGTGAGTATGGAGAAGGCGCCGAGAGTATATTGCCAAAGAATTGCCGATGGAGTGATCTCAGGACGATATACATACAATGACTATGCGTCTGAGGATACGAACTAGCGAAGCCTCAACCCACCACCGTCCCGTAAAGGTCATACGCGTCCGCCCGCTCGATCTTCGCGGTGACGAACTCGCCGGCGCGGATCGGGCGGCGTCCCGTGAGGCGGATGGTGCCGTCGATCTCCGGCGCGTCCCACGGGCCGCGGCCGGTAGCGGTGAGGCCGGCCGAGCTGTCGACCAGCACCTTCACCCGGCGGCCGACGCGGCCCTTCAGGCGGCGGGCGCTGACGGCCTGCTGGCGCGCCATGAAGCGGTGCCAGCGCTCGGCCTTCACCTCCTCGGGGACTGCGCCCGGCAGGTCGTTGGCGGTGGCCCCGGCGACCGCCTCATACTTGAAGCAGCCGACGCGGTCGAGTGACGCGTCGTCGAGGAAGCCGAGCAGTTCCTCGAAGTCGGCCTCGGTCTCGCCGGGGAAGCCGACGATGAAGGTCGAGCGGATCGCGAGGTCGGGCGCCATCTCGCGCCAGCGGCGGATGCGGGCGAGCGTCTTTTCCTGGTGCGCCGGCCGGCGCATCGCCTTCAGTACCGCGGGTGCGGCATGCTGGAAGGGAATGTCGAGGTAGGGCAGCACCTTGCCCTCGGCCATCAGCGGGATGACCTCGTCGACATGCGGGTAGGGGTAGACGTAGTGGAGGCGCACCCAGACGCCGAACTCGCCGAGCTCGCGGGCGAGGTCGAGGAACTTGGCGCGCACCTCGCGCTCCTTCCAGACGCTCGTCGCATACTTGATGTCGACGCCGTAGGCCGACGTGTCCTGGCTGATGACGAGGAGTTCCTTCACCCCCGCCTTCACGAGCTTCTCCGCCTCGCGCAGCACGTCGGCGATCGGCCGGCTCTTCAGGTCGCCGCGCAGGGACGGAATGATGCAGAACGAGCAGCGGTTGGAGCAGCCCTCGGAAATCTTGAGATAGGCGTAATGGCGCGGCGTCAGCTTGATGCCCTGCGGCGGCACGAGGTCGAGGAACGGGTCGTGCGCCGGCGGCACGGCGCGGTGCACCGCCTCCACCACGCTCTCGTACTGCTGCGGGCCGGTGACGGCGAGCACGCCCGGGTGCGCCGCGGTGATGTCCTCGGGCTTCGCGCCCATGCAGCCGGTGACGATGACGCGGCCGTTTTCGGCGAGCGCCGAACCGATGGCGTCGAGCGATTCCGCCTTGGCGCTGTCGAGGAAGCCGCATGTATTGACGACGACGACGTCGGCACCGGAGTGGCTCTTGGTGATCTCGTAGCCCTCGGCCCGGAGCTGCGTCAGGATGCGCTCGGAGTCGACCAGCGCTTTCGGGCAGCCGAGGCTGACGAAGCTGATCTTCGGCGCCGCCCCCGCGACGACGTCGGCGGCGGGCGGGGAGGCGAGGGCGGTCTCGGTCATTGGGTCACTCGTGCGGCGGCGCCACGGTGTGGCGCAAGCGGAGCGGCTGCGCAAGCCGCGCGCCGCACTGCCGGAGCTTCACGGTGAGAGTAAGGCCGCAAACTTCGGACGGATCCTCACCGTCGTGGTATTGTGTCGAGGCGTCGCGAAACCAAGGGAGAGGCCATGTCGCGTACTGTGCCGCTCGAACTGGGTGAACATTTCGACCGCTTCGTCGAAGAGCGCATCGACAGTGGGCGATATGGATCGGCCAGTGATGTAGTGCGGGCGGGTCTGCGACTTCTGGAAGAACAGGAGTTGCGGCTTGATGCGCTGCGCCGTGCCCTGATCGACGGCGAGACGAGTGGCCCCGCCGAGCCTTTCGACATCGAATCCTTCCTCTCGATGAAGATGGCCGACGTACCGCGGTGACGCGCTACCGGATATCTCCGAGGGCCAGACAGGATCTCAGCGATATCTGGGACTTCACGGCTCGCCATTGGAGCCCTGAGCAAGCGGCCCGCTATTTGCGCCTGATCGCAGATGCGTGCAGTGACATCGCCTCAGGAAAGATCACCGGCCGCCCAGCAGACGAGATCCGCGAAGGCTATCGGAAGTCGAGCGTGGGTTCGCACGTCCTCTTCTATCGCGCAGACGGGCGCGGGGTCATCGTCGTGCGCGTCCTCCACAAACGGATGGACGTGCCGCGTCACCTTTGACTTCAGAGCCCTCGCGTCCCCCACGTCCCAGCGGTCTGCGACGACCGGCGCGCCGTCACCCGTTCGGGCGGCCGCGCAGGTCGTGTTCGACGGCAAGGCGGCCGGTGCCGAGGCGCTCGCGGTAGACGGTGACGTTCTCCATGACGCGCTGCACGTAGTTGCGCGTCTCGCTGAACGGGATGCGCTCGACCCAGTCGACGACGTCGACGCGCGGGTCGGCCGGATCGCCGTAGCGCTGCACCCACTGGTTCACGCGGCCGGGGCCGGCGTTGTAGGCAACGAAGATCTTCAGGTAGGAGCCGTCGAACTTCTCGACGAGCTCGTCGAGGTGGGCGGCGCCGAGTGTGGCGTTGTAGGTCGCGTCGTTCATCTTCCCCGGCGCGTAGGGGATGCCGTACTTCTTGGCAGTGGCGGCGGCCGTCGCCGGCATCATCTGCATCAGCCCGCGCGCGCCGACCGGCGACACCGCGCCGGCGTTGAAGGTGCTCTCCTGGCGGGCGATGGCGTAGACGAGCGGACGTTCGATGCCGCCCGGCACGCGGGCAGCCGAGGGGATACCCGCGGTCGGGAAGGCGAGGCCGGCGACCGGGAGGCCGCGGTTCTGCGCCTCCTTGGCGACGTTCAGCGCAAAGTGGTGGTAGCCGTTCTTCTCGGCGAGCTGCGCGAGCAGGGTCACCTGGCCCGGCGTCGGCAGGGTCTCGGCCAGGTACTTGAACAGCGGCCAGGCACGGTTCATCTCGCCGATGGCGATCAGGCGCTTGATCGCCTTGACGACGTCGTTCGCCTCGAAGGCGGCGGCATCGGCGCCGGACGGCTTCGCCGGGCCGCCGACCCCGGCCGAGCCGGCGCCGAGCTTCTGGCGGGCGAGCTGGCCGTAGTAGGTCATGCCGTAGGCGGCGGCCTGCTTGTAGTAGGTCGAGGCCATGCCGGAGCCCTGCGCCTCCGCGGCGCGGCCCATCCAGTACTCGGCGCGGGCGCTCGAGATCGGCGTCTTGGCGACCTGGTCGAGGCGCTTGAAGTGCGCCATCGCCCGCGCCGGGTCTTTGAGGAAGCGCAGCGCATACCAGCCGGCGTGGAACTCGGCGTCCATGAACTGCACGTTGCCGGTGGCCGAATGGGTGGCGGCGAGCTTGTAGGCGGTAGCGGCGTCGCCCTTGTCGAGGAGCTCGCGTGAGACGAGCCGGCGCTCGATCCACCAGGCGTCCGGGTCGATCAGGACGGCCGGATCACGCGAAGCCGACAGCAGAACCTGGGCCGCCTCGGCGTACTTCTCCTGGCGGCGCAGCTGCTGGGCCTGAATGAACTTGTAGCTCGCCAGCCCCCGTACGTTGGCGGGAACGGCGTTGAGGGCGGTGACCACGCCCTTCGACTTCTGGTTCGTGGCGATATGCGCGTCGACATAGGCGCGCTCGCCGGCCGACAAGAGCGGCTTCAGCTTGGCGGCCTGGCGCGAGCGGTCGTCGAACAGCAGCATCTCGGCGCGGCGGCGATGGTCCACCTGCGTCAGGAGATTACCGAACTCCTTCAGCGTCGCGTCCTGCTGCGCGTCCGACATCTTCTCGGTGAGCCAGGCGCGGCGGATGACCTCGGCGGCGGCGCCGCGATCACCGGAGGCGACGAGGGCACGCGCATAGACGCGGGCACCGTCGATCGACACCGGCGGCGAGGCGCGAAAGAGCGCGACGACGGTGCCGGCCGGGGGGTTCTCGCGCAAAAGGGCCGATTCGGAGCGGGCGCGCATGGTCTCGGGGCTTGGCCAGCCCGGCGCCTCGCGGGCAAACGCGGTGATCGCGTTCGAATTCATGAACGGGCTGTCGGAGCGGATCAGCAGCCAGTCGACGATGCGGCGGTCGGTGCCGTTCGACAGACCGTTGCGGATCGCATAGGCGCGGCGGCCGTCACCGGCGTCCGCCGCCTTGATCGCCGCCTTGAGGTCTCCGGCGGCGACGTCCGTCGGCATCGACCACCCGGTCCCGGTGCCAGGGGCGACCGGCGTCGCCGGCGCCATCAGCGCATCGACTTCGGCGGTCGAGGGAGCGTAGGCGGTCGCGAGATCGACGGGCGCCGCACCGGTAGCGGACTGGAAGGGCCGGGACTTCGGCAGCGGCACCAGCGCCGATGTCTCGGCGAAGACGGGCGACCAGACGGTGCTCGCCGCCGCCAGAGCGGCGATCGTCGAAACGGGTAGGCGCAGGCGTCGCATCGAGGCTCGCATCACAACTCTCGTCGTTAGCGCGTACCGGCGATGCCGACCGCGTCCCCACTCCAGTTCAGCCCGTCCCACGCCGGAGTATAGCGCGACACGCCACCGAGTGCGACCGGACGGGCGGTCCGCGCGCTGGAAGGACAGGCGAACCGCGCAATTGTGACCATGTCAGGGTGAACAAAGCGTTTCCGTCGCAGAGCGCCATGGCCGCACAAGGAGGGCGCGACCCTTTCCTTGCCTGCAATCGCGAAGGGGCGGGACCTTCCGGCAACGCGGCTCTCCGGCGGTGGCCCGCAGCGCCTCACGACGGCTTCGACGTGCCCTTGACGATGCACGTGGCGAGGTCCGCGGTGCCGAAGGAGAGGAAGCTGATGACGACCGACTGGGCTCCCTCGACGACGAAGTTCGTCGGCGTCTTGACGATTGCTAGTTCGGTCGCGCCGTCGGTCGACCGCGAGGCGATCGGCAGGATTTCCAGGAGCACCGCCTCGATGGACACCTGGCCGCCCTGGGCCTGGCCGTCTGAACCGACGGCGCACTGAATCTCCGCTATCGTGGTGAGGCGCCCGGCCTTGCCCTTGAAGGTCCCAGTGCAATTCGGCCCGCCACACTCGAGGACCACGGTCTTGAAGAAGCTCCTCTCGCCCTTGGCCGTCGGCGCGGATTCGAACGCCGCCGGCTTGCCCCCCTGGCCGAGCATCTCGGCCGCGGAGGCGTAGGACGTCGCGGGCGAGGCGACCGCGGCGACGATCAGGGCGGCGATGGACGTTTTCATGAAGTTCTCCCGACTCGGCACGTGCCGCCGATCCGATGGCAGCGTGTTGCTACAATCGAGGGTCGATGCGTCTGGCGCTGTGGCGTGTGTCACAGTTTGGTCATTGCGCGCTGGAAAGGCGCCCCGTCCCGCGGGCGGGGAGTGCGGCGGCGACCTCAGCAGCCGTCCTTGAAGCGGCGCGGCGCGCCGACTATTGTCGCGCCGCTTCCGGCCAAGGGCGCCGGTCCGAACGCTCCTCGGGAGAATCGCCATGTTCAAGGGTTCGATCACCGCGCTCGTCACGCCCATGCGCGACGGCAAGGTGGACGAGAAGGCGTTCTCCGACTTCGTCGAGTGGCAGATCGCCGAGGGCACCCACGGCCTGGTGCCGGTCGGCACCACCGGCGAATCGCCGACGCTCAGCCACGACGAGCACAAGCGCGTGGTGACGCTCTGCATCGAGGCGGCGAACGGGCGCGTGCCGGTGATCGCCGGCGCCGGCTCCAACAACACCGCCGAGGCGATCGACCTCGCCCGCCACGCCGAGGCGGCGGGCGCGCAGGGCGTGCTGGTCGTGACGCCCTACTACAACAAGCCGAGCCAGGAGGGGATGTATCGCCACTACATGGCGATCGACGCCGCCGTCGGCATCCCGATCATCATCTACAACATCCCGCCGCGCTCGATCGTCGACATGAGTGTCGACACGATGGCCCGCCTCTACGAGGACGGGCGCAATATCAAGGGCGTCAAGGACGCCACCGCCAAGATCGACCGCGTCAGCCTGCAGCGCCATGCCATGGGGCCGGACTTCATCCAGCTCTCCGGCGAGGACGGCACGGCGCTCGGCTACATGGCGCATGGCGGCCACGGCTGCATCTCGGTGTCGTCGAACGTCGCGCCGGGGCTGTGCTCGCGCTTCCAGTCGGCCTGCCTGCAGGGCAACTACGCGGCCGCCCTCGAGCTCAACGACAAGCTGACGCCGCTGCACCGGGCGATGTTCCTCGAGCCGAGCCCGGCGGGAGCCAAGTACGGCCTGTCGGTGTTGGGCAAGGTGAAGAACGAACTGCGCCTGCCGATGCTGCCGCTCACCGCGGCGGCCGAAGGCGAGGTCCGCGCGGCGATGCAGCACGCCGGATTGAATTGAGGATGGACCGGCGATGAATGCACCCCGCGGGCCGACCGGCCCGATCAAGGTCGTCGCCGACAATCGCAAGGCGCGGTTCAACTACGAGATCCTCGACACCCTCGAGGCCGGCATCATGCTGACCGGCACCGAGGTGAAGTCGCTGCGCGCCGGCAAGAGCACCATCGCCGACGCCTATGCGGCCGAGCACCGCGGCGAGCTCTTCCTCTACAACGCCTACATCCCGGAATACCTGCAGGCGAACCAGTTCAACCATGAGACGCGGCGGCCGCGGAAGCTGCTGGTCCACCGCAAGCAGGTCAGCAAGCTCGCCGGCGCGGTGCAGCGCGAAGGCATGACCGTCGTGCCGCTGAAGCTCTACTTCAACGAGAAGGGCCGGGCGAAAGTCGAGCTCGGGCTCGCCAAGGGCAAGAAGCTGCACGACAAGCGCGAGGCCGACAAGGAGCGGACGTGGAACCGCGACAAGGCCCGCATCATGAAGGACCGCGGGTGAGCGCAGCCCCCGGCGGTCCGGGCGCGCCGAACGGTGCGCCGTTGCGCACGATCGCGCTGACTGGCGCCTCCAGCGGCATCGGCGCGGCACTGGCCGCCGAACTCGCCTGCCCCGGCGTGCGACTGGCCTTGGCCGGACGAGAGGCGGCGCGGCTGGAAGAGGTGGCTGCGGCCTGCCGGTTGAAGGGTGCCGTCGCCGAGACTGCCCTCGTCGACGTGCGCGACCGCAATGCCCTGCACGCCTGGCTAGCCGCGGTGGACGCCGGCGGCGAAGTCGACGTGCTCATCGCCAACGCCGGCGTGTCGGCCGGCCTCGGGCCGAAAAAGTCGCGGGAGAGCGACGAGGACGTGCGCCGGCTCGTCGAGGTGAACCTCATCGGGGCGATCGACACCGTCTCCGGCCTAGTCGAGGCGATGCGCGCCCGCCGGCGCGGCCAGATCGTCATCGTCGCCTCAGTGGCGGGCCTGCGTGGCTACCCGGCGATGCCGACCTATTCGGCGACGAAGGCCGCGCTGATCGCTTATGGCGAAGCGATCCGCGGCTGGCTGCGGCCGTCGGGCGTGACAGTCACCGTCGTCTGCCCCGGCTTCGTGACCTCGCCGATGTCGGCGCGCCACCGGGGCTCGAAGCCGTTCGAGATGCCGGTCGACAAGGCGGCGCGGATCATCGCCCGCGGCATCGCCCGCAAGCGCGCCGTCGTCGCGTTCCCCTTCCTGCTGGCGCTCGGGGCGCGGCTGTCGCGGCTGTTGCCGGCCGTTCTCTCGGACCGGGCCTTCGAGCCATTCGCGGCGAAGATCGAGCGGGATCCGCGCGCCGACGTCGACGGTCGCGGGCCGGGTTGATCGCCCGGCCTATTCGGCCGCCGGCATCGTCGCCGGGTCCGCCATCGCCGCCCGAGCCGCGCTGCGGGCGCGACGCGCCCGGCCCTGCGTCTTCGAGGGGGCGGCGGTCGATTCGCGCACCATGAGATCGACCGGCAGCACGACATGCCGCCGCCGCCGCCGCTCGGGCGGGGTCTCGATCATTTCGAGCAGGATGTCGGCGGCCTCGTGGCCGGCGTCGTACTGCTGCACGCGGATGGTCGTCAGCGCCGGAAACAGCCGGTCCACCATCGGCATGTCATTGTAGCCCGTCACCGAGATGTCGTCCGGGCAAGAGAGCCCGCGACGGCGCAGAGCCGCAGTGGCGCCGATGGCGAGGCGGTCGTTGGAACAGACGATGGCGGTGAACGCCACGCCGCGCGACAGGAGTTCCTCGGCGCAGCGGACGCCTTCCTCGTCATTGAAGGCGTTGGCGACGGCGATGAGCTGCGGATCGTCGTCGAGCCCGAGGAGATCGCGGTGATGCTCGAACGCCCGCAGGCGCGCGGTTCCGGTCGACAGCGCCTGCGGTCCGGCGATGTTGGCGACGTGCTGATGGCCGAGGCCGGCGACGTGGCCGAGGATCAGCTTCATGCCGGCGTCCTCGTCGTTGACGACGGAGGAGACGCCCGGATCGTCGACCTGGCGGTTGACCGTGACGATCGGCAGGCCGTCCTGGGAGAGCCGGGAGATCGCCTCGTCGTCGCGCTCGACGCTCGCCATGATCAGCCCGTCGACGCCGCGGGCGCGGAAGGTCTGGGTGATGCTCACCTCGCGACGGCGGTTGCCGTCGGTGTTGGCGAGGATGGCGACGTAGCCGCTGGCGGCGAGGCGGTCCTCGATGCCGCGGATGATCGGCGGGAACACCGGATTGGTGATGTCGGGGACGACGACGCCGATGGTGCGCGTGCGGTTGGTCTTCAGCGAATAGGCGGCGGCGTTCTGGCGGTAGTCGAGCTCGGTCGAGACCTTGAGGATCTGCTCGGCCACCTCGGCGGTGATGAGATGGCGCGTCTTCGGGTCGAGCGCCCGCGACACCGTCGAGACATGCACGCCGACGGCCTCGGCGACATCCTTCAGGGTTACGCGCTTCTTCATTCCACCGTGCCGTCACGAGTCATGTGACGAGTATAGGTGCGGCGCAAACGCTTGCAAGGCGGGCGGCAGGCCGCTTGCATTCCGTCGGCCCGGGCACCTTCGGTGGTGTAGGCTCGGCGCGTCGCTCGTCGTCGACGGAGGATCGGTTTCGCATGGGACGCATCATCACGTTCGCGCAGC
>CAMDHY010000087.1 GCA_945898215.1 Pseudoxanthobacter soli DSM 19599 | reverse complement strand
AGCGGTCGACAAAAGTCCGGCCCCCCCGCATCCGCCGCCGCGGCCGCCGGGTAGCCGCTGCAAGGACGACCGACGAGCGGTCGGCCGGACCGGGGCGCGGCGGCCAGCGTCGCCATGCCCTCCTCCCGCGGCGCCCCGGTCCTGCCGGAGCGCGGGCGGCGACTCATCCTGGAGATGACCCATGTCGCATCGCATCGACTCTCATCGCATCGACAGCCCGACCCCGCCGGCCGCGATCCGCCGCGGTCGTCCGCACAGCCTCGTGCTCGGCGGCCTCGCCGCCACCGTCGCCGTCCTCGCCGCCTCCGCCGCGCCGGCGACCGCCGCGACGGTGTTTGCCCTCGTCGGCGACGACCGGCTGGCGATGGTCGATCCGGCGACACGTGCCGTCGCCGCACCGGTGGCGATCGAGGGCGTCGAGGGCCGCATCCTCGGCATCGACGTGCGCCCGGCGGACGGCAAGCTCTACGCCCTCTATGCCGACGGCACGATCGCGGTCGTCGATACGAAGCGCGGCCGCGCCGAGGCGACGGCGAAGCTTTCGACGATGCTGCCCGACGGCGTGACGGCGACCGTCGACTTCAACCCGGCCGCCGACCGGCTGCGCGTCATCGGCTCGGACGGCACCAACCTCCGTGTCAACGTCGGCGACGGCAAGGTCGTCACCGACGGCAAGCTCGCCTTCGCGGCGACCGACATGCACAAGGGCGAGGCGCCGATGATCGTCGCCGGCGCCTACACCAACTCGGTCGCCGGCACCAAGGAGACGGCGCTGTACGACATCGACGGCACCATCGGCGCGCTGGTGAAGCAGGCGCCGCCGAACGACGGCGTGCTGAACGCCGTCGGCAAGCTCGGCATCATGCCGAAGGCCGTGGCGTTCGACATCGTCGCCGACGGCAAGGGCGGCAACACCGCCTGGATGGTCGCCGACGGCCGGCTCTACACCGTCGACCTCGCGACCGGACGCGCGAGCGAGACGGGGGCGCTGCAGGGCGTCGAGGCGGACGTCCGCGACATCGCCATCCTGCCCTGAAAGCGGGCGATCGACCCTTTCGACCGCCCGCAAAAACGACTTACGAATCACATCGATCGCACGTAAGCTCCGCTTGTCGTCAACGAACTGAAAGGAGGTGATCCGGTGTCTCATTGTCACAAGCTGCGGTCGTCGGATCGCGCGCTCACGGGTTCCTTCGGAGGTCCGGTCGCGTAAGTCGGCGTTCGTCCGGCTCCGCCGGACCGCAGTTCGACAATGGAAGGGTCGTCCCTCGGGGCGGCCCTTCTTTGTTGGTGTCGGGTGTCGCCGGCCGTTGCTGCCGGCGGGGCGCCGGTGTCGCGCCACCGGTGCGTCCAGCCACGGCCGCGGTGGTGGTCGGTGCGACATTTTTGGCTAGGTGGTTTTGGCGGATTCACGCACGCGCCGCCGCCGCAGTGGCGCCGCATTGACAGCCGAGACGTCGGCCGTCTCACACACACGTCTCGCCGGTTGCGCCTCCCCCCCGCCCCGCCCGCTTCCAGGACTGTTCCGATGTCACTCCAGGTCGTCGAGGCGATCGGCTTCGTCGCCGCCTTGCTCACCACGCTGTGCTGGCTGCCGCAGGCCTTTAAGATCCTGCGCGAGCGCCAGACGGCGGGGATTTCGCTGCCGACGCAGATCGCGTTCACCTCCGGCGTCGCCTGCTGGCTCGTCTACGGCATCGCCCTCGGCAGCCCGTCGGTGACGATCGCCAACGCCGTCACCCTGATGACGTCGGGGGCGATCCTGGCCTTGAAGCTGCGCTACGGCTGACCGCCCGCGTGCCGCCACATCGGCGGCGTAGGGAACGGCCGGCCGGGGCGTTGCTCCAAACGCCGGACCGCGCGGGTCTCGACCGCGCGGGTCGACGTGGCCCGGCACCCGCGGAGAGTCCCATGCCGTCCGAATCAGCCATCCGGGATGCCCACACCGCCCTCACCCGCTTCGGCCTCGGGCCGCGGCCGGGTGAGTGCGCCGCGATCGCCTCGGATCCGCGCGGCTTCGTGCTCGCCCAGTGCGGCCGGCCGCAGGCGGCCCTGATCACCGCTGCCGGCCTGCTGCCGACCCCGGAGAACATGGCGCTGAACCTCAAGGACCGCCGCGAGCGGCGGGTGGCACGCAAGCTCGAGAACGAGCAGATCGAGGCGGCGAAGGCGGCCGCGAAGGCGTCTGGTGGCGGCGATATGGCCGATCCGGACATGGCCGGCGGTGATATGGCCGCGGGAGACATGGCAGGCGACGGGATGGCCGGTGGAGACATGGCCGGCGCCGACATGGCCGGAGACCTGGCCGCCGTCGACGACGGCACGGTGAAGCGCGACGGTGCCGACCGCCCGGAGCGGCTGCGCCAGCCCGGCTTCTCGCCCACGACCGTGCGGCGCGAGGCGGCGGCCCGCTTCGACCACGGCCTGGCGGCGACCGACGGCCTGACGGAACGCCTGGTGCTGTTCTGGTCGAACCATTTTGCCGTCTCCGCCGCCAAGGGCGGCAGTGTCCCCTCGATGGTCGGCTCCTACGAGCGCGAGGCGATCCGCCCGCACGTCTACGGCCGCTTCCGCGATCTCCTCGAGGTGACGGTCAAGCATCCGGCGATGCTGGTCTATCTCGACAACTGGAAGTCCGTCGGGCCGAACAGCCGCATCGGCGCCCGCAAGGGCATCGGCCTCAACGAGAACCTCGCCCGCGAGGTGCTCGAACTGCATACGCTCGGCGTCGACGGCGGCTACACCCAGGCCGACGTGACGAGCTTCGCCAAGGTGCTGACCGGCTGGACGATCGACCGCAACGGCGGCCGCGTCGAGGGCACCGGCGCGATCTTCCTGCCGCGCCGCCACGAGCCCGGCGACTTCACCGTGCTCGGCAAGGTCTACGGCCAGAAGGGGCCGAAGCAGCTCGACGCGGTGCTCGACGACCTCGCCCGCCATCCGGCCACCGCCCGCCACATCGCCCGCAAGCTGACGCGTCATTTCGTCGGCGACGGCGCGCCGACCGAGATCGCCGAGGCGGTGGCCCGCGCCTTCCTCGACAGCGACGGCGACCTCGCCGCGACGACGAAGGCGCTGGTGTCGTCCGACGCTGCCTGGGCGACGCCGCCGGCGAAGATCCGCGACCCCTATCTGTTCACGATGGCAAGCTTCCGCGTGCTGTCGCTCACGACCGACGCCGAGAACGAGAAGGCCGCCTTCAACATGATGAACGCGCTCGGCCAGAAGATCTGGACGCCGCCGTCTCCGGCCGGCTGGCCGGATGCGGACGACGCCTGGCTCGCCGGCGACGCCCTGCTCGAGCGGCTCGATTTCGCCACCGTCGTCGCCCGCCGCATCGATCCCGAGCTCGACGTGCCCGGCCTCGCCGCCGACGCGCTCGGTCCGCGCTACGACCAGCCGACGCGCGAGGCGGTGACGCGCGCCGAGAGCCGCGAGCAGGCGGTGTCGCTGATGCTGCTCAGCCCCGGTTTCCAGAGGATCTGATCATGGACCGTTCCTCCACCGGCCTTCTCGTCCCGCACGCCGTCACCCGGCGCGGCCTCCTCGGCATCACCGCCACCTTCACCGCCTGGGCGGCGCTGCCGCGCTTCGCCCACGCCGGCGGCCGCGACCCGCGCCTCGTCGTGCTGGTGCTGCGCGGCGCCATGGACGGGCTGTCGACCGTCGCGCCGGTCGGCGATCCCGACCACGAGCGGGCGCGCGGCGGCCCGGTGCTCGGCTCGAGCGAGCAGGCGCCGGGCCTCGCCCTCGATTCCTTCTTCGCGATGTCGCCGCGGCTGCCGGCGCTCGGCGCGATGTACCAGTCCGGCGAGGCGCTGGTGGTGCACGCGGTCGCGAGCCCCTACCGCGAGCGCTCGCACTTCGACGGCCAGGACGTGCTGGAGAGCGGCCTGCCCGCCGTCGGCGTCGCCGACACCGGCTGGCTCGGCCGCACGCTGGCGCTGCTGCCGGAAGGCGAGATGGTGCAGTTCACCAGCGGCGAGGGCTTCGCCGCCGGTGCGCAGGTGCCGCTGATCATGCGCGGCCGCTCCAAGGTCGTCTCGTGGATGCCCGCCGGCTATCCCGAGGCGAGCGAAGATACCCGCGCCCGCCTGCTCTCGCTCTATCGTCACGCCGGCGACGAGCGGCTGGCGATGACGCTGGAGGAAGGCCTCGAACTCGGCATGGTGGCCGGCAGCGAGAAGGAGGCCAAGCGGGCCGCCCGCAGCGGCGCCGATGCCGACGTCAAGGGCCGCAGCCGCCCCGCCATCGAGGCGGCGCGGGTCGCCGGGCGGGTGCTGTCGAAGGAGGACGGCCCGCGCATCGGCACCCTCGACCTCTCCGGCTTCGACAACCATTCGCGCGGCGATCCGGTCGACGGCCAGCTCGGCGACAGCCTGGCGGTGCTCGACGCCACGCTGCTCGCCCTGAAGGAATCCCTCGGCCCGGCGTGGCGCGACACCGTCGTGATGGTGGTGACGGAATTCGGCCGGACGGTCGCCTTCAACGGCTCCGGCGGCACCGACCACGGCACCGGCACGGCGCTGTTCCTGCTCGGCGGCGGCGTCGCCGGCGGGCGCGTCGTCGCCGACTGGCCGGGCCTGTCGCAGGCGGCGCTGTTCGAAGGCCGCGACCTCCGGCCGACGACGGACCTGCGCAGCGTCGCCAAGGGCGTGCTGCGCGATCATCTCGGCGTCGGCGAGCGGGCGCTCGCCGAGAGCGTCTTCCCCGGCAGCGCCGACCTCAAGCCGGTGAGCGACCTCCTGCGCAGCTGAGCGGCTGCGCCGCCGACCCGCTGCGCGACCGATCGGCGGCGTCATCGTGCGATGCTGCCGATCACGTTATGGTGCGGCGCCTTCCGCATCGCCGCGCGCGGTTTAGGGTCGACGCGGCGGGTGGCGAGGCGTTTCCGGGGAGGGTGCGATGGCGGTGACGCGGGCGAAGGCGTGGCGGGGATCGGCGCTCGCCGCGATCGTCGCAGCGGGGCTGGCGCTGCCGGCCGCAGCGATGAACGACGGGCCGCTGCCGCCTGTCCCCACGCCGGCCGCCTGCCCGCGCGGCCAGGCGCTCGACCCGCAGACGAAGACCTGCGTGAAGATCCAGGCGCTCGACGCGGCGCCCTCGGAGCGCTTCGCGATGGCCTTCGCCTTCAACCGGGTGGGGCGCCACGACGATGCCGTTGCGGTGCTCGATCCCGTCGCCCACCGCCGCGACCCGCTGGTGCTGACCGAACTCGGCTTCGCCTTCCGCAAGCTCGGCCGCTTCGACACCGCCGTTGCCTACTACCGGGCGGCGCTCGCCGTCGACCCGGATGCGGCGCGCACGCGCTCCTATCTCGGCGAAGGCTACGTCGCCATCGGCCGCCTCGACCTCGCCCGGGCCGAACTCGCCGAAATCGAGCGGGTCGTCGGGACGGACGCGGCGCCGTATCTCGTGCTGGCGCGCGCGATTGCCGCAGCCGAGGGGCGCGGGTAGGGGTCGTGGTTCTTCCCTTCTCCCAGCGCGCTGGGAGAAGGTGCCCGAAGGGCGGATGAGGGCGCGCCGCACAGCGGCGCGGCGTTACAGCAAGCCGCAGCTTCCGACGCACTTCGTGCGCCGGCCCTCATCCGGCGCTGCGCGCCACCTTCTCCCGCCCCTGGCGGGAGAAGGGGAAGACGGCCTCCCACCGCGCGGTGGGAGAAGCCGAAGACGGCGCCTAGCCATGCGGCGATTGCGCCGGCGGTCCCGCCTCCCCACTTGACGGCGGTCTGATCTCCGCGCCGTCTGGCGCCGCCCTCCGGAGCCCCGATGCTCGCCGCCGCCCGCCAGGCCTTCGCCGACATCCTGACGCCGCCGTTCCGCTCCGTGCTGCTGAAATCGCTGGCGCTCACGGTCGCGCTGCTCGTGGTGATCTGGCTCGCGCTGCAGGGGGCGTCGGTCTACTTCATCGACGTCACAACCTATCCGTGGGTCGAGACGGTGCTGGTGATCCTCACCGGCATCGGCTTCTTCATCGGGCTGGGGTTTCTCGTCGCGCCGATCACCTCGCTGCTCGCCGGCCTGTTCGCCGACGAGGTGGCGGAGGTGGTGGAGCGGACGCACTACCCGAACGATCCGCCGGGCCGCGCCCTGCCGTTCGGCGAGCAACTGGTGACGACGCTGAAGTTCACCGGCATCGTCATCCTCGGCAACCTCGTGGCGCTGCTCTTGCTGCTGGTGCCGGGCGTCAACATCGCCGCCTTCTTCCTGGTCAACGGCTACCTGCTCGGGCGGGAGTATTTCGAGGGCCAGGCGATGCGGTTCCGCACGCCGGAGGAGGCGCGCGCCCTGCGCAAGCGCCACGGCGGCACGGTGTTCGTCGCCGGGCTCGTGATCGCGCTGGTGCTGGTGATCCCGATCGTCAATCTCGTCACGCCGCTGTTCGCCACGGCCTTCATGGCGCACCTGAACAAGCGGCTGTCGGCGCGCCCCACCTGAGACGGCTCCGGGGGCCGGCGAGCGGACCGGCCCCGGCGACGCGCCAAAGGGCTCAGCGGGCCGTTGCGCTCCCGCGCTCGGCGACGCCGCGCCTGAGCACCACGACGAGAAAGACCGCCATCGCCGTGACGGCGCTGAGCGAGCCGACGACCGTGACCGGCAGCAGCGCCTCGTTGCCCAGGAGCATGAACGTGAGGCCGCCGGTCATCAGCACGACGCCGGCGACGGCGAGCGCGAAGTGGACGACGGCGAGGGCCGTGGCCTCGGCGGCCGGCTCGACCCGGTAGTAGAGACCGTAGAGGAACAGGGAGGCCCAGCCGAGCAGGTTCACGTGGGCGTGCACCGGCATGAGCGTGAAGTCGTGGGCGAGGCCCATGTGGATGCCGAGCCCCATGCCGACGAGGCCGGCGAGGATGGCGACGAAGAAGAACCAATAGGCGAGACGCATGATAGTCCTCGGGTTGCCCGAGGCGGAGGGAGCGCGCCGGATCGGCGCGGGTGCTCTCGGGGCCGGCGAGGGGTACGGCACCGATTGTGCTCGCGCTGTGATCGCGGTCACAGGCAGAGGTTGCCGAAAAAGCGCCGGAAACGGCCCTTGCCGGCCTCTTGCGCAGCCCTACCCTATACGTCAGCATCAAGCTCGCGCGGATGCTGCACTTTACGTTTACGTCACTTTGACGAGGGGCGGTCGAAGGGCTAGAAGCCTTCCAGTGACGCTCAAGGCGCCCCGCGCCCGCCGTGCGTCGCCATCGGAAGCACGCTCCGAAGGCCGAGGGAAGATGATGACGACGAACGCCAAGGCCGGCCGGCCGCTGTCCCCGCACATCCAGATCTATCGCTGGACGCTGACGATGGCGATGTCGATCGTCCACCGCGCCACCGGCATCGCGCTCTATGCCGGGACGATCCTGCTGGCCTGGTGGCTGGTCGCCGCGGCGATGGGTCCGGAAGCCTTCTCCTGGGCCGACGCCTTCTTCGGTTCGCTGATCGGGCGGCTCATCCTGTTCGGCTACACCTGGGCGCTGATCCAGCACATGCTGAGCGGCATCAAGCACTTCCTCTGGGATTTCGGCGCCGCCACCGATGCCGTCGGCCGCGAGCTCGTCACCCGCATCACCGTCATCGGCGCGGTGGCCCTGACGATGATCGTCTGGGTCGTCGCCCTCATCGTCCGCTGAGCCGGGAGGACAAGATCATGATGCGCACCCCGCTCGGCCGCGTCCGCGGCCTCGGCTCGGCCAAGTCCGGCACCGACCACTTCTGGCGCCAGCGCCTCACCGGCCTCGCCATGGTGCCGCTCGCCACCTTCATGGTGCTGCTCGTCGTCGGCGTGCAGGGCGAGAGCTTCGAGACGACCCGCGCCGTGCTCGAGAACCCCTTCGTCGCGGTGCCGCTGCTCGCCGTCGTGCTGGTCTCCTGCTGGCACATGAAGCTCGGCATGCAGGTGATCATCGAGGACTATGTGCACGGCGAGGGAACGAAGCTCGCCGCGCTCATCGGCAGCACCTTCTTCTGCGCCCTGGTGGCGCTGTCCGCCGCGTGGGCGGTTCTCAAGATCAGCTTCGGAGGCTGAGGCGATGGCCGAGTTGAACGGCAGCGGCAATGGCGCCGCCAATGGGTCGGCGGCGCCCGGCGTGAACGGCCGCGCCTATCCCTTTACCGACCACACCTTCGACGTCATCGTGGTGGGCGCCGGCGGCGCCGGCCTGCGCGCCGTCGTCGGCTGCTCGGAAGCCGGCCTGCGCACCGCCTGCATCACCAAGGTGTTCCCGACCCGCTCGCACACGGTCGCGGCGCAGGGCGGCATCTCGGCGGCGCTCGGCAACATGGGGCCGGACGACTGGCGCTGGCACATGTACGACACCGTCAAGGGCTCCGACTGGCTCGGCGACCAGGACGCCATCGAATACCTCGTGCGCGAGGCGCCGGCCGCCGTCTACGAGCTTGAGCACTGGGGCGTGCCGTTCTCGCGCACCGAGGAAGGCAAGATCTACCAGCGGCCGTTCGGCGGCATGACCACCGACTTCGGCAAGGGCCGCGCCCAGCGCACCTGCGCCGCCGCCGACCGCACCGGCCACGCCATCCTGCACACCCTCTACGGCCAGGCGCTGCGCCACTCGGCGGAGTTCTTCATCGAGTACTTCGCCATCGACCTGATCATGGAGGAGGGGGCCTGCCGCGGCGTCGTGGCGCTCTGCCTCGACGATGGCACGCTGCACCGCTTCCGCGCCCACAAGACCATCATCGCCACCGGCGGCTACGGCCGCGCCTATTTCTCGGCGACCTCCGCCCACACCTGCACCGGCGACGGCAACGCCATGGTGCTGCGCGCCGGCCTGCCGCTGCAGGACATGGAGTTCGTTCAGTTCCACCCGACCGGCATCTACGGCGCCGGCTGCCTGATCACCGAGGGCGCCCGCGGCGAGGGCGGCTATCTCACCAACTCCGCCGGTGAGCGCTTCATGGAGCGCTACGCGCCGTCGGCGAAGGACCTTGCCTCGCGCGACGTCGTCTCGCGCGCCATGACCATCGAGATCCGCGAAGGCCGCGGCGTCGGCAAGAATTCCGACCACATCTTCCTGCACCTCGACCATCTCGACCCGGCGATCCTGCACGAGCGGCTGCCGGGCATCTCCGAGAGCGCCAAGATCTTCGCCGGCGTCGAGGTGACGAAGCAGCCGATCCCGGTGCTGCCGACCGTCCACTACAACATGGGCGGCATCCCGACGAACTTCCACGGCGAGGTGCTGTCGAAGGTCGACGGCGATCCCGACCGCGTCGTGCCGGGCCTGATGGCGCTCGGCGAATCGGCCTGCGTCTCCGTCCACGGCGCCAACCGGCTCGGCTCCAACTCGCTGATCGACCTCGTGGTTTTCGGCCGCGCCGCCGGCCTGCGCTGCGCCGAGACGGTGACGGCCGGCGAGAAGCAGCCGGAGTTCACCAAGGGCGCCGGCGACTACGCCGTCCACCGCCTCGACAAGGCGCGCCATGCCAGCGGCTCGACGCCGACGGCGGAGCTCCGCCTGCGCATGCAGCGCACGATGCAGGCGAACTGCGCCGTCTTCCGCACCGGCGAGGTGCTGGAGGAGGGCCACAAGCTCATCCACGACGTCTGGGGCGGCTCCGACGACGTGCGCGTCACCGACCGCTCGCTGATCTGGAACTCCGACCTCGTCGAGACGCTCGAGTTCGAAAACCTGATCTCGCAGGCGGTGGTGACGATGGATTCGGCCCGAAACCGCCAGGAAAGCCGCGGCGCCCACGCCCGCGAGGACTTCCCGGACCGCGACGACCGCGAGTGGATGAAGCATACCCTCGCCTTCGCCGACGAGGAGAAGCGGACGGTGTCGATCGACTACCGCCCGGTGCACACCTACACGCTGTCGAACGAGATCGAGTATATTGCCCCGCAGAAGCGGGTGTACTGAGCGGAGGAACGGCCATGCCCTCGCTGATCGGTCACAATCGGCGCGGGGGCTCGATGTACGCGATCACCTTCGATCTCGACACGCAGACACTCGAGCAGAGCTACGGCGGCTCGTCCTGGCGGAACGGCTATACCGACATCCGCAACACGCTGAAGAAGCACGGCTTCAACTGGCAGCAGGGCAGCGTCTATTTCGGCGACGAGACGGTGACGGCAGTCACCTGCGTGCTCGCTGCACAAGATTTGACGCGCCGGCACCCCTGGTTCAAGGCCGCCGTCCGCGACATGCGGATGCTGCGCATCGAAGAGAACAACGACCTGTCGCCGGCGATCGAGGGGTCGTAGAGGCCAGGCGAGGCTACGAGGCACATTCCCTTCTCCCGCGGGAGCGGGAGAAGGTGGCGCGCAGCGCCGGATGAGGGCCGCACCGCGGAGCGGGGCGGGCAGCCTCACCCATAAATCTGTCTGTTTCGCTTCAACATGTGGCTCCGGCGCGCTGCGCACGCCGGCCCTCATCCGCCCTTCGGGCACCTTCTCCCAGCAGGCTGGGAGAAGGGAGTAGAGGCGCAACCCGTCCCTGCTCGCGAAGCGGGGATCGTTCTTGTCGCAAGCAACGCTCCCCTGCAGAACTCTCCGGATCGAGTTTGGAGCACGAGCATGCGGCTCTTCCTTGTAGCAGTCCTTGCCGCGGCAGCCGTGCCGGCAGCCGCCGCCGATCTGCCGTCCCGGCTGACCGGGGATCCGCTCATGGGATGCTGGCTCGAGCGCCGGTTTGTCGACTCCGATTCACCGGGATGGACCAGCCTCTGCTTCAGCGGCGACGGCGTCGGCACGTACGCCGACTTCGACGGGATGCATGGCGCCGAAGAGTCGTTCGGTTATGAGGCGAAGGACGGCAAGTTGCGACACTGGGACCGGGACACTCCACAGCAAGCCCGGGCCTGTGCCGTCAGCATCTCCGGCAGCAGCCTGACCGTGAAGGGATGCGGCCTTCGCGGCACCTACCAACTGAAATGCAGGGACGTCAGGGTCTCCGACGGCTACGTCTCCTGCCCGCCCGCGGCGAAGTGAAGGCGGCAACCATGCCACTGAGATCCATCACTTTTTCGATTGTTCTCCTGGTGCTGGCAGCCTGTTCGACGGCGGTGCAGCGACCGCCAGCAGAGCCCGTATCCGAAGAGCAGCTACCCACCACTGAGAACTTGGCCGGTTGCCGGCGTGCTGGTTGGGATAGCGAGTACGGCCCTCAATCGCTGACCTATTGCTTCGACGGTAACGGCAACGGCACATCCATCTATTTTGGTAATCAAGAAGGGCATGACCAGAATGTAGTTTATAGCATTTCCGAAAATGAACTGAAAATCGGGTATCCATATCCAAATTGGAAGATTGCTACATCCAGTCGGTATAATATTCGCTTGAATAAGAGTTCTATGACCTTAACTGATGAGACAGAGAGTCGAATTTTTCGCTTGGAGTGCAGAGACGTGGTCAATGCTGAGGAGCAGGTGAGCTGTAGAAAGTGAAGTGTGTGGTCTCAACAGACGTGGATCCAGCGGCCACCGAGGACCCCGCCCCGAAAAGCCCCGCTTCCGCCGCCGCACGTCCGCAAACCCGACCTCGCTCCGCCGGAAACCGCGTCTAGCCTCCGCGTCCGTCGTGCCCGCGTCCGCGGGACGGCCGGTGCTTCTCGTGGCCTGCGGCGGTGGCTTCGGCCCGCCGGGGTGCGGAGACTTCCCCATGACGCCATCCGATCTGCCCGTCGCCGGCGAACCCGCCCGACCGCCGAAACGCCTGTTCTCCACCGCCTCGCCGGCGGCGAAGTTCTTCCTCGTCGGCGGCCTGATCGTGCTCCTGCTCGTGCCGCTGATGCTGGTGAAGGGCCTCGTCGACGAGCGCGCCGCCTATGCCGACGGCGCGCGCGCCGAGATCGCCCAGGGCTGGGGCGGCACGCAGACGCTGGTCGGCCCCTTCCTCGTCGTGCCCTACACCGTCGCCGAGACCGTCACCGTCGACGGGCGGGAGACGCGCCGCGAGGTGCCGCGCACCCTCGTCGCCCTGCCGCAACGCTTCGCCGCTACCGCCACCGCCGGCACCGAGGTGCTGAAGCGGGCGATCTACGCCGTCACCGGCTACCGCGCCGAGGTGGCGCTCACCGGCGGCTTCGACGCGCTGTCTCGCGCCGATTTCCCCGGCGATGTCGTCCGCATCGACTGGAGCCGCGCGGTGCTGTCGCTGTCGCTGTCGGATCCGTCGGGGCTGCGCGAGGGCGTCGACCTCGAGCGGCCGGGCGCCGCCTCCCTCGCCTTCGAGCCCGGGCTCGGCACGGGCGGCGGCAGCGGCATCCACGTGCGGCCCTTCCCCGGCCTCGACGCCACGGTCGAGGGCGTGCCGGCGCTGCCGTTCACCATCCCGCTGAAGCTTTCGGGCACGGACTGGCTGGCGATCGCCCCGGTCGGCCGCGACAGCACGGTGTCGATCGCCTCCGACTGGCCGCACCCGAGCTTCTTCGGCTCGTTCCTGCCCGAGAGCCGCACCGTCGAGACGACCGGCTTCACCGCCGCCTGGACGGTGCCCGACCTCGCCCGGCCGGTGCCGCAGACGCTGTCGAGCGTCGAGGCGGTCCTCGACGGCTTCTCCGGGGCGACGCTCGGCGTCCGCTTCCTCGATCCGGTCGATTTCTACGCCCTCGTCGACCGGGCGGTGAAGTACGGCATCCTGTTCCTCGCCGTCGCCTTCGGCGGCGTCTTCGCCATGGAGCTCGCGAGCCGCGGGCGCTTCCATCCGGTGCAGTACGTCTTCGTCGGCGTCGCCTCGGTGCTGTTCTACGTGCTGCTGCTCGCGCTTGCCGAGGTGATCGGCTTCACGCCGGCCTATGTGGTGGCCTCCGCAGCGTTGGTGGCGCAGCTCGCCACCTATGTCGGCGTGGCGCTCGCGAGCCGGCGGGCGGGCCTCGCCATGGCGGCGATCCTCACTGTTGCGCTCGCGCTGCTCTACGCCCTCTTGCAGACGCAGGCCTACGCTCTCCTCGTCGGCACCGTCGCCGCCTTCGTCGTGCTGACGGCGGCGATGTTCCTGACGCTGAGGGTCGACTGGTCGGGCGGCCGGGCGGCGGTGCCGGTCACGCCGCCGACGGAGCCAAGCGACGCTTCGCGGGCGATGGCGCCGCTGTAGCTTTCGCAGCTGCGAAGACATAGCGTCGCGCCGCATCGACGACGCGACCTGAATGACCTAGAACCATTCCTGTCCGGCGCCTCTCCCAAGGGGCACCGGACGGTCCGAACTGCCTGTCCGAACATGCCGAGAAAGACGCGTTTCCATGGTTGAGCTCGCCCTGCCGAAGAACTCGCAGATGAAGCCCGGGAAGACCTGGGCGCGTCCCGCCGGGGCGAAGACCGTGCGCGAGTACCGCATCTACCGCTTCGATCCCGACACCGGCGAGAACCCGCGCATCGACACCTTCCAGGTCGATACCGAGGACTGCGGGCCGATGGTGCTCGACGCCCTGATCTGGATCAAGACCAAGGTCGATCCGACGCTGACCTTCCGCCGCTCCTGCCGCGAGGGCATCTGCGGCTCGTGCGCGATGAACATCGACGGCGTCAACACGCTCGCCTGCACGCGCGGCATGGACGAGATCGACGGGGCCGTGAAGATCTACCCGCTGCCGCACCTGCCGGTGATCAAGGACCTCGTCCCCGACCTCACCAACTTCTACGCCCAGCACCGCTCGATCGAGCCGTGGCTGCAGACGGTGACGCCGACGCCGCAGAAGGAGTGGCGCCAGAGCCACGACGACCGCGCAAAGCTCGACGGCCTCTACGAGTGCATCCTCTGCGCCTGCTGCTCGACCTCGTGCCCGAGCTACTGGTGGAACGGCGAGCGCTATCTCGGCCCGGCGGTGCTCTTGCAGGCCTACCGCTGGCTGATCGACAGCCGCGACGAGGCGACCGGCGAGCGCCTCGACAACCTCGAGGACCCGTTCCGCCTCTACCGCTGCCACACCATCATGAACTGCGCCAAGACCTGCCCGAAGGGCCTCAACCCGGCGAAGGCGATCGCCGAGATCAAGAAGATGATGGTCGAGCGGCGGGTGTGACGATCTTTTCCTCCCCCCTTGCGGGGGAGGTGGCGGGCGAAGCCCGCCGGAGGGGGCGCCGCGCGCAAGCGCGGCGTCTCTGCGTTCTGGGGGAGCGCGTCCCTCCCCTGCAGCCAAAGCGGGCTTGCCCGCTTTGGCCTCGGGAGAGCCCAAGCCGGGCAAGCCCGACTTGGGTGGGAGGGACAGACCGCGAAGCGGTCCGGGTGGGGCCCGGCAATCCAAACACCGGCGCCAGTTCGGATTGACGGGCCCCCACCTGCCGCGCTTCGCGCGGCTGTCCTCCCCCCTGGCAGGGGGAGGACGTGTCGGCGCAAGCGGGAGGACCTTACTTCACGCCGCCTGCGCCACGGCCTCCACGCGCGCCGGCAGCGCCACGCGCCGGCCCGTCGCCGTCACCCGTCCTGCCGCACCGTCCAGCGCACCGGCCACGAAAGCCCGCGCCAGGAACCGCCGCCGCTCCGTCGGACCGGGCATGACGAGGCCGGCCGTCGCATCAGTCGAGAAGCCGAAGCGGGCGTAGTATTCCGGATCACCGACGAGGATCACCGCCGCGTGGCCGGCCGCCTCGGCGCGCGCCAAAGCGAGCCGCACCAGCGCCGCGCCGACGCCGGCACCGCGGCAGGTCTCGTCGACGGCGAGCGGGCCGAGCAGCAGCGCCGGACGGCCGCCGGCAGAGACGTTCCACAGCCGCACGGTGCCGACGAGGCGGCCTTCGCCGTCCTCGGCGATCAGCGCGAGGCCCTCCGCCGGCAGTCGGCCGCTGCGCAGCCGCTCCGACGGCTTCAGCGTCCGCGCCGGGCCGAGGGCGGCATCGAGCAGCGCCTCGCGCGCCGGCACGTCCGCCGCCCGCTCGTCGCGCAGGACGATCGGCGCACAGACTGAGGCGTCCGCGACGACGGCTCGGCCCGCCGGCAGCCGGGCGGGGGCCGCCTGGAAGGCGGCGTCGGTGAAGGGAACGGCCGTGAGGCCGTCGTCGGCAGATGCGAGAAACATGGGCGCAAACCCCCGCCGTCGGCCGCGCGAGGCGGCGACGGGCATGCAGAACAGGTCGGGAGGGGGTGCCGCCCGGTCGCCCGGGCGGCGGTTCGTCAGACGGCGACCGTCAGATCACGTAGGCCTTGAGCGGCGGGAAGCCGTTGAAGGCCACCGCCGCGTAGGTCGTCGTGTAGGCGCCGGTGCCCTCGATCAGCACCTCGTCGCCGATGGCGAGCGAGATCGGCAGCGCGTAGGGCGCCTTCTCGTAGAGCACGTCGGCCGAATCGCAGGTCGGGCCGGCGAGCACGCACGGAGCGGTCTCGTCGCCGTCGTGCAGGGTGCGGATCGGGTAGCGGATCGCCTCGTCCATCGTCTCGGCGAGGCCGCCGAACTTGCCGATGTCGAGATAGACCCAGCGCATCGTGTCGTCGGCGTGCTTCTTCGAGATCAGCACGACCTCCGCCTTGATGACGCCGGCGCCGCCGACCATGCCGCGGCCCGGCTCGATGATCGTCTCCGGCAGGCGGTTGCCGAAGTGGCGACGCACCGAATCGGAGATGGCACGGCCATAGGCGTTCACCTGCGGCACGTCCTTCAGGTACTTCGCCGGGAAACCGCCGCCGAGGTTGACCATCTTCAGGCCGATGCCGCGCTCGCCGAGCTCACGGAACAGGCCGGCCGCCGAGGCGAGCGCCTGGTCCCACGCCTGCGGGTTGCCCTGCTGCGAGCCGACGTGGAACGACACGCCATAGGCCTCGAGGCCCGAGCGGTGGGCGTGCTCGAGCACTGTCGGCGCCATCGACGGGTCGCAGCCGAACTTGCGCGACAGCGGCCACTCGGCGCCGGCGCCGTCGCAGAGGATGCGGCAGAACACGCGGGCGCCGGGGGCGGCGCGGGCGATCTTGTCGACCTCGGCCTCGCAGTCGACCGCGAACAGGCGGATGCCGAGCTGGAAGGCGCGGGCGACGTCGCGCTCCTTCTTGATGGTGTTGCCGAAGGAGATGCGGTCGGCGGTGGCGCCGGCATCCATCGCCATCTCGATCTCGGCGACCGAGGCGCAATCGAAGCAAGAGCCGAGCTCGGCGAGCAGGCGCAGGATCTCCGGCGCCGGGTTCGCCTTCACGGCATAGAACACGCGGCTGTCGGGCAGCGCCCGGCGGAAGGTGGTGAAATTCTCGCGCACGACGTCGAGATCCACGACGAGGCAGGGGCCTTCGGGGCGGCGGGTGCGGAGGAACTCGGCGATACGGTCCGTCATGGTCGGAACTCCCGTGCGAAGACGGTTGACCGTCCGGAGCGTCGCCCTCGACCGCCGCTGTGGAGACGGTGGCCGATGCGGGTCGATCCGGACCGCCGACGCGTGAGCGTCGACGAGCGATAGGCGCCGTAGGCGAACGCGTGAACCTCAACGGGAGAGATCCCGTCAGGGTTTCTTGTGAACGCCATCGCTTGGAACGGGAATTCCCGATCCGCACAGCCGGCAAGGATGTAGTCGCCTCTTTAGTAACGCCGACCTTTGGAGGGCCGACAGAGACCAAAAAAGCCCGCTACGTCGTTGCTTCAAGTCGCGTCCGCTGATGGAGGATCAGCTTAGACCCGGTTAATCCGGTCACCGGTCTGCCCAGTCGGGGTTTCCGACTGACCGGCACGCGACCACAGGCACGTGCGAAATTGGGCAAGCGCGATTTAGTACCCTTCGCCCCCCTACACAAGGGCTTTGCGACCGCCAGCGAAAATTTCATCGGATCGCCACATTTGACCGTGCTGTCGGGGTCTTCCGCCTCTATAGCTAAAGCGTGGAAAAAACAGGGAAAACCACATCATGGAGACGCTCGTTTCCGAGACCGGCATGGTGGTGGCGCCACACGTCGCCGCGACCCGCGCCGGCGAGGAGATCCTCGCGGCCGGCGGCTCTGCGATCGACGCGATGATCGCCGCCGCCGCGACCACCGCCGTCGTCTATCCGCACATGAACGCCATCGGCGGAGACGGCTTCTGGCTGATCGCCGAGCCTGGCCGCGCGCCGCTCGCCATCCTCGCCGCCGGTCGCGCCGGCTCGGGGGCCCACCACGACCGCTACGGCAAGCTCGGCCACGACGTCATGCCGACACGCGGGCCGCTCGCCGCCGCCACCACCGCCGGCACCGTCGCCGGGTGGGCGCTCGCCCACGAGATCGCCGGCGCCACCACCCGGCGGCGGATGCCGCCGGCCGACCTTCTGGCGGCAGCGGTCCGTCATGCGCGCGAGGGCATCGTCGTGCCGGCGAACCTCGCCCGCGACGTCGCCGCCAAGCGCGGCGAGCTCGAGGGCGTGCCGGGCTTCGCGCCGACGTTCATGCCGACGGGCGAGCCGCCCAAGGCCGGGTCGAAACTGGTTTTCGAGCGACTGGCCGACACGCTGGAGCACCTCGGCCGCGAAGGCTTCGAGGATTTCTACCGAGGCGACATCGGTGCTGCGCTCGCCGCCGACCTCGAGCGCCTCGGCAGCCCGGTGACGCGGGCCGATCTCGAGGCGACGCGGGCCGCGACGGCGGCGCCCCTGTCGGTGCGGCTCAGGACGGCGACGCTCTACAACACGCCGCTGCCGACCCAGGGCTTCGCGTCGCTGATCATCCTCGGCATCTTCGAGCGGCTGGGCGTGACCCGGGCCGAGAGCTTCGAGCACGTGCATGGCCTCGTCGAGGCGACCAAGCAGGCGTTCCGGCTGCGCGAGCACGCCTGGACCGACCCGCTGCACGCCCCGGCCGACGTGGCGGCCTCGCTCGAACCGGCGGCGCTGGAAAAAATGGCGGAGCGCATCGACCGGCGCCGCGCCGCACCCTGGCCGGCAAAGCCGAACCCCGGCGACACCG
The DNA here is from genome assembly GCA_945898215.1 of Pseudoxanthobacter soli DSM 19599. GTDB lineage: Bacteria > Pseudomonadota > Alphaproteobacteria > Rhizobiales > Segnochrobactraceae > CAMDHY01. The sequence continues at coordinate 1,470 of CAMDHY010000087.1, read as the reverse complement.
TCTGGCTCGGGGCGATCGACCGCAACGGGCTCGCCGTGTCGTTCATCCAGTCGATCTATTTCGAGTTCGGCTCAGGCTGCGTGCTGCCGCAGACCGGCGTGCTCTGGCAGAACCGCGCCAGCGCCTTCTCCCTCGACCCGGCGCACCGCGCGCCGCTGCTGCCAGGGCGGCTGCCGCCGCACACCCTCAACCCGGCGCTCGCCCGCCTCGACGACGGCCGTGTCGTCGTCTACGGCACGATGGGCGGCGAGGGCCAGCCGCAGACCCAGGCGGCGGTGCTGTCCCGCCACCTCGACTTCGGCATGGATCCGGGGGCGGCCATCGAGGCGCCGCGCTGGCTACTCGGCCGCACCTGGGGGGCGGACTCGGTGACGCTGAAGCTCGAGCCCCGCTTCGACCCCGACCTCGTGCGGTCGCTGGAGCGCGCCGGCCACGCGGTCGAGATTCTGCCGGACGACTACTCCGACACCGTCGGCCACGCCGGCCTGATCACCCGCCGGCCGGATGGGCGGATGGAGGGTGCGCACGACCCGAGGGGGGACGGGGCGAGCGAGGAGGGGTAGTGGACGATGATCATGAGTGAAAAGCAGACGACGGGCTTTTTTGGTTGGCGTGCCTCGAGCTCGACGCCACCCGGCGAAGCTGCGAAGCCGTGTAGTCCGTCCTGATCGCTACAGCTGTGGCCATGGCGCGAGTTCTCTCAAGCCAAAGGAACCATCACCGCGAGCCGTTGGGAAACCCCAGAGAGTCAAACACCACGGCCGTTGGTACACTGCTCCCGCAGCCGAGGGGGGAGCGATCAATGCTCCCCCGCTCTCTGAATGCGGGCCTGCCCGGCCGTTGCGTCCGCTGAGTAGGGATCATTTCTTCAGCGACATGAAGCTCTTGTGATCCTTGTGGAAGAAGTGGATGTCGAGCGTCTGCATATAGGTCTGAAGCCCGGCGTCCTGGATCGGCAGCAGATACGCATCCGTATCGGTTTCATTGTAATGCGCATGCCACCAGCCCGGAGGTGTCACGAAGGCGGACGCCGTCGTCCAATCGGCGCGGATCGGATCGATGATGTTTCCGCTCGCATCCAGTTCTTCTCCCAGGAGACTGTAGCATCCGGGCTTGCATTCGATGATCAGATCCAGCGCGACGGACTGGTGACGGTGTGGCAACTGCGTCGCGCCGGCCGGCAGCACGCCATACATCGCCCAAAGAACGTGCGTGACCGTCTCTGTCATGTCGAACGCGCTGTTGGCCATGAGCACGCTGATCCGGCTACGGGTGGTCGCAGCCGGATCGTTGCGGACAGTGTTGAGTTCGCGGTCTTCGTTGACCTGCCCCACGTCGGTGGTCCGGTTTGATTGTTAGTTCATGGGCGGCCGGGTTTCCATGGTGAGCGCGCCCGCTGGAGCTGGCCGGGGTTGCGCAGGCGGGCGCGCGCTCGGCACGACGGCCTCGGGCGCTGGGGGCCGGTACCCG
>CAMDHY010000086.1 GCA_945898215.1 Pseudoxanthobacter soli DSM 19599 | reverse complement strand
AGGCGGAAGCCCTTGTCGGGCTCGAAGCGCTTGACGGCCTGCATCAGGCCGACGTTGCCCTCGGAGATGACCTCGCCGATCGGCAGGCCGTAGCCGCGATAGCCCATGGCGATCTTGGCGACGAGCCGGAGATGCGAGGTCACGAGGCGCTCGGCCGCCGCGCTGTCGCCGTGTTCGGCGTAGCGCTTGGCCAGCATGAATTCTTCCTGCGGTTCCAGCATCGGGAACTTTCGGATTTCGGTCAGGTAGCGCGAAAGGCCCGCCTCGCCGGAGGCAATGGCTGGCAATGCGGATCGGGCCATCGAAGGCACCCTCCTCCTCTGTCGCCCGTCGCCTCATGGCCGTTCGGGCGGCGTCCCACGCGGGGCACGCTAACCTATTGATATGGGTCTTCGTGTCGAAATCGCGACCCCGCCCCGTCGTTCCGTCTTCTCAGCTCCGCGGCTTGCGCAGGGCTTCCGTCACCGCGGCGAGATCGGTCGGCAGCGGGCTCTCGAAGGACAGCACGGATTCCGTGACGGGATGGGTGAAGGTGAGGCCCGCCGCGTGCAGCGCCTGGCGGTCGAGGGCGGCGACGAGCGCGCGTGCCGGCTCGGCGAGCTTGGTCGACTTTGTGCGGAAGCCGGCGCCGTAGTCGGCATCGCCGAGGAGGGGATGGCCGAGGTGGGCCATGTGGACGCGCACCTGGTGGGTTCGCCCCGTTTCCAGCCGGCACTCGACGAGGCTCGCGACCGGCAGGCCGTCGGCGCCGGCGAAGCGCTCGATGAGGCGCCAGTGGGTGACGGCGTGCTTCGCCGCGGCGCCCTTGCCGACGGCGCGGCGCATCGGGTTACGCGGATCGCGGGCGAGCGCGGCGTCGATCGTGCCAGCCGCAGCCGACGGCACGCCCCAGACGATCGCGAGATAACACCGCTCGAGCGCGCCGGTGCGGCCGTGGTCGGCGAACTGGGCGGCGAGGCTCTGGTGGGCGCGGTTGGTCTTGGCGACGACGAGGAGGCCGCTCGTGTCCTTGTCGAGGCGGTGGACGATGCCCGGCCGCCGCACGCCGCCGATGCCGGAAAGCTGGCCGCGGCAGTGGTGCAGCAGCGCGTTGACGAGCGTGCCGGTGGCATTGCCGGGGGCGGGGTGGACGACGAGGCCGGCCGGCTTGTCGACGACGACGAGTTCGGCGTCCTCGTGGACGATCGCAAGCGGGATCGCCTCCGGCGCTGGCGTCGCGTCAGCGGGGGCGGGGACGTCGAGAGACAGCCGCGCCCCGGGGGAAAGCCGCAGCGACGAATCCTCGACGGTGCGGCCGTCGAGGCGGGCGTGGCCGGCCTTGACGAGGGCCTGCACGCGGGCCCGGCTGAGGCCGGAGGCGGCGGCAAGCGCGACGTCGAGGCGACCCCGGACCTCGGCTTCGGCGACGACGGCCTCCACCGTGCGGGCGGCGTCGGCGGGGAGGGGGCCGTCATCCCGGGCCGCGACCGCGTCGGCGATTGCGATGACGTCGTCGTCCGCGTCCTCGAAGCCGTCCGGCTCGACCTCGCCGGATCCTCCCGTCGCGGAGCCCGTCTGCAGGCCGTCGTCCACCGGCGCATCCGCCGCCGGGGCGTCCCCGCGCGTGCGACCGTCTTGGCCGCGTCCGCGCGTCTCGCCAAGCTTCCGGGCTCGTGCCATAAGGCGCCGATGTCCTTCCTGTCCTCGCGCCCCTCCCCCGCACTGGAAGATCCGGAAGAGCCGCCGCTCGATCCGGCGGTGGAGCGGGTGCACCAGAAGCTCCGCGGCCTCCTGCGGGTCTCGACGCTGGTGATGGCCGCCGGCCTGATCGCCGTGTTCGCCGCGATCCTCTACCGCGTGACGCGCGACGGCGATAGCGGCCGCCCGCTCGGCGACGTGACGGTGCCGGCGCCGACCGGCGCCTCGATCGCATCGGCGAGCGCCGATGGCGACCGGCTGACGCTCGTCGTCGACGAGCCCGGCGGCGGCAGGCAGGCGGTGGTGGTGGATCTTTCGAGTGGCGAGGTGATCGCCCGCGTCCGCCTCATCGCCGGCGGCGCGAGCGCGCCCGCCGGGAACTGAGAGCGGGGCCCGCGACGGGGCCCGAACCGGCGTCGAGGCGATTGCCGGAGGCTTCCCGCAGCGCGACGAGAGCCTCTGCGGCCGGTGGGTGGCAAGGCGCCGCGGCGGTGGCTCGGGAGCCCTCGCCGCGGCCTCGTGTCTTCGGTCGCGGCGGCTCAGGCGGCCGTGGCGACGGGGCAGAACGCCGCAGCGCGGGTGGCGAGGCGGTCGCGCAGGGCGCGCGGCAGCTGGCGGGCCGACTTGACGCGCGGCACGTCGAGCTCGTCGATGGTCGGGCCCGTGTCCCCGTAGAGCGCCACGAACTCGGCGACGTTGTCGAAGCGGGCGCGGGTGACGTTGTCGACGAAGGTCTCGGCCGGGACGCCTTCGGCGAGGATCAGGGCATGGTCGGCGAGCTCGACGTGGAAGTAGGTGAAGCGCGGGCCGGGATCGGCGACGCGGGTCACCAGGAGACCGTCGACGAGCGCGCCCGCCTGCACCAGCACGCCGTCGAGGCAGAGGGCGTGATCCGGCGAGAGCGTCAGGTCGCGGCGCGGCAGCGCCTCGCCGAGGGCGCCGGCGGCGATGCGGACGGGGAGCGTGCGCGCCGCGTCGGCGAAGGCGGTGACGATGGTCTGGCGGCCGATCCAGCGCACGGTGCGGACACCGCCGTCGGCGGTGGTCACGGTGTCGCCGATCGCCAGGGTCTCCACCGGCCGCTCGCCGCCGGGGGTGGCGATCAGCGTGCCGGCGCAGAAGCAGGCGGCTTCGGCCGCGGCCGCCTCGGCCGCCAGCCGGGCGGCGATGGCGCTCGCATCGGTCGCGGCCACCTCGGCGCGGGCGAGCTCGAGGTCGCGAACCTTCACCGCCTTCTCCGCCTCGGCCAGCCGCAGGCTGTCGGCATAGAACTACTCCGCCTGCTGCAGTTCGTGCAGTTCGGCCAGCAGATCCGCGATGATCCAGTCATATTCCTCGAACGGGATCTCTTCGATCGCACTCAGCGCGTCGATCTCCCGGATCTTGGCCGAGATGTCCTCGGTGGCGCGCTCCTTCTCGGCCGAAAGCCGGGCGAGCTCGATTTCCACCTGCGCGCGCTGTTCATCGAGCATGTCGGAGCGCAGCTTGGCATCGAGGAAGCGGTCCTCGGCGGTCTTTGCCTCGGCGGCGAGGCGCTCGGCCCGGGCGATCGCCTCCAGACGCGGGATGGGGGGAGCGACGACGACGGGATCGACCGGCGCCGGGGCATCGACGACCACCGTGCCGCCACCCGCCGGCGTCGGGCTGAGAGAAACGGAACCGTCCGTCACCGTCACCGTCCCGCCGCCCGCCGGCGTCGGGCTGAGAGAAACGGAACCGTCCGTCACCGTCACCGTCCCGCTGGTATCGGGGCTCAAGTTGAAGTCCGTCATGCCATTCTCCCCCGAATGAGCAACGGGCGTGTAAAGCCCTTCTTCACTGCCATCATGGGTAGAGAATGCGTATGTTTATTAACAGTACTGCTTCAAGATGAACCATGTCGGATCGATGAACGCCGTCATTCAAAAAAACAACACAGGAAAACAATAGCCGGATATTCAATCCAGGCCCGATGACAACGCCGAGCACTCGAGGCGAAAGCGTATTCGCCGCAGGCGCTTGTGGCGCCCCCGCGATACTCTCGGAACGCGCACGGTGATGCGGCCGCCGACGCCCTCGGCTATGGATCGGCGGGCGAGCCGGTGCAGGCGCTGCCAACGCCATGACGCCGGCTCCCGGCAGCTTCCGTCCGGATCGAACGGGGTCCAGCGAGCCGGAAGCACTGCCCACCGATCGCAAAGCGCTCTAGGCTGGCGTCGACAGGGAGAGGTGTGGACGATGCGATTTTTCGCTGACGGGACGGGAACGAGCCGCGCCGCTGCGCTGGCGGTGGGGGCCTTTTGCCTCGTTGCGGCCGTGCCGGCGCACGCCGCCGATGCGGACGATGCGGTGAAGGGGTGGCTCGACGCGGTGTCGACCAACGACGAGAGCCGGATCGCCGCGGTGCTGGCGCCGGAGTTCCAGATCCTGCGCTTCGATGGGCGCGGCTATGCGCGCGCCGACTATCTCGCCACGGGCCTGCCCCGCCAGATGCGGCCGCCGGTGGCGCGCGATCTCGTCGCCACAGAGGCCGACGGCGTCCTGGTGGTGCGCTACGTGCTCGACGTCGAGCAGACCGCGAACGGCGTGACGCGCACGGACGTCGCACCGCGGCTCACCGTCTTCCGCAAGGTCGGCGACCGCTGGCTGGTGGTCGCCCACGCGAACTTCGCCCCGCTCGCGAAGTAGGGCGGGGCGCGTCTTCGGGGGGACTGTTCGGGTCTGCAGGGTGGGCTTTCTGGGGCGCCGAGTTTGCCCCTCCCCCCCTCGCGGGGGAGGGCAGGGAGGGGGGGCCGCCGCACATTCGACGCCTCCGGCGCGAATGCGGAGCGACCTCAGGGGGAGGGTTGGCCGCCATGACTGCACGACAGATCTCGACGACAGCGGGTCACCGGCTCCGCCTCGCCGCCGCCGTGGTCGTTTCGCTCGCCCTCTCGGCACCCGCCTTCGCGGACGAGGCCGACGATGCCGCCGCGGCGGTGAAGGCGTGGCTCGATGCGCTGGCGAGCAACGACGCGGCGGCGGTCACCGCCGTGCTGGCGCCGGAGTTCCAGGTGCAGCGCTCCGACGGGCGCGGTTTCACGCGGGAGGACTACCTCGCCGGCGGCCGCACCCGGCAGGTGAAGCCGCCGGTGGCGCGCGATCTCATCGCCACCGAGGCGGACGGTGTCCTGGTCGTGCGCTACGTCATGGAGGTCGAGCAGGTCGCCGACGGACGAACGATCGTCGGGGCGGCGCCGCGGCTGACGGTGTTCCGCAAGGTCGACGGACGGTGGCTCGTGGTGGCGCACGCCGCCTATCCGGCGGCGCGCTGAGCCTTCACGACGGCCGTGCCGTCGACGGAGCGGTGGCGCCAGTCGTATTCCATGTAGGCGGCGGTCTCGGCGGCCTGCTCGACACCGTGCAGGTCGGCGACGAGGTGCAGCGCCGCGTCGATGCCGGCGGAGATGCCGGCCGACAGCACGATGTGGCCGTTGTCGACGACACGGGCCGCATCGAGCACCGTCGTCGCCGGCGCGTGCTCGCGCAGTTCGTGCAGGGCGCCGCGATGGGTGGTGGCCGAGAGCCCGTCGAGCAGGCCGGCCCGGCCGAGGATCAGCGCCCCCGTGCACACCGACAGTACCCGCTCGGCACGCGCGGCGTGCGCCTGCACGAAGGCGAGGGTGGCCGCGTCGTGCATCTCGCGGCGCGTGCCGTAGCCGCCGGGGACGACGAGGATCTCGGCCTCGGGCGCGTCGGCGAAGCCGAAGTCGGGGTTGATGCTGAGGCCGTTGCGGGCGAGCACCGGGCCGGTCTCGCGCGCCACCGTGAAGACGTCGAACAGCGCCTCGCCGCCGCACTGGCCGGAGACGGCGAACACCTCGAAGGGGCCGGCGAAGTCCATCACCTCGACCTCGTCGAACAGCAGCACCGCCACCCGTCTCGCCATGTCGTCCTCCCGCCGCGCGCACCGGCAGCCCCGGCGCCGTTCGCCGGAGTGTAGCGGATCGGTGCCGGAGAGTGGGAGGTCTGGGGCAGGGGCCGCCGTCAGAGCAGTCCGCGCAGGGCCTCGAGCGGGGCGCGGTCGGCGTCGCGGCGGATCGGGAAGGCGTCGAGGAACCAGTCGAGCACCACCGCGGGCGTCGTGGGTGCCTCGCCCTCCCACACCCCCGTGACCGCTTCCGTCAGCGCGTCGAGTGCGGCAGCGGCCTCGTCGCGGCGGCCGAGGGCGAGCAGCGCCGCGGCGCGCCAGCCGGGGGTGTCGAGGATGACATCGTTCGAGCGCTCCGCCGAGCGCAGCGCCGGCTCGAACGCGCCGGCGAGCACCTGCACGGCCGCCATGTGCGACCACTGGTAGTCGAGGAACATCGGCGTCAGCGCCGTGGCCCGGGCGACGAGCCGGCGCGCCTCGCCGCCCTGGCCGAGGAAGGCGAGGCCGAGGGCGGCGGAGACGAGCGTCGAGGGGCTGTTCGGGTTGAGCTCGGCGGAGAGTTCGTAGTGCACCTCCGACTGGTCGAAGCGCTGCGCCATCGCCGCCGCCCAGCCGACGACGAGGTGGTTGCGGGCATCGAGCGGATCGGCGGCGACGGCGCGCTGGGCGAGTTCGAGGGCCCGCCGGGTGCCGGCCGCGTCGAGCCGGGCGCCGGGGCGGACGAGATGGCGGGAGGTGTAGACGCTGGCGAGGCTCGCATAGGCCGGGGCGAAGTTCGGGTCCTGGGTGATGGCGTGCTCGAAGAGGCGCGTCGCCTCGTCGTCGGCCGCCGCCGTCCAGCGCGTCAAAAGGTGCTCGCCGCGCAGCCAGGCGTCGTAGCCGTCGAGCGTCCCGGCCCGTTCCTGCAGGGCGCGGGCGAGGCGGTCCTGCGAGAGGTAGATGTGGAGGGAGGCGGCGATCTTGCCGACGAGGCGCTTCTGCGTCTCCGTCCAGTCGGCGAGCGACAGGGCGAAGGCGTGGCTCCAGATGACGCGGCGGGCGGCGGGTTCCGCCAGCGTCACGAACACCTCGACGTCGGCCTCGCCGCCGGCGGAGACGGCGGTGAGCAGGTAGTCGAAGCCGGAGGTGTCGGTGTCGTCGGCGGTCTCGACGATGGCGAAGGCGCGGAACTTCGACAGGTTGGCGATGAGGTCGGCGCGGAAGCCGGAGACGGCGGCGCCGAGGTCGTCGCGGTGCGGGCGGAACGGGCCGACGGCGACGCGTGGCGCCCCCGTCCGGCGCGGCGGTTGCGGCAGGGGCTCGGGCTGCGCGGTGGGGGCGGCACTTGCAGGGGGCCGCAGCAGCGCCGCGGTGGCGGGGCTGGGGGCGAGGCGGAAGCGCTTGCGCAGCACCTTGCGCAGCGTTTCGTAGACCGCGATGGCGGCCGAGACGTTGCCGAGCGCCATGTGGTGGCGGATCAGCGCCTGGGCGGCGCCCTCGTGGCTCGGCTCGAGCAGCAGGAGGGCGGAGGCCGCCTGGCGCACGACGGGCTCCGCCGGGGCGAAGCGGTCGAGCATCTGTTCCAGCGCCGTGCTCACCTTCGAGCGCTGGCTGTGGCGGGCGACTTCCAGCCAGGCGGCGAACAGCGGGCTCGCCGTCTCGAGCCCGCGCAGGATGGCGCGCGGCCAGTCGGCGCGGTCGAGCAGCAGGCTGTCGATCTTGCCCTTGTCGAGGTTGTCGAGGACGAGGGAGAGATCGATTTCGGTGCGGGTCGGGTCGAGGCCGATCATGCCGCCGCGGCGGACGACGCAGGCGGCGTTGCCGGGGGCGGTGGCGCGGTCGACCAGCGCGGCGCAGCCGGCGAGCGCCTTGCGCGCCTCGGCGAGCGAACGGTCCGGCCAGATCAGGGCGGCGACGCGATCCTGGGATTCCTGCCGGCGGCCGGCGAGCGCGAGGTAGCCGATCAGCGCCTGCGCCTTGCGCGAGCGCAGCATCACCGGGTCGCCGCGCTCGGTCGACAGCGCCAGCCCGTCGACGACCGCGACCGCGAGGTGGGCGGTGGTGCGGGTGGTGGCGCCCTTCGCCGGCACGAAGACGTGGTAGATCGACACCGGCTCCGGCATGTTCTTGAGCGCCGCGCGGCCGCCGAAGCGGAAGCCGTAGCCGGAGTTGCTGCGCGCCGCCTGGTAGACCTCCTCGGTGACGCAGACGCCGCCGGGCTCGGCCTGGGATTCGATGCGGGCGGCGAGATTGACGGCGTGGCCGAAGACGTCGCCGCCGCGCAGCCGCACCTCGCCCATGTGCAGGCCGATGCGGAAGCGGCCGGAGACGGTGCCGGCGCCGGCCTCGCGCATCCGCTCCTGGATCGTCATGGCGTAGTCGACGGCCGAGAGCGCGCTGTCGAACAGGATCAGCACGCCATCGCCGGTGTTCTTGACGAAGACGCCGCCATAGTCGGGGCAGAGCTCCTGGAAGAGGGCGAAGCAGCGGGTGACGAAGTCGATCGTCGTCAGCTCGTCAGCCGCGGTCAGGCGGCTGAACTGCTGCAGATCGGCAAAGAGGATCGCCCGGAGCTTGGTACGTTCCATGGTCCGCTGTAGGCTGGGCCAGACTGTCGACGGCGCTGGCCAAGTGTCTGCACTTTCGGCGAAATTGCAAGCAACGAGGCGGCGACGGGTGGGGCGCGCCAAGACAACGCAAGCGGGAGCGGCGGGACGGTGATGACTGCGCGGCGCCCCGGGTGGGCTGCCTTGTTCGAGGTCGTCGACCTGCCGCACGCGGGCGGGCCGGTTCCCTGCGCGGTGGCGCTGCCGGGCGAGCGGTTGCGGGTGCTGCCGGGATTTCCGCAGGCGGCGACGCCGGAGGCGGGGCGGCTCGCGAGCGGGCGCGGCCTCTCGGTGGCGGCGGCGCGGCGGAGTGCGCTCGGCGAGGCGGCGGAGCTCGTCAGCGCCTGTGAGTGGGGCAATGAGGCGGTGGTAACGGCGACGATGGCCACGATCGGGCCGGCGGCGATCGCGCCCGCGGCGCTGACCGGCCTCGCGGCGCGCCAAATCGCCGGGCGGGAGGCGTGGAACAGCCGTCACGGCGGCTTCGACTGGCGGCCGCCGGCCTTCGACGAGGCCCGCGAGATTGGGTGGATCGAGGTGGCGGACGCCTTCGGCGGGCCCTCCGCCTTCGCCCCGGCGGACGCCGTGCTGATCGGCCGGCGGGAGGCGGGTGACGCGGACGCGGTGGCGATTGCCGACAGCAGCGGCTGCGCGGCGGGGGAGACGGTGGAGGCGGCGACGCTCGCTGCGGTGCTGGAACTCGTCGAGCGCGACGCCACCGGGCGGTGGTGGTACGGTGGCCGGCGGCGACCGCCGGTGCCGCCGGAGGCGGCGGAGTTGCCGGCGGGGCTCGCGGGGTTCCTCACGGAGCGGCCGCGGCGGACGGTGGTCTTCGACATCACCACCGACCTCGGCATCCCCGTCGTCGCGGCGGTGTCGGCGGAGGCGGATGGACGTGACGTGGCGCTCGGCTTCGCCGCCCGGCTCGACGCGCCGGCGGCGGCGTGTGCGGCGGCGACCGAGATGCTGCAGATGGAGGTGGCGCTCGAGGCCGCCCGCGAGCTCGGGCGGGAAGCGGCGGACTGGTGGACGTGGCGCCGGCGGGTGACGATGGCGCTGCCGCCGCTCGATGCCGCCGACCGACTTCCGGAGAGATGGATCGCCGCGGAGCGGATCGCGGCAGGGCGGATTGGGGCGGGCCGCCGCAGGGCCGGCCGCCTTGCCGACGGTCGCGACACCGGGCCACCGCCCGACGGGCTCGGGGCGGTGCTGGACGCGCTCGAGCGGGCGGCGATCCCGCTGTGGACGGTGGAGCTGGCGCGGACGGCGATCGGCGTGCCGGTGGTGCGGGCGCTGTCGACGGCGCTCTGCCACGCCAAGCCCCGCTTCGCCCGCCCGCGGCTCGGCGCGCCCGACCCGCGCGACGTCGAGCGCGTCGCCGTGGGGCGTGAGCGGCGGGTGCCGCTGCTCGTGTGAGCTCGTGCCGGCGATCGTCGAGGACTGGATTCGGATGGAGCCGCCGGCCGGCGCGACGGGAAGCGGACGACGACGGCAGAGCGGGCGCCGGGGCGGACAACGTCGTTTCCGCTACACGCAAGCCGTGCGATAGTGCGGCCGTTCTCTCGGTGCTCGGCGGTTTTCGCGCGTCCGGCACCCGCGGCACCGGCGCGTGCGGTGCATCCCTTTCGAGGGCGAGGCACGATGGCGGCTCGTCATGGCGGAGGACTGCGCGTCGTCGCCGAGCCCGTTACGGGCGATCCCGGCGACGCGTCCGTCCCCTCGCAGGCCGCCGACGCCGAGTTCCTGCCTCGCGCCTTCGCGGTCTATGGCGACTGGGGCCGGCTCGATCGCGGCGTGGCGACGTTCGATGCGGCGGCCGGTGTGGTCCGCATCGCCGACCCGGCGGCCGGCGACGCGGCCCGCGCCATCCGCGCCATGCCGTTCGAGCGGCTGTTTGCCGAGACGGACGCCGAGCGGCTGCCGGACCTCGACGCCCTGCGCGGTCTCGGCGACGCGCTGGCCTTCCGCGACCACGACGACGCCCACGACCGCGAGACCGACATTCCGGCCGCCTACACCTATTTCGGCCAGTTCGTCTTCCACGACATCACCCACTGGAAGCCACCTCTCGGCGACGGGCCGACGGCGGGGCTGCGTGGCGCCGCGCTCGACCTCGACAGCGTCCTCGGCTTCGAGCCGGCGGGCGATCCGCACCTCGCCGCGCCGCTGCCGATCGGGCTGACGGCGCGCGACCCGCGCGGCTGCGCCTTCGCCGCCGACCTGCCGCGCGCGCCCTGCGGGCGGCCGCTGATCGCCGATGCCCGCAACGACGACAACCTGGCGCTCGCGCAGGTGCACGTGGCGATGACGGCCTTCGCCAACGCCGTGCGGGTGGCGGTCGGGCCGCGCGGCGGGGCCGCGGCGCTCGCCGCCACGCACGTGCAGGCTGTGGCGCTCGGCGACTATCTCCCGCGCATCCTCGACCCGGACGTCTACCGGGACGTGATCGAGAACGGGCGGGCGATCGTCTGGCCGGACAGCGGACGGGACACGCCGTTCCTGGTGCCGCTCGAGTTCGTCGCCGCCTGCGGCCGCTTCGGGCACGCGATGGTCAAGCACCGTTACGACTGGAACACCCACCACCCCGGCGCTGGCGCGCCGGCGTTCTGGGAGAGCACCCATTCGAGCAATGCCTATCCGCTGCGGATGCTCGACTGGAGCTGGGTGACCGACTGGTCGAGGCTCTTGCCGGCGGAGGATGAGGCGCTCGCGGACGGCGACGGGGCCGGCGATGCGTCCGCCGTCCGCTTCCCGCTCAGGGCGGCGGCGCTGGCGAGCCGGCTCGCCGATCCGTTGAAGCGGATGCCGGAGGCGGCGCTGCCGCCTGGCGGACCCGGCCAGGCGCCGCTGTCGGCGAACCTCGCCACCCGCTCGCTGGAGCGGGCGCAGTCGCTGCGGCTTGCGAGTGGGCAGGCGGCGGTGCGGCGGATGAACGAGCGGCTCGTCGGGCGCGGACGGCCGACGGTGCCGCTGTTGTCGCGCGACGACATCCTCGCCGGCGAAGGCGATACGGCGCGGGCGATCCTCATCGCCGAGGGCCCGGGCGGCGCGCGGCTCTGCGACGAGACGCCGATGTGGCTCTACGTCCTGAAGGAGGCGGAGGCGCAGCAGGGCGGCCGTCGCCTCGGCGCCTTCGGCAGCCGCATCGTCGGCGAGACCCTGCATGCGGCGATCGCGGCGGCCTCGCCGTCCATTCTCGCGCGGCCCGGGCTCGCGCCCGGCGACTGGCGCCCGGACCCGCGGCTGCGGCCGGCGCGCCCGGACCACTACGGCCTGCGCGACCTCGTCGCGTTCGCCGGCCTGCTCGAACCGCTGACGGCGGTGGAGACCATCACCTGACCGTCGACGGCGGGTGCGAGGGATCGAAGGAGGGGACGACGATGTCGGTTTTCAGGATCTTCAAGGGTGGCAACGACTACGACGCCGAGTTCCGGGGCACGGCCATCGCCGGCGAGGTGTTCGGCGACCTCTGGAAGAAAACGAAGCCCAACGGCAAGCCCGCCATCAAGTCCGGACAGATCTATGAAGAGCTGATCTTCACGGTGATCAAGGACAAGGGCTGCGTCGTCGAATACAACAAGGACGGCCAGAATTTTCCCGTCAAGGCGGTGAAGGCGGGCGGCAAGAAGATCCTGTATTACGAAATGAACGGCGAAGAGCTGCCGATCGATCTGAAGGTGGTGCAGGACGACGATGACGACGACATCATCTACATGGTGGTGCCGTTCAAGCGGAACGTCGACTTCACGGCGGGCTACCTGTCGGATGCGGTCGGCAAGCTCGACGGCAACGACCCGCTGAACGAGAAGAAGAAGTTCCTGTTCGGCATGCTGCTCCTGAAGCGCTGCCGCTGAGGCTGGAACCTCGCAACGGTCGACGGCGGCTCAGTCGATGATGTGGTAGCCGCCGTCGACATAGATCACCTGGCCTGTGATGAGGCGCGCCGCGTCGAGCGCCAGGAAGGCGGTGGCGGCACCGACGTCGTCGATGCCGACGAGCTCGCGCGCCGGCGCCTTCACCTTGGCCTTGGCGAGCAGGTCGTCGAACTCCGGGATGCCGGAGGCGGCGCGGGTGGCGAGCGGGCCCGGCGAGATGGCGTGGACGCGGATGCCCTTCGGTCCGAGTTCGGCCGCCATGTAGCGCACCGCGCTTTCGAGCGCCGCCTTGGCGACGCCCATGATGTTGTAGTTCTCCACCAACATCTGCGAGCCGTAGTAGGTCATCGTGAAGAGGGTGCCGCCGGCCTTCATCAGCGGCTCGGCCAGATGGCCCATGCGGATGAACGACCAGCAGGAGACGTCCATCGTCTTCAGGAAGCCGTCGCGCGGCACGTCGGTGACGCGGCCGCCGAGCGCGTCCTTCGGCGAGAAGGCGATCGAGTGGACGACGAAGTCGAGCGCGCCCCACTCCTCGGTGATACGCGCGAACACCGCCTCCATCTCGCCGGGGACGGAGACGTCGAGGGGAAGGAAGATCGATGCCTCGACCTCCTTCGCCAAAGGCTCGACGTGTGGCTTTGCCTTGTCGTTCAGGTAGGTGATGGCGAGGTCGGCGCCGAGCGCGCGGAAGGCTCGGGCGCAGCCCCACGCGATCGAGCGGTCGTTGGCGATGCCGACGATCAGGCCCTTGCGGCCCTCGAGCAGCTTCAGTTTCACGTCGGGCAGGGCCATCGCGGCGGTCTCCAAGGGATGAGGCGACGGGATCAGGCGACGGGATCGCCGATGAGCGCGAGCGTGTGGCGGGCGATCATCAGTTCCTCGTCGGTCGGCACGACCAGGAGGGCGACGCGGCTCGCCGGCCTCGAAATCACCGTCGCGCCGGCCTCGTTCGCCGCCTCGTCGATCTCGGCGCCGAGCCAGGCGAGACGCGCGGCGATGCGGGCACGGATGACCGTCGAATGCTCGCCGATGCCGGCGGTGAAGACGAAGGCGTCGAGGCCACCCAGCGCGGCAGCGAGCAGGCCGGCCGAGAGCGCGGCGCGGTGGACGAAGTGGTCGATGGCGAAGGCGGCGCGCGGGTCGTCGCTGTCGACGAGGTCGCGCATGTCGTTGGAGAGGCCCGACAGGCCCTTCAGGCCCGAGCCGCGGTAGAGCAGGTCGGTGACCTCGGCGACGCTCATGCCCTTCTGGTCGAGGAGGTAGAGGACGACGCCGGGATCGAGCTGGCCGGGGCGCGTGCCCATCGGCAGGCCGTCGAGCGCCGTGAAGCCCATCGTGCTCTCGATGCTGCGGCCGCCCTCGAGCGCGCACATCGAGGCGCCGCTGCCGAGGTGGGCGACGATGACGCGGCCGCCGGCGACGCCGGGTGCCACCTCGCGCAGCCGCTCGGCGATGTACTCGTAGGAGAGGCCGTGGAAGCCGTAGCGGCGCACGCCCTCGTCATAGAGCTTGCGCGGGATGGCGTAGCAGTCGGTGTGGGCGGCGTGGCCGCGGTGGAAGGCGGTGTCGAAGCAGGCGACCTGCGGCAGGTCCGGCGCGATCTCCATGGCGAGGCGGATCGGCGCGAGGTTGTTCGGCTGGTGCAGCGGCGCGAGATCCTGGTAGGAGGCGAGCTTGTCGAGCACTCCGGCGTCGATCAGCACGGCGTCGGTGAAGTCCGGCCCGCCGTGGACGACGCGGTGGCCGATGGCGGCGAGCGTGAAGCCGCCGAGCGAGCGCAGGAAGGCCTGCACGGCCTCGATCGCCGTCGGCAGGTCGGCGATCTCGGAGGCGTCATAGGTGCGGTCGACGAGGCTCTCGCCGTCGCCGTCGGCGGCCTTCAGGCGCGGGCGGCCGCCGACGCCGTCCATCTGGCCGCGCACGCGCCGTTCGAGGCCGCCGCCCACGATGGCGAAGACCTGGAACTTCAGGCTCGACGAGCCGGCGTTGATCACGAGGATGGATCGCACGGGCGGCTCCGGAAGCGAGGGGGCAGGGCTCAGACCGCCGGCACCGCCGCCGCCCGCCTGAGAGCCTTCGCATAGAGCGAGGCGACGGCGCAGGAGGCGAGGCGGGTGCGCAGGCTGTCGGCGCGCGAGGTCAGCACGATCGGCACGCGGGCGCCGACGACGATGCCGGCTGCGTCGGCGCGGGCGAGGAAGGTGAGGTTCTTCGCCAGCATGTTGCCGGCCTCGAGGTCGGGCACGACGAGGATCTGGGCCTGACCCGCGACGGGCGAGACGATGCCCTTGATGCGGGCGGCCTCGGGGTCGATGGCGTTGTCGAAGGCGAGTGGTCCCTCGACGAGCCCGCCGGTGATCTGGCCGCGGTCGGCCATCTTGCAGAGCGCGGCGGCCTCGATGGTGGAGGGGATTTTGGTCGTCACCGTCTCCACCGCCGACAGGATCGCGACGCGGGGCACGCCAAGACCGATCCCGACCCAAAGGTCGATGGCGTTCTGGACGATGTCGCGCTTGTCGTCGAGGGTCGGGAAGATGTTGATCGCCGCGTCGGTGATGAACAGCGTCTCGGCATGGCCTGGCACGTCCATGATGAAGACGTGGCTGATCCGGCGCGCCGTGCGCAGGCCGGTCGCCGCGGCGGCGACCTCGCGCATCAGTTCGTCGGTGTGCAGGCTGCCCTTCATCAGGAGCTCGCCCTTGCCCTCGCGGATCAGCGCCACCGCCTGCGCCGCGGACGCGTGGCTGTGCGGCGCATCGACGAGGGTGCAGCCTTCGAGCGACAGGCCGTGCTGGGCGGCGACCGCGCGGATCTTCGCCTCCGGGCCGACGAGGACGGGCACGATCAGCCCCATCGCCCGCGCCTCGACGGCGCCGCGGAGCGAGCTCTCGTCGCAGGGATGGGCGACGATGGTGACGGCCGGCACCCCGCCGGAGGCGCTGGCGATCAGGCGGTCGTACTTTGACGGCGTCTCGGGGGGCGCGGCCACGTCGAGCAAAGCGAACTCCTGTCTGGCGGTACCGGCGCCCGCAGGACGCCTCAGGACGCCTTCCGAGCGGGACGGCCGGCGGCTGTGACCAGCCGAACCGGCTCGGAGTCGAGACCGAAGAGCGTCGCCATTTCGGCGAGGCGCTCGGCGGCGGCCGCGGACAGCGGGCCGCTCGCCTCGACGACCTCGGTGAGCGCCGCGAACGCGGCGCGCCGCTCGCCGGCGTCCTCGGGCAGCATCTCGGGGATCGCCGCGAGCGCCGCCGCCTCGTCGAGGACGATGAGGAAGAACTGCGTCCGCACGAGGGCCTTGAAGGCGTCGACCGGCAGCGGCGCGGTGGCGCCCGTCTGCTCGTAGCGGCGGCGGATGGCGGCGAAGCCGATCTCGCTCGCCGTGCCGCGCGCCATGCCGACATAGATCAGCGCGCGGATCAGCGCCTCGCGCACGCCGCCGGCGGTCATCTCGGATCTCAGCTCGGCGATGCGGCGCTCGACCAGCGCCTGGTGGAGAAGGCTCCTGGCCGGCCGGCGCGACGCTGCCGCGTGCGGATCGACGCTGACGGCGGCCTGCAGGACGGCGTTGCCGTAGATGGCGCGGAAGGTCTCCTCCGACAGCCGCTCGCAGGTCGTCCGCCAGGCGTCGAGGCCGTCGACGATGCGCTCCGACATCTGGTTCTGCAGGGCCAGGAACGGGTTGTCCGGGGCGACCGGCCGTCGGTCCGCGCGCACCCGCTCGGCCGTCGGGCGCAGCCACGCGAGGAAGGGGTTGGCGTCGCCGAAGGCCTCGTAGGAGAGGCGGAGCGGGTGGAGCTTGCGCATCGCCTCCGCCATCGGCGGCGTCACGGTCGCCTTGACGAAGGGCTGGGCGAAGGCGCGGTAGAGCGCGAGGTTGATCTCGGAGACGCGGGCGGCGGTGGCGAAGCGGCGCTCGTCGGCGGCGTCGTTGCCGCCCAGGGCGCGGATGTCGTCGAGGCTGCGCGCCTCGCAGCGCATCACCCACTCGCCGGTTGCCAGATCCGTCTCGCCCGTCGCCGCGGCGCGCGGCTCGAACGTCGCCTCGTAGAGGCCGGGTGGAAGCACGTCGATCATGTCGATATTGGAGGCGAACTCGCCATGCTCCTTCCGCGCGACGCCCGCCGAGACGAAGATGCCGAGGTGGCCGACGCTCTCGTGGACCGTGTAGACGATCGTCTGGCCGTGAGCGCGGATGTCGTCGACGCTGTCGTAGAGGTCGAGGATCCAGTCGAGCGCCTGCTGCGGCGGCGTGATGTTGTCGCCCTTCGAGCAGAACACGACGATCGGCGAGCGGATGTTGCGGAGGTCCACCGCGGTGTCGTCGGAGGTGCGGATCTCGCCGGCGGCAAGCTTGTTGCCGACGAACAGCTCGTCGACGATGAACTGCATCTCCTGGGCGTTGAGGGTGACGTGGCCGCCCCACCAGCGCTCGAAGCCGAGATAGCGCTCGGCCTCGGTGTCGACCTTCGAATAGAGGTTGTACTGCTTCGACCACAAGGTGTTGGCGGGGTTCTGGTTCTCGAAGTTCTGGACGAGCCATGCGCCGTCGAAGATGCCGGCGCCGAGGTCGCCGGTGAGCGCTGTGAGCCAGCTGCCGCCCAGGAGCCCGCCGGAGTAGCGCATCGGGTTCTTGCCGGTGACGCCCGCCCAGTAGGAGAGCGGCGAGCCGGCGAGGATGATCGGGCCGAACAGCTCGGGCCGCAGCGATGCGAGGATCGCCACCGCCCAGCCGGCCTGGCAGTTGCCGATGACACACGGCTTTTCGCGCGCCTGCGGGTGGCGGGCGATCACGGTCTCCAGGAAGACCGCCTCGGCGCGGGCGATGTCCTCGATGGTCTGGCCGGGCATCGGATCCGGCAGGAAGCCGATGAAGTAGCAGGGGTGGCCGGCCGCGAGCGCGACGCCGATCTCGCTGTCGGCCTTGAAGCCACCGATGCCCGGGCCGTGGCCGGCGCGCGGGTCGACGACGACGAAGGGGCGGCGGGCCGGATCGACGGTGACGCCGTCGGGCGGGACGATGCGGACCAAGCCGTAGTTCACCGGCCGCGGCAGCGTGCGGCCGTCGCAGACGAGTTCGGCGGCGTAGTCGAGGACGTGCGGCGCCGTCTCGGCCATGTGCGCGCGATACTGCTCGGACCGGCGGCGCATGACGTCGAGGAAGAGCACCGAGCGCTGCGCCGCGTCGGTGACGTAGTCGGCGGCCTGGGCGAGGGCGGCGACGGGTGGTGGCGGCGGCGCGGCCGGGCGTGTCGCGTTGGCTGCGGTCGGCATCGTCATCTCCCCGGCGGGCGGCGGCCGCTCGTCATGCTGCACCACAGCATGAACCCGATCCGATGGCGTTGACCGAGATCAAGCGGCCCGGATCGAGCCGCCTGGATCACGCCGCCCGCCAAAAGAGGTGACGCGCCCCGGTGACGGCCGCGTGATGGTCGTGGTCACGCTTCGGCGAGCGTCGCCCGGCGATAGGCGGCCAGCGCGTCCTGCAGGTCGTCGAACAGCATGGTCGGCCCGATGCGCGCGACGAAGCCGGTGCGCTCGAGCAGCGCCTGCGCCTCGG
This sequence comes from Pseudoxanthobacter soli DSM 19599, assembly GCA_945898215.1. Classification (GTDB taxonomy): domain Bacteria; phylum Pseudomonadota; class Alphaproteobacteria; order Rhizobiales; family Segnochrobactraceae; genus CAMDHY01. The sequence continues at coordinate 1,784 of CAMDHY010000086.1, read as the reverse complement.
CATGGAGCTCGACGATGCCAAGCGCGATGCCGCGCGCCTCTAGGTGTCCGGCGAAGTCGTCGAGGGCGGCGGCGCCGGTGGAATCGATCTGCACGATGGCGCTCGCGTCGAGCACGAACCAGCGCGCCTCCGGCCCGAGCCCGTCGGCGATCGCCGCCAGCCGGCCCCCGACATAGTCGGCGTTGTAGAAGAGCAGGGTGCCCTCGACGAGGCAGAGGGTGAGGCCGGGCACCGGCCGGGCCGCCGGGACGCGGTGGAGCTTGTAGAAGCCGTCGCGGCCCTCGACGCGGCCGAGCAGGGCATCGCGCGGGTACATGCTCTTCAGGAGCAGGTAGACGAGGGTTGCCACGACGGCGACGACGACGCCGTTCAGCACGCCGAAGCCGACGGCGCCGGCGAACGCGATCATGGCGAAGGCGAACTCGATCCGGCTCACCTGCCACAGCCGCTTCAGGCTCGAAACATCGATCATGCCGAGGGCGGCGGAGACGAGGATCGCCCCCAGCGCCGGGATGGGGAGAAGGGCCAGCGGTTCGGCGAGGAATAGCAGCGTGACGACGAGGGCGGCGGCCGAGACGAGGCCGGAGAGCTGCGAACTGCCGCCGACGGCGACGTTGATGGCGGTGCGCGAATCCGAGGACGACACCGGGAAGCCGCCGGCGAGGCCGGCCGCGAGGTTGGCGCCGCCGAAGCCGACGAGCTCGGCGTTCGGGTCGACGCGCTCGCCGCTGCGGTCGCCGAACGAGCGGGCGGTGACGATGCCGGAGCCGAAGGCGACGAGGAAGACCGCCCCGGCGCCGAGCAGGAGCGGGCCGAGCGGCATCCCGTCGAGGGACGGCAAGGCGAGCGTCGGCAGCCCCGTTGGGACCGCGCCGACGACGGCGATGCCGAGGCTGCGGAAATCGAACAGCCAGGACAGCAGCACCGACAGGACGACGACGACGACCGGGCCCGGCACCGGCGAGCGGCGGAGCAGCTGCAACAGCCCGAACAGGGCGGCGGCGAGCGCCACCGTCGGCCAGTGGATCGTCGCCGCCTCGCGCAGGAGCTCGACCGGCGGGGCGAACAGGCCACCCGCCGCGATCGATGCGCCGGTGACGCGGCCGATCTGGCCGATCAGGATCGACAGCGAGATGCCGGCGAAGAAGCCGGTCAGGATCGGTCGTGACAGGAAGGTCGCGAGCACGCCCAGGCGAAGCACGCGGGCGATGAGGCAGAGCCCGCCGACGATGAGCGCGATCGCCGCCGCGGCGTCGGTGCGGCCGGCGGACGCGGTCACGGGGATCGCGGCGACGACGGTCGCAAGCACGCCGGCGAGCATCGTCATCGTCGCCGCGTCCGGTCCGACGCAGAGCCGTCGCGAGGCGCCGAACAGGGCGTAGCCGAGCGCGGCGGCGATGCTCGCATAGAGGCCGGTCTCGGCCGGCAGCCCGGCGATGGCCGGGTAGGCGATCGCCGAGGGCAGGCCGACGGCGGCGACGGCGAGCCCGGCGGAGACGTCGCGGCCGAGGGTCGCCGTGCGGACGGCGGCGAGGCCGGCCGGGATCAGGCGCCACGCGCCGGCCGCCGGAGGCGGTGGCACGGGCACGTCGGGGGTGGACACGGTCGGCACGCCTCTCTCGTTGCGTCCGTCCCGGCGGCGGTCCGAGGCGGGCGCCTCAGTGGCCGCCGAGGACGAGGGTCTGCACCGGCAGGAGCAGCGCCTGCAGGCGCAGGATCATCGCGTGGACGAGGCCGACGGTGTCGATCATGTGCAGCCAGAAGCGCTCCAGCGCCCCGACGTC
>CAMDHY010000085.1 GCA_945898215.1 Pseudoxanthobacter soli DSM 19599 | reverse complement strand
CCCGGGCCGCATCGACCCGAGCCGTCGGCCGCGGCGTGGCACCAGCCGCGCCGCCCGGCGGGCGACCGAGCGGCGATCCGGAGGATACATGAAGCGCACCGGCCTGATGACCCCGGCGAGCCTGGTCCGCCGGTTCGTGCCGTTCGCGGTCCCCGGCCCCGCCCCGGGCCTCGACGCCTCCCCCGCCCCGCGGCGGATGTTCCAGGGCCTGCCATTCGGCGGCCGTCCGTTCGCCTCGCTTCCCTTCGGCGCGCTACCCTTCGCCGGCCGCGCCTTGCCCGGCCTGCCCGGCATCCGCCTGCCGGTAGGCGCACCGCAACCGACCCCCGAGACGCTCGGTCGCATCGGCGACCTCGAGGTGCGGCTCGCCCGCTCGGGTGCCGAGGTGCGACGGGTGCAGGCGCTGCGCTATCACGTCTTCTATGAGGAGATGTCGGCGATCGCCGACGCGATGACGCTCGTCAGCCGCCGCGACGCCGACGCCTTCGACGCGATCTGCGACCACGTGCTGGTGCTCGACCACGCCGCGCCGGCGCGCGCCTTCCGCCGCCGCAAGCCCGAGGTGGTCGGCACCTACCGGCTGCTGCGCCAGTCGGTGGCCGATCGCAACAGCGGCTTCTACTCGGCCGGCGAGTTCGACCTGCAGCCGCTCATCGATCGCCACGCCGACCTCGACTTCCTCGAGCTCGGCCGCTCCTGCGTGCTGCCGCCGTACCGCACCAAGCGGACGGTGGAGCTGCTCTGGCACGGCATCTGGGCCTATGTGCTCGCCCACGGCGTCGACGTGATGATCGGCTGCGCCAGCCTGGAGGGCACCGATCCCGACCGGCTGGCGCTGCCTTTGTCCTTCCTCCACCACTACGCCCGCGCGCCGGAGGACTGGCGTGTTTCGGCGCTGCCGGGGCGGGCGGTGGAGATGAACCGGATGGCGAAGGAGGCAGTCGACCCGCGGGCGGCGCTGCACGCGCTGCCGCCGCTGATCAAGGGCTACCTCCGCCTCGGCGCCTCGATCGGCGAGCACGCCGTCGTCGACCATCAGTTCGGCACCACCGACGTGCTGATCGTCATGCCGGTGTCGGCGCTCAACCCGCGCTATGTCAGCTACTACGGCGCCGACGCCAGCCGCCACGCCAGCTGAGGGTGGCGCCGGCCGGCCCTCGGCCCCGGACGCTGCGGCGGACGCGCGGCGCGAGGGCCGCAGGCGGAGGCTGAGGCGGCGGTGGAGCAGGGCGCTCGACCAGAAGCCAGCGACGTCATCGTTTCCGTGCAGCCGGAAGCCGGCCTGACCGAGGCCGACCGCTCAGAGCTGCGCGCCTTCCCCGTCGCCGCCTACGCTCCGCACCATGCCGAGGTGTTCTCCCGCCACGACTTCGGGGGCGGCCTACCGATCGCACGCGTGATCGCCCGCGGCACCGAAGGAGGGCTCGCCGCCCACCTCGGTTTTTCGGTGCGGACGATTGCCGTCGATGGGGCGGAGGTTCGCGTCGCCGGCGTCGGCGCGGTCGCGACCCACCCGACGCATCGCGGCGGCGGCCTCGGCCGGGCCATTTTCGAGCGCCTCGCTGAGGACCTGAGGGCGAGCGCCGCCGCCGACTTCGCGCTGCTGGAATGCCGCGACGCCGTGATCGGCTTCTACGCCGCCTGCGGCTTCGGCCACAGCGTCCTCACCGTCACGGCGCTCGACCCGGCGACCTGCGCCCTCGACGTCTCGACCTTGAACCTTATGGTCCGTCCGCTCGGCCGGGCGACGTTCCCGGCCGGCGACGTCGACCTCTGTGGTCTGCGCTGGTAGCGCGCCCTCAATACGGCAGGTCCGGGCCGACCGGCACGATGCCGGTCGGGTTGATGTGGCGGTGGCTCTCGTAATAGTGGCGCTTGATGTGGTCGAAATCGACGGTCTCCGCCACGCCGGGATGCTCGTAGAGGCGCTTCGTGTAGGCGGACAGCCGGGGATAGTCGGCGATGCGGCGGCGGTTGCACTTGAAGTGGCCGACATAGACCGGGTCGAAGCGGACAAGGGTGGTGAAGAGCCGCCAGTCCGCCTCCGTCAGCGTCTCGCCGCAGAGATAGCGGCGGCCGTCCGCCAGTCGCGCCTCCAGCCAGTCGAGGGTGTCGAACAGCGGGTTCACCGCCTCCTCGTACGCCTCCTGGGTGGTGGCGAAGCCGGAGCGGTAGACGCCGTTGTTGAGCGTCGCGTAGACGCGGGCGTTGATCTCGTCGATCTCCGGCCGCAGCGCCTCTGGGTAGTAGTCACCGGGCTTCGCACCGAGGCCGTCGAAGGCGGTGTTCAGCATCCGGATGATCTCGGACGACTCGTTGTTGACGATCGTCGCGCGCGTGCGGTCCCACAGCACCGGCACGGTGACGCGGCCGGTGTAGCCGGGCTGCGCCTTGACGTAGACCTCGTAGAGCCGCTCGGCACCGTTGACGGTGTCGGGCACGACGCCCGGGCCGTCGGCGAAGGTCCAGCCCTCGCCGCGCATCAGCCAGTGGACGACCGAGACCGAGATCATGTCCTCGAGCCCCTTGAGGCTGCGGACGATCAGCGCCCGGTGCGCCCACGGGCAGGCGAGCGAGACGTAGAGGTGGTAGCGGCCGGGCTCGGCCCTGAAGCCGCCCTCGCCGCTCGGGCCTGGCGCGCCGTCGGGCGTCACCCAGTGGCGGAACTGCGATTCCCTGCGCACGAAGCGGCCGCCGCTCTCGGCGGTGTCGTACCATTTGTCGTGCCAGACGCCGTCGACGAGCAGTCCCATTCGCTGTCCTCCAGCTTCACATCGTCGGAAGGTCGGCCGCCAACGTCCGGCCGACAAGGGCCTGGAGGGTGCCGCACTGTTCGAACAACCGCCCGCTCCGACGGTTCTCGTTCGCGAAAAAGCAGAGCGGCCGGGAATTGCTTCCCGGCCGCTCCAACCATCGGCCAGCCGGTGAGGACCAGCCGACCCGTCGCCGCGGCCGAAGCCGCCCCGGTTTCCTGCCCGGCGGAAAGTGCCGCCGGGCGTGTCTCGGCGCGCCGTCGGCTCAGGCCGCCGGCTGCTCGGAGGCGATCTCCTGGCCGGTCGCCTGGTCGACGACCTTCATCGACAGGCGAACCTTGCCGCGCTCGTCGAAGCCTAGGAGCTTCACCCACACCTTGTCGCCTTCCTTGACGACGTCCTTGACGTTCTGGACGCGCTGAGGGGCGAGCTGGCTGACGTGGACGAGGCCGTCGCGCGAGCCGAAGAAGTTCACGAAGGCGCCAAACTCGACGACCTTCACGACGGTGCCCTCGTAGATCGCGTTGATCTCGGGATCGGCGGCGATGCCGCGGATCCACGCCAGCGCCGCCTTGATCGCCTTGCCGTCGGAGGAGGCGACCTTGACCGTGCCGTCGTCCTCGACGTTGATCTTGGCGCCGGTCTTCTCGACGATCTCGCGGATCACCTTGCCGCCGGTGCCGATCACTTCGCGGATCTTGTCGGTCGGGATCTTGATCACCTCGATGCGCGGCGCATGCTCGCCGAGCTCCGGACGCGCCTGGGTGATCGCCTTCGCCATCTCGCCGAGGATGTGCAGACGACCGGCCTTGGCCTGGCCGAGGGCGACCTTCATGATCTCCTCGGTGATGCCGTCGATCTTGATGTCCATCTGCAGCGCGGTGACGCCGCTCTCGGTGCCGGCCACCTTGAAGTCCATGTCGCCGAGATGATCCTCGTCGCCGAGGATGTCGGACAGCACCGCGAAGCGCTCACCTTCCTTGATGAGGCCCATGGCAATGCCGGCCACCGGCCGCTTCAGCGGCACGCCGGCGTCCATCAGCGCGAGTGAGGAGCCGCACACCGTCGCCATCGAGGACGAGCCGTTCGACTCGGTGATCTCGGAGACGACGCGCAGCGTGTAGGGGAACTCGTGCGGCTGCGGCAGGATCGGGTGGATGGCGCGCCAGGCGAGCTTGCCGTGGCCGATCTCGCGACGGCCGGGCGACCCCATGCGGCCGGTCTCGCCCACCGAGTAGGGCGGGAAGTTGTAGTGCAGCATGAAGTTGGACTTGTAGGTGCCTTCCAGCGCGTCGATGAACTGCTCGTCCTCGCCGGTGCCGAGCGTCGCCACCACGAGGGCCTGCGTCTCGCCGCGGGTGAACAGCGCCGAACCGTGGGTGCGCGGCAGCACGCCGACCTCGGACAGGATCGGGCGGACCGTCTTCAGGTCGCGGCCGTCGATGCGGGTGCCCTTGTCGAGGATGGCGCCGCGGACGATGTCGGCCTCGACCTTCTTGAAGGCCTCGGAAACGGCCTGCGGCTTCGGCGCCGAGGCGTCGCCCTCGACGATCAGGGCGGCCTTCACCTTCGACTTCGCGGCCTCGATGGCGGCGCGGCGCTCGGCCTTGGCGCGGATGTCGTAGGCGGACGCGAGGTCGCTGGCCGCGAGCGACTTCACCTTGTCGTAGAGCGCCTTGTCGGCGACGGCCGGCAGGTCGCGCGGCTCCTTGGCGGCCTTCTCGGCGAGCTGGATGATCGCGTCGATGACCGGCTGGAAGCCCTTGTGGCCGAACATGACGGCGCCGAGCATGACCTCTTCGGAGAGCTCGCGCGCCTCGGACTCGACCATCAGGACGGCGTCGGCGGTACCGGCGACGACGAGGTCGAGCTCGGAATCGGCGCGGCTGTCGTGCGCCGGATTGAGCACGTACTGGCCGTTCATGTAGGCGACGCGGGCGCCGCCGATCGGGCCCATGAAGGGCACGCCGGAGATCGTCAAGGCGGCGGAGGCCGCCACCATGGCGAGGATGTCGGGATCGTTCTCGAGGTCATGGGCGAGCACGGTGACGAGCACCTGCGTCTCGCACTTGTAGCCCTCGGCGAACAGCGGCCGGATCGGCCGGTCGATCAGGCGGGAGGTGAGCACCTCGTGCTCGCCCGGACGGCCCTCGCGCTTGAAGAAGCCGCCGGGGATCTTGCCTGCCGCGAAGGCCTTCTCCTGGTAGTGGACGGTGAGCGGGAAGAAGTCGAGGCCGGGCTTCGGCTCGCGCTCGGAGACGACGGTGGCGAGCACCGTGGTCTCGCCGTAGGTGGCGAGCACGGCGCCGTCGGCCTGGCGGGCCATGCGGCCGGTCTCGAGCACCAGCGGGCGCCCGGCCCAATCGATCTCAACGCGTTGAATGTCGAACATGTCGGTCCTTTCGTGCGGCCCGGGGCGGCACGAAAAGCCATGGGCAAGACGGCGAGACCATCGTCGGGGGGCGCCGCACCGGCGCTGCCGTTCCGATGGTCCGGCAATCCTGCCCCATGACCCTCCCTGCCGAGCGGACCTCGGTCATTGGTGTTCGGACGCCGTCGGCCCCATGCCGTCGGCGTCCCGGGTCTCGCCCCGTCGCGCGCCGGCGAATTCCGGCGACGCACGGGTTGTTCAGGGGCGGCGGCGGCGACAAGCGCCGCCTGCCGCGGATCGCATCAGCGGCGCAGGCCGAGGCGCTGGATGAGCGACGTGTAGCGCGGCTCCTCGGTCTTCTTCAGGTGATCGAGCAGGCTGCGCCGCTGGCTCACCATCTTGAGCAGACCGCGGCGGGAGTGGTTGTCCTTGCCGTGCGTCTTGAAGTGCTCGGTGAGGTTGGAAATGCGCTCCGAGAGGATCGCGACCTGCACCTCCGGCGAACCGGTATCGTTCTCGCCGCGAGCATAGTCCTTGATGAGCGCCTGCTTGCGCTCTGCCGTGATCGACATCGTGTCACCTTTCGTTGCGCGGCCGAGGCCACTGGAATGCGGCGCGGGGCCGCCTCGGCTCCGCTTCGGCGGCCAGGCCGGGATGTCGTCCAGCAGGGTCGTTCAAAGGGAGCCGCCGCTGCACCCGGTCACGGGCGCGCGGCGGCGCTGACTATGGCGAAGTTTGCGGCGGAATTCCAGCGGGAACGGCGGACGCGGTTGCCGCAGCGACGGAGAGGGTCGCGAGCCGACGAGCTTACGATGCGCGTCAGTCTGGCCGGGCCTGTGTCTCCGCAAGACGGGACGACAACGTCTGCTCGATGATCGTCTCGCAATGCGTGAGACGACCAAGCAGCTCGCTCTTGATCATCAGTTCCAGGTCCGGACCCAGGCTGTGCATACGCTCCTCGAGCCCGATCTGTCGGCGCTCGAGCCCGAGCAGCTTCGATTCAAGACGGTCGCTGCTACGACGAAGCTGTTCCAGGAACTGGGAGAGAAGCTCGCGCTGCTCCCTCGACTCTTTGCGGAGCTCGCGTAGCACCGACAGAACGAGCGTATCGTCCACTGTCCCGGCCATGAAATTGCGAACCTGTCCGCCTTGAGCGATACCGCGTTCAAGATGCCGCAGTCGGCTCGCACGCGCCACCTGGATTTGCAGTCGATGGCTCTGGCCTACTCGTCCATCTCGCCCATCGGAGCGCGGGAGCGCGTGTCCTGGGCGGCGAGGTGGAAGACGCGGCGGGGGACGAAGGCGCCCTGCTCGACCTCGCCGAGCGCCACCAGGCGGCCGGCACAGGTGGCGTAGATCGTCTCGCCGAGCGGCGGCAGGTCGCGGCCGCGGACGATGATCGACTGGCCGCGCAGCAGCCGGCTCGCCTCGACGCGGTTGACGTCGAGTTCGAAGAGTTCGGCGAGCGCGGTGTCGACCGGCAGCAGCAACTCCGGCAGAGGCGCCGCGTCCTCGCGGCCTTCCGCCGAGGCGCGCACCTCGTCGATGGTGATGAAGTCCTCCTCGTCGAACGGGCCGACGGCGAGCCGGCGCAGCGCCGAGACGTGGCCGTAGCAGCCGAGCAGGCGGCCGAGATCGCGGGCGATGGCGCGCACATAGGTGCCCTTGCCGCACTCGGTCTCGAGCTCGAGGTGGTCGGCGTCCGGCACGCCGACGATCTCCAGGCTGTCGATCTCGACGAAGCGCGAGGCCATCTTGATCACCTCGCCCTCGCGGGCGAGATCGTAGGCGCGCTCGCCGGCGATCTTGATTGCCGAATAGCGCGGCGGCACCTGCTCGACGCGGCCGATGAACGACGGCAGCACCGCCTCGACGGCGGCGATTTCAGGCCGCGCGTCGGCGGTCGCAACAACCTTGCCCTCGGCGTCGTCGGTGTCGGTCTCCGCCCCCCAGCGCACGGTGAAGCGGTAGACCTTGCGGCCCTCGAAGACGTAGGGGACGGTCTTCGTCGCCTCGCCAAAGGCGAGCGGCAGGCAGCCGGAGGCGAGCGGGTCGAGGGTGCCGGCGTGGCCGGCCTTGGCGGCGCCGTAGCAGCGCTTGACGATGCCGAGCGCCTCGGTGGAGGTGAGGCCGATCGGCTTGTCGAGGATCAGCCAGCCGTCGACGATGCGCTTCGGCCGCCGGCGCTGCTCACGCTTCGGCTTGCGGCGGCCCGGCTCAACGGCGTTGGCCTCGCCGGGGTGACCCGGATGATCCTGCTCGTCGCCGGGCGGGACGCCCGCCTCGATGTCGTCCGCAAGCTCTTCGGGGTTGGCGTGGGAGGCGGGTTCGGCCGCGACGTGCGGGTCTTCAACGCTCATCGTCGCCTCCGTCGGCCGGCGCGGCGTCGATGTCGCGGCGGACCGTCGGGTCGCGCAGCAGGCCGTCGATGCGGTTGTCGTCGTCGTAGCGGGTATCGAGGCGGAAGCGCAGCTCCGGCACGAAGCGCAGGCCGGCCTGGCGGCCGACCATGCCCTTGAGGCGGCCGCGGGCCCCCTCCAGCGCGGCGAGCGTCGCCTCGATGTCACGGCCGCCGAGTGGCATCACCAGCACGGTGGCGTTCTTCAGGTCCGGACTCATCCGCACCTCGGGGATGGTCAGCATCAGCCCGTCGAGGGCAGGCTCATGGGACGTGCCGCGGGCGAGGATGTCGGCGATCGCGTGGCGCACCGCCTCGGCGACGCGCAACTGGCGCTGGGACGGGATGCCCGCCCCCCGATCGGAAGATGTCTTTCGCATGGGTCCTTGATCTCCCGGATCGGCCCGGACTGGAACCGGGCGGAACCGAAACCGTCGCCCCCGACGGCGCCGCGGCGCGTCGGTGGGCGGATCGTGGGCTCGAAGACGGCGGGACGGCGATCCGGAAGGACCGCCGTCCGAAGCCGGCTACAGCGTGCGCGCCACTTGCTCGACGCGGAAGCACTCGATGACGTCGCCGGGACGCATGTCCTGGTAGCCTTCGAAGGCCATGCCGCACTCCTGGCCGGCCACCACCTCGCGGGCGTCGTCCTTGAAGCGCTTCAGCTGCGAGAGCTTGCCTTCGTGGATGACGACACCCTCGCGGATGAGGCGGACCTGGGCGCCGCGCTCGACGGTGCCCTCGGTGACGCGGCAGCCGGCGACCTTGCCGACCTTCGAGACGTCGAAGACCTGCAGGATCTCGGCATTGCCGAGGAAGGTCTCGCGCCGCTCCGGCGACAAGAGGCCGGACATCGCCGCCTTCACGTCGTCCACGAGGTCGTAGATGACGTTGTAGTAGCGGATCTCGATGCCGTCGCGCTCGGCGAGGTCGCGCGCCTGCTTGTTGGCGCGGACGTTGAAGCCGATGATCGCCGCGTTCGAGGCGTTGGCGAGCGTCACGTCGGACTCGGTGATCGCACCGACGCCCGACAGCAGCACGCGGGCCGCCACCTCGGAGGTGCCGAGCTTGTCGAGCGCGCCGACGATCGCCTCGACCGAGCCCTGCACGTCGCCCTTGACGAGCAGCGTGAACTCCTTGCGGCCGGTCGACTTCAGCTGGCTCATCATGTCGGCGAGCGAGGAGCGCAGGCCCGGACGCGACGAGGCCTTGTCGCGACGGACGCGCTGGCGGTAGTCAGCGACCTCGCGGGCGCGGGCCTCGTTCTCGACGACGGCGAAGCGGTCGCCCGCCTCCGGCGTCGCCTGGAAACCGAGCACCTCGACCGGCATCGACGGGCCAGCTTCCTTCACCTGCTCGCCGCGATCGTCGATGAGGGCGCGGACGCGTCCCCACTCCGCGCCGGCGATCAGAACGTCGCCGGGACGCACGGTGCCGCGCTGCACAAGGACGGTGGCCACCGGGCCGCGCCCCTTGTCGAGCTTCGCCTCGATGACGATGCCCTCGGCGAGCACGGTCGGGTCGGCGCGCAGCTCGAGCACCTCGGTCTGCAGGAGGATCGCCTCGAGCAGCTTGTCGAGACCGGTGCCCTTCAGCGCCGAAACCTCGATCTCGAGGGTGTCGCCTCCCATCGATTCGACGACGATCTCGTGCTGCAGCAGGTCGGTGCGCACCCGCTCGGGGTTGGCGCCCGGCTTGTCGATCTTGTTGATCGCCACGATGATCGGCACGTGGGCCGCCCGCGCGTGGTTGATCGCCTCGATCGTCTGCGGCTTGACGCCGTCGTCGGCCGCCACCACCAGGATGACGATGTCCGTCGCCTTGGCGCCACGGGCACGCATCGCCGTGAAGGCGGCGTGGCCCGGCGTGTCGATGAAGGTGATCTTGCCGCCGTTCTTCTCGACCTGGTAGGCGCCGATGTGCTGGGTGATGCCACCCGCCTCGCCGCTCACCACGCTGGTGTTGCGGATGGCGTCGAGCAGCGACGTCTTGCCGTGGTCGACGTGGCCCATGATGGTCACGACCGGCGGACGCGGCGGGCCGTCGCTGTTGTCGGCGATCTCCGAGAACAGGCCGTCCTCGACGTCGGACTCCGAGACGCGCTTCACCGTGTGGCCGAGCTCCTCGGCCAGGAGCTGGGCGGTATCGGCATCGATCACGTCGGTGATCTTCAGCATCTGCCCCTGCTTCATCAGGAGCTTGATGACGTCGACCCCGCGCTCGGCCATGCGGTTGGCGAGCTCCTGGATGGAGATCGTCTCCGGCAGGATGACCTCGCGGCTGATCTTCTCGCGCGGGCCGGTGTTCATCGCCCGCTTCTGCTTCTCGACGCGCCGGCGCATGGCGGCGAGCGAGCGCGAGCGGGTGTCGTCGCCCTCCAGCGCCTTGACGATGGTGAGGCGGGTGCGGCGACGGTCGTCGGTCTTCGGCGCCGGCTTGGCGACGACGGCCCCCTTCGGCCGCTTCACCGCCGTCAGCGCCTTCGCCTTGGTCTCGGCTTCGGTCTCGTCGGGCGTCAGCGGCGCGCGGCGGGCCGCCGCCACCATCTCGGCGGAGGCCGGCGTTGGCACGGCGACAGGGGCCGGCGCGGGTTCCGGCTCGGGCTCGGGCTCCGGATCCGGGTCGCGACCGGCGGCGATGTCGGCCGCCCGGCGCGCCTCGTTCTCCTGCTGGCGCAGCGCCTCTTCCTCGGCGCGGCGGCGCTCGGCCTCCTCGCGCTCGCGGCGCAGGCGCTCGAGCTCCTCGCGCTCGCGCTTGGCCTCCTCCTCGGCGCGCTTGCGGTCCTCGACCTCACGCAGGCGAGCCTCGGCGAGCGCCTGGGTGCGGGCGCCAATCTCTTCCTGGGTGAGGGTGCGGTGGACGACACGACCGCGCTGGTCGGCCGGCCGCGGCCGCTCGCTCGGCGTCGTCGACATCGGCGCACGGGTGGAGGCGGACGGACCCGCCGGCGACGGCCGAGCCGGCGCGACGGTCGGTGCCGGCCGAGCCGGTGCCACGGTCGGCGCCGGCCGGGCGGGGGCGGCGGTGACGGTCGGACGCGGCGGCGCGACGGGCGCGCTCGGCGCGGCCGGGGCGGGCCGAGCGGCGACCGTCGGCGGGGCGGCGACGATCGGCTTGGGAGCAGCAGCCACGGCCGGGGCCGGGGCCGGGGGCGCCGGAGCCGGGGCGGCCGGGCGCGGGGCCTCGACGCGCGGCTCGGGCGCCGGGGCGGCGTCCTCGGTCTGGCCGGGCACGTGACCGGGCTCGCCCGGCAGGGCGATGCGCCGCTTCTTCTTCTCGACCACCACGGCCTTGGTGCGTCCGTGGCTGAAGCTCTGCCGGACGGTGCCCTGCTCGACCGACGGCCGGCGCAAGGAGAAGGTCTTCTTGCGCTCGACGCTGAGGGTCTTCTCGCCGTGGTCGTTGGTATCGTTCATGCCGTCTTCAGTCCCGTCGGCGCCCGAGGCACCATCTCGAATTCGTCTCGCGACCCGCCGGCCGCCCGGTGGACGGCCGCGGCGCGGTCGTCCGAAACTTCAGGGCGCGGGGTCTGCCGCGCCATCCTGCACCGGCGCGGCCGAGCCGCACCCATGCGCCTACGCGGCGCGATCGGCGCCGTGTGGGCCTCGCGGCGCGGACCGTGCCACGCCGTCCCGACGTCCTGGCGCGGGGTCTGCCGCGCCGATGCGCCCGACACCGATGCGCCCAGCCGGCGCCGGCCCCGTTTCGGGGCGCGCCACGAGCAACGCTCACGCGATGTCCGTGATGCTCGGTCCGCGGTAGCGCACAAGCGCAGACGCGCACGCCAGGAAGCCGTTGCCGGCTGGTCCCGCGAGCACCGCAGCATGTATCACATTTGTCAGACCCAATGCCAAACCCATTTGGTCCGAGGAGAAGAGCCGTACAACCGGCAAGCCGTCCGGCGTGCCGAAGCGCCGCACGATGGCGGCGGTGAGCTTGCGGGTGCCGTCCTCGGCGGCGTCACTCGCCTCCACCAGCATCGCCGCCTCGCCGGACCCGATCGCCGCCTCCACCTTGGTAAAGCCGGTGACGAGCGACCCGGCCTTGCGGGCGAGCGACAGAGCCGACAGTGCGGCCACCTCCATCATTGCCTCGACGCGCCCGGCGAGGCCAGGCTCGACCGCGACGCTCTCTTTGAAGCCGCGCGCGAACAGGCGCTTGCGCTCGGCCTCCGCCACCGCCTCGCGCGTCGCCGTCACCCACACGCCGCGACCCGGCAGCACCCGCTTCAGATCGGCCACCACCTGGTCGTCGGGACCGAGCACGAAGCGCACGAGTTCGGCCGTCGGCCGCACCTCGCGGCTGACCAGACACTGTCGCTCCGTCGGCTCGCTGCGGCGCGGCATCCGTCGCGGGGTCCCGTCCGGCTCACGCCTCCGGCTCGTCCTCGGCCGTTTCCTCGGCCTCGGCCTCCACCTCGTCGGCCTCGATCCAGCCGGCGGCGAGACGGGCCTGCATGATGATCTCCTCGGCCTCGGCACGCGACAGCTCCTGCTCGGTCATCACGCCGGGGTGGCGGACGACCTCGCCGAGCTTGCGCTCGGTCCAGCCGACGAGATCGTCGGTGGCGCAGCCGGCGAGGTCCTCGACGGTCTTGATGTTGCCCTTGCCGAACGCCACCAGCATCAGCGAGGTGACGCCGGGCACCGTCTTCACCTCGTCCTCGACGCCGAGCGCGCGGCGCTCCTCGTCGAGACCGCGCTCGATCTCCTCGAGATAGTCGCGGGCGCGGGCCTGGATCTCTTCCGCCGTGCCCTCGTCGAAGCCCTCGATGGTGGCGATCTCGTTGAGCTCGACGTAGGCGACCTCCTCCACCGAGGTGAAGCCCTCGGCGGCGAGCAGCTGGCCGACGACCTCGTCGACGTTGAGCGCCTCGACGAAGAGCTGGGTGCGCTCCAGGAACTCCTTCTGTCGGCGCTCGCTCTCCTCCTGCTCGGTCAGGATGTCGATGTCCCAGCCGGTGAGCTGCGAGGCGAGGCGGACGTTCTGGCCGCGGCGGCCGATGGCGAGCGACAGCTGGTCGTCCGGCACCACCACCTCGATGCGCTCGGCGTCCTCGTCGAGCACCACCTTGGCGACCTCGGCCGGCTGCAGGGCGTTGACGATGAAGGTGGCGGCGTCGGGATTCCAGGGGATGATGTCGATCTTCTCGCCCTGCAGCTCCTGCACGACGGCCTGGACGCGGCTGCCGCGCATGCCGACGCAGGCGCCGACCGGGTCGATCGAGGATTCGCGCGAATAGACGGCGATCTTGGCGCGCGAGCCCGGATCGCGGGCGACCGACTTCACCTCGATGATGCCGTCGTAGATCTCCGGCACTTCCTGGGCGAACAGCTTCGCCATGAACTGCGGATGGGTGCGCGACAGGAAAATCTGCGGGCCGCGCTGCTCGCGGCGGACGTCGTAGACGTAGGCGCGGATGCGGTCGCCGGGGCGGAAGGTCTCGCGCGGGATGAGCTCGTCGCGGCGGACGATCGCCTCGCCACGGCCGAGGTCGACGATGACGTTGCCGTATTCGGCGCGCTTCACCGTGCCGGAGACGATGTCGCCGATGCGGTCCTTGAACTCGTCGAACTGGCGGTCGCGCTCGGCCTCGCGCACCTTCTGCACGATCACCTGCTTGGCCGACTGGGCGGCGATGCGGCCGAAGTCCATCGGCGGCAGCGGCTCGGCGATGTAGTCGCCGATCTGGGCGGCCGGGTTGCGGGCGCGCGCCTCGACGAGGTCGATGTCGGTGGCCGGATTCTCGATCTGCTCCAGCACCTGCAGCAGGCGCTGCAGCCGGATCTCGCCGGTGCGCGGGTTGATCTCGGCGCGCACCTCGGTCTCGGAGCCGTAGCGCGAGCGGGCCGCCTTCTGGATGGCGTCCTCCATCGCCGCGATGACGATGCCGCGGTCGATCGATTTCTCGCGGGCGACAGCATCGGCGATCTGCAGGAGCTCGAGGCGGTTGGCGCTGACAGCCATGGCATTTCTCTCCGTGGGGACGTGTCCCTCAGGTGTCTTCTCGGGTGGTCTCAGTCGTCGTCCCGCGTCGGGTCGCGGGTTTCGTCCGCCGCCGCCTCCGCCTTCAGGGCGTCGGCGATCAGCGCGTCGGTGAGGACGAGGCGTGCCTCGCCGACGTCGTCGAGGTTGAGCCAGACCGGCTCGCCGGGCTCCGCCGGCTTCTGCTTCGCCTTGGCGACGCGGGCGCCGGGTTTCGGCGGCGTTTTCACCTCGGGCTCCGGCAGCAGCGCGAAGCGGCCGCCGTCGAGGCCGCCGAGCACGCCGCGGAAGCGCTTGCGTCCCTCGGGCGTCGCCACCGCGAGCTCCACCTTGGCGACGTGGCCGGTCCAGCGCTCGAAGTCGGAGCGGCGCACCAGCGGCCGGTCGATGCCGGGCGAGGAGACCTCGAGGTGATAGGCGCGGTCGATCGGGTCGTCGACGTCGAGCGCCGGCGAGACCATGCGGCTCACCTCCTCGCACTCGTCGACGCCCATGGTGCCGTCGGCGCGCTCGGCCATGATCTGCAGCGTGCAGCCGTTCTGGCTCGAGACCCGGACGCGCACGAGGCGGAAGCCGAGGTCGACGACGACCGGCTCGACGATCGCGGCGACGCGCGCGTCGAGGCCGCGCTCCGTCACCACGCGCGGCTCGCGCAGCAGATCCGTCAGGGGATCCTGTGGCGCGGCGGTGATGTCGGCGATGGTGTCCGTCTCAGCCAAGTCGGGCTCCGCAAATCGGGCTCCGGTACGGTCCCGTCCGGCTAAGCAAAAAAGAGCGGGTTCCGGGGGCGGAACCCACTCCCATTCGGACCCGAACGAGATGATGGATGACGAGTGCATAGTCGCAAAGCTGTGAGAACACAAGCCGTCCGCCGAGCGGCGGCTCACGGCCCCGGCAACGATTGCGCCACCGTCGCCCGCGCCTCCTCGATCAGCCAGTCGCGCAGGAAGCGGACCGCCGGCAGGTCGTCGCCACGGTCGGGGCAGACGACGTAGTAGGCGTGGCCGCTCGGCACGATGTCGTCGCACGGCGCCACCAGCCGGCCGGCGGCGAGATCCTCGCCGATCAGGTTGATGTCGGCCGCGAGCACGCCGCGGCCCGCCTCCGCCGCGCGCAGCGCCATGTCGAGCACGTCGAAGCTCGAGCCGCGCTCGACGTCGAAGACGCCGCCGGACCAGCCGTCGACGAAGGTCCGCCAGTCGGCATAGTCCGTCGCGCCGTGCAGCAGCGGCAGATGGGCGAGCGTCGTCGCCGTCCACGGACGGGGATTGGCGAGGAGAAGCGACGGCGCGCACACCGGCGTCAGTTGCTCGACCATCAGAAGGGACGCCTCCTCCTCGGGAAAGGCCCCGCGCCCGACGCGGATGCCGACGTCGTGCTCGACGTCGTCCGGCTGCATGTTGTGCCAGAGGATGTCGACGTGGAGCCGCACCTCCGGGTGGGCCGCCTCGAAGCGGTGCAGCCGCGGCCACAGCCAGCGCACGCCGATCGAGGGCTGCGCCCGGAGCCGCACCGAGTTCTTCTCCCGCGTCAGCCGCTCGATCGTCTCGCCGATGCGCTCGAAGGAGGCCGACAGCGCGGTCGCGAGCGTCCGGCCGGCCGGGGTGATGGCGACGCCGCGGTGGACGCGGCGCACCAGCGGCAGGCCGAGTTCGTCCTCGAGCGTGCGCAGATGGCGGCTGACGGCGCTCTGGGTGACGTGCAGCTCGTCGGCCGCCCGCGTCACGCTGGAAAGCCGCGCGGTCGCCTCGAAGGCCCTCAGCGCCGTCAGCGATGGCAGCCGTTTCGCCACCTAAAATCCTCCGGTTTCATCATGAGTTTTACGCACATTTCGGGTGCGAACTACTCGTTTGCGGGCGCCCAGGCCGCCGCCTACATACAATCCGAAATCCAATCGGAACACCAATCATGATGTCAGCTCATCTTTCCAATCCGCCCGCCCGCGCCCTCGCCGACGCCGTCTCGGCCGTGCTCGACGATATCTCCCGCCATGGCGGCGGGGAGATCGCGACGTGGTCGGAGCGCATCCGCCTGCGCCGCGAACTCGGCCGCCTGCTCGACACCGACCGCCGCCTGCTGCGCGACGCCGGCTTCGACGTAACCTGGGCCGTCCACGAGATCGAAAAGCCGTTCTGGCGCGCCTGAGACACCGGCGGGCCCGCCCGCCGGTCGCCGCGCCACTTCGCCGTCAGGCAGCGGCGGGGAGCTTCTTCTCGGGGCTCTTGCAGAGGTCGGCGATGCGGCAGTTGCCGCACTTCGGCCCCCGCGCCACGCAGGTGTAGCGGCCGTGCAGGATCAGCCAGTGGTGGGCGTGCTGCAGATAGGCCGGCGGCACGATCTCCATGAGCCGCGCCTCCACCTCGTCGGGCGTCCGCCCCGGCGCCAGGCCCAGCCGGTTGCCGATGCGGAAGATGTGGGTGTCGACGGCGATCGTCGGCTCGCCGAAGGCGACGTTGAGCACCACGTTCGCGGTCTTGCGGCCGACCCCCGGCAGCGCCTCGAGCGCCGCCCGGTCGTGCGGAACCTCGCCGCCGTGGTCCTCGACCAGCCGGCGTGACAGCGCCACGACGTTCTTCGCCTTGTTGCGGAAGAGCCCGATCGTCCGGATCAGCTCGGTGACGCGCTCCTCGCCCAGCGCCACCATCGCGGCGGGCGTATCGGCGAGGGCGAACAGCCCGCGCGTCGCCTTGTTGACGCCGGCGTCGGTCGCCTGGGCCGACAGCACCACCGCCACCAGCAGGGTGAACGGGTTCTTGTATTCGAGCTCCGTCTTTGGCTCGGGGTCGGCGGCGGCGAGGCGAGCGAAAATCGCCTCCACCTCGGCGGGGCAATAGAGCCTCGCGGCGCGGCGCTTGCGCGGTCCTGCCGCGCCCGGTGCGCGCTTTGTCGCTGCCTGCTTTGCAATCCCCATGGCCCCTCTATACTCGCGGCTCATGGGGAACGACAACGACGCGATGGACCGGCCGGACGGCGCCGCGGGGCAGCCGGAGCCGGCTGCGCGCCCCGAGTTCCACGCCGTCCTGACGCCGCACCGGTCGCTCGGGCCGAAGGGCTTCCTGGTCGTCATGGCGATCGTCGGCGGCGTCTGCTTCGTCGGCGGCGCAGCCTTCATGGCCATGGGCGCCTGGCCGGTGGTCGGCTTCTTCGGGCTCGACGTGGTGATCGTCTGGGCGGCCTTCCGCGCCAACTACCGCGCCGCCCGCGCCTACGAGGAGATCCGCCTCGGCGACGGCACGCTCTTGATCCGCCGCGTCACCGCCCGCGGCGAGGCGAGCGAGATCCGCCTCGATCCCTACTGGGCCCGCCTCGTCGTCGACCGCGTCGAGGACGAGGGCGTCGTCGGCCTCGCGCTCACCTCCCACGGCCAGCGCCACGACATCGGCGCCTTCCTGGATCCCGATGCCCGCGAGAGCTTCGCGAAGGCGCTCGGCGCGGCCCTCGGGGCGGTGCGCAGCGGACGCTCGCTCGCCTGACGCTCGCGCCGCCCGACCGGCGCGTGTCGGAAATCGGGTGGTGGCGGGGCGAGCGCACGACTAGCGTGCGGGGGTCGTCCGGAGGATTAGCGTCATGACCCTGTCGATCGCAGCGCCCGAGCCCGTCGCGGCCGCCGAACTGATCCTGCCCGGCTGCGACCTCGCCGTGCCCTGCGCGCCGCCGCCGGACGACTACGCCGTGGTGCGGGCGGCGATCGCCTATCTCTCGGCCCACTGGCGCGACCAGCCGGACCTGAAGGCGATCGCCCTCGCCATCGGCGTCTCGCCGGTGAAGATCGAGCGGACCTTCCGCCGCTGGGCCGGCCTCAGCCCGAAGCAGTTCCTGCAGGCGCTGACGCTCGACAACGCCCGGCGGATGCTGAAGGCGGACGCGAGCGTGCTCGACACCACCTACGAGCTCGGGCTGTCGGGCCCGGCCCGCCTGCACGACCTGTTCATCACCCACGAGGCGATGACGCCGGGGGCCTTCCGGGTCGGCGGCGAGGGCCTCGTCATCCGCTGGGGCTGGCACGCCTCGCCCTTCGGCCGCTCGCTGGTGATGATCACCGACCGCGGCCTCTGTGGCATCGCCTTCTCCGACACCGCCGAGGGCGACCGCCGCGCCTTCGCCGACATGGCCTCGCGCTGGCCGCGGGCCGCCTATGTGGAGGACGTCGGAGCGACGCTGCCCTTTGCCACGCGCATCTTCGACCGCGAGCGCTGGCGGCCGGACACGCCGCTCAGGATCGTGCTCATCGGCTCGGACTTCGAGGTCTGCGTCTGGGAGACGCTCCTGAAGGTGCCGTTCGCCGCCGCCACCACCTATTCCGACGTCGCCGCCCACATCGGCCGGCCGACGGCGGCCCGCGCCGTCGGTGGTGCCGTCGGGCGAAACCCGCTCTCCTTCGTGGTCCCCTGCCACCGCGTGCTCGGCAAGAGCGGCGACCTCACCGGCTACCACTGGGGCCTCACCCGCAAGCGGGCGATCCTCGGCTGGGAGGCGGGCATCGCCGGCATCGCCGAGGAGGACGCGCCGGCGGGCACCGTCCGCCGCTGACGGGTGCGGGAGGGTGGGACGGCGGCAACCGGGCTTCGGACGGCCTGCCGCCGTGTCGGGTCTCTCGCAGACTGCTGCCTGTAGCCTCGTCCTTACGGCCGCTCTTCGAGGGCGAAGCGCAGCAGGTCGATGCGCTCGCCCTGCTTGCCCTTGAGCGAGATCAGGCGGCTCTTCGGGTCGAGCTTGCCCGCGACCTCGAAGGTGCGCTTGCCGACGAGCTGGCTGTCGAACGTCAGCCGGCCGGTGAGCCGGCAGTCGCGGCTGATGTGCAGCCGGCCGCTGACGATCTTGACGGGCAGGATGACGAGGCCGGTGCAGATGCTGTTGTCGAGCCGGCCGTCGTTGTGGGCGATGTAGATCGTGCAGTGGTCGGGCGCCTTGCTGCCGAGCGTCGAGGTGCCCGCCCACACGCCCTTCAGCATGCGCAGGTCGCACCGCGCGGCGTCCGCCACGGTCGCAGACGTCGTCAGCGCGATCGCAGCGATCGCGGCCGTCCTCACCAGCCATGTCATGGGTCGGGCCCTCTCGCCCGGGCCCCCGACGGGCATCCGGCGGCGGCGAACGGGCGCCCGTGCATCAGTAGCCGATTTTCGGACGCCGCACGGAAAGATTGAAGAGGGCGCGACTGTCGGTGGGCGTCATCGGCCCACCGGCCCGCCCGTCGCTACCGCCGCACGAACCTCAGGTACGCCGGCGGCCGGCCCTCCCGCAGCGCCTTCGCCTCGTAGCGGGTGCCGGGCCAGCCGGCCCAGGGGCGGCGCCAGTCGTCAGCCGTTTCCGCCGTCCAGCGGAAGGCGCCATGGTCGCGGACGTGGCCGAGCGTCCAGTCGACGTAGGTGTCGATGTCGCTCGCGAAGCGGAACTCGGCGCCCGGCTTCGTCACGCGCGCCAGCCGGTCGAGGGTATCTGAGGAGACGAAGCGGCGCTTCCAGTGGCGCTTCTTCGGCCACGGATCGGGGTAGAGCAGGTAGACGCGGTCGAGAGAGGCGTCCGGCAGCCAGTCGAGGACCGCGACGGCGTCGTCCGGGTGGAGGCGGATCGTATCGATGCCACCCGTGGCGATCGCCGACAGCGCCTTCGCCATGCCGGTGACGAACGGCTCGCAGCCGATGAAGCCGGTGTCGGGCTCGGTCGCGGCGAGGTTCAGAAGGTGCTCGCCGCCGCCGAAGCCGATCTCCAGGAAGACGCGGGAGACCGGGCGGGGGAACAGCGCCGAAAGCTCCGCCGGGGCGGGTGCAGCGAGATCGAGCCGCAGCGCCGGCAGCAGCGTCTCCGTCGCGTCTGCCTGGCGCGGCTTCAGCGGCCGGCCCTTGCGGCGGCCGAAAAAGGCGCCGGCGCGGGGGGTCGCGCCGGCATGATCGTCGCTCATCGTCGTCTCTTTCGGCGCTCGGCGGGCGGTGGGACCGCCGTGCGCACAGGGGTCGGCGGCGAAGGGCGGCGATCGATCAGGCGCCCGCTTCGCGTCGCGAC
>CAMDHY010000084.1 GCA_945898215.1 Pseudoxanthobacter soli DSM 19599 | reverse complement strand
GCGGCCCGCACGGGCTCACCGGCGTCCGGACGCGGCGTCTCGGTTCGGGCGGCCTCGGAACGGTCCGGATCGGCGCGCGGCGGTTCCGGGCGGGCGGGTTCGGTTCGCGCGATGGGCGGTCGCGGCGGCTCGCGGCGCGGCTCCGTCGGCGCGGCGGGCCGCGGCGTCGCCGAGCGGGCGACGTCGGCCTCGATGCGGCGCACCGCTTCCTCGAGCGACAGGCGCTGCTTGGCGATCTCGGCGGCCGGCAACGGTGGCTGGATGGTCTCGAGCTGGCGGACGAGGGCCGCGCGCGCCTTGTCGTAGATGGCGCGCCGGCCGGCGCCGGTATTCTCGGGAAGCGCGGCCACGGCCCGCTGTAGCACGGTGTAGTAGTCTGCCATGCCCTGTCCGGTCGGTGCCCTATCGGTATCGTCCGTGCGCCGTGCCGCCTACGCGTGCCCGCCGGCATTTTCGAGGCGGACCCGGGAAGCGGACGACGGGTGAGGATGGTCCCGCGGCGACGGGCGCGATGCCCGGCCGAAGCAGTAACGCAGCCTAGCTCTTAGCTTTGAAAAGGGTCCGCGACAAGGATGGTGTCCTCGCGTTCCGGGCTGGTCGACAGCATCGCCACCGGCGCGCCGATCAGTTCCTCGACGTGGCGGACGTACTTGATCGCCTGGGCCGGCAGTTGGGCCCAGGTGCGGGCGCCCTTCGTCGTCTCCTTCCAGCCCGCCATCGTCTCGTAGACGGGCTCGACGCGCGCCTGCGCCGACTGCTCGGCCGGCAGGAAGTCGAACTCGCGACCGTCGAGGCGGTAGCCGACGCAGATCTTCAGCTCGTCGAGGCCGTCGAGCACGTCGAGCTTGGTGAGCGCGATGCCGTCGATGCCGGCGGTGCGCACCGTCTGGCGGACGAGGGCCGCGTCGAACCAGCCGCAGCGCCGCTTGCGCCCGGTGACGGTGCCGAACTCGTGGCCGCGCTCGCCGAGGAAGTCGCCGACGGCGTCCTTCAGCTCGGTCGGGAACGGCCCCTCGCCGACGCGCGTCGTGTAGGCCTTGGTGATGCCGAGCACATAGTCGAGCGCGCCGGGTCCGATGCCGGCGCCGGCCGCGGCCTGGCCGGCGACCGTGTTCGACGAGGTGACGAACGGGTAGGTGCCATGGTCGATGTCGAGGAGTGCGCCCTGGGCGCCCTCGAACAGGATGCGCCGGCCCTCGCGGCGGGCCTGATCGAGGATGCGCCAGGTGGCGTCCATGAACGGCAGCACCTGATCCGCGACGCTGGCGAGCTCGTCATAGAGCACGGAGGTCTCGACCTCTGGCTCGCCGAGCCCGCGGCGGAGCGCGTTGTGGTGGGCGAGCAGGCGGTCGATCTTGGCTGGCAGTGTCGAGAGATCCGCGAGGTCGACCAGGCGGATGGCGCGGCGGCCGACCTTGTCCTCGTAGGCCGGGCCGATGCCGCGCTTGGTGGTGCCGATCTTCGTGCCGGTGGTGGCGTTCTCGCGCAGCGCGTCGAGTTCGCGGTGGACGGAGAGGATCAGCGAGACGTTGTCGGCGATCTTCAGCGTGGCGGGTGACACTGCGACGCCCTGGGCCGCGAGCTTGGCGATCTCGCCGACGAGGGCGTGCGGGTCGAGGACGACGCCGTTGCCGATGATGCCGAGCTTGCCGGGGCGGACGACGCCGGAGGG
Organism: Pseudoxanthobacter soli DSM 19599; assembly: GCA_945898215.1. Classification (GTDB taxonomy): domain Bacteria; phylum Pseudomonadota; class Alphaproteobacteria; order Rhizobiales; family Segnochrobactraceae; genus CAMDHY01. Next base: position 18,085 of record CAMDHY010000084.1, on the reverse strand, counting down.
CAGCAGCGACAGCTTGTAGCTGACACCGTCGATGACGAGGGTGTGGCCGGCATTGTGGCCACCCTGGAAGCGCACGACGACGTCGGCGCGCTCCGACAGCCAGTCGACGATCTTGCCCTTCCCCTCGTCGCCCCACTGCGACCCGACGACGACGACGTTGCCCATGACGCTTTCCTCGGACGTTGCGCGCACAACGCAGCGCCGCCCGGGTGGCCGGGCGGCGTTGACGAGGCTCTATAGCGGAAACGGGCGCGCGTTTCGAGGCGTCGTCGTCAGGCTGTCGCAAACGCGGCTGCGGACGGGTAGGGCTCGCGCCAGGCGTCGATGGTGTTCAGCCGGTCGCGCCAGCGGGCGACGGCCGGGTAGTCGGCGAGCGGGATGCGGGATTCCTCCGCCCACGGCAGGGTCGCTGCGACGGCGAAGTCGGCGATGGTCGGGGCGTCGCCGACGAGCCAGGCGCGTCCGGCGAGATGATCGTCGAGGACGACGGCGAAGGGGCGCAGGCGGGCGGTCGCCTCCTCCACGGCGGCGCGGTCGGGCGCGCCGATGCCGAACTTCGCCTTGATGACGTGCTCGAAATAGAGCGTGCCGGCGTGGTTGGAGAAGTGGTCGGCGTCCCAGCTGAGCCAGCGCATCACCTCGATCAGGCGGGCGTCGTCGGTCGGCAGGAAGTCCGATCCGGTCTTGCGGGCGAGGTAGGCCATGATGGCGTTCGCCTCCCACAGGCGATAGTCGCCGTCGGTGAGCGTCGGCACCTTGCCGTTCGGATCGAGGGCGAGGTAGCCCGGCCGCTTGTGCTCGCCGCGGCCGAGATCGACCGCCACGAACTCCACCGGAGCCTCGAGATAGCGGGCGGCGGCACAGGCCTTCCGCGGGTTCATGGTGTCCGAGAAGTAGAGCTTCATGGTGGGGTCTCCCGGATCGGACGAGCGATGAGAAGCGTCGCTCAATTACTAAACGATATGGTAAAGTATTTAGGTCGTGGGGATGCCTGTCAAGGACGCCTATCGATGGCCGGAACCGACAGCCAGAAAGGGGCGTGAACCCTCCCCCTCGCGGGGGAGGGCAGGGAGGGGGGGAGCCACGAACGCGGCGCTCGCTCGGGGCAGTGAGTCTTCTCGCCGCGCTCCCGCGCGCCCCCCCTCCCGGCGGCTGCGCCGCCGACCTCCCCGCGAGGGGGGAGGGTTTGCGCCGTCTTCCGCTTCGGGACTTGGTGGCGCGGTCGCTCGACGCGCTTGACCCCGCGGCCCGGCCCCTTCATACTTAACTCGATGGTTAATCAAACGCACGCCAGCCTCGACCGCACCTTCGCGGCGCTGTCCGACCCGACGAGACGGGCGATCGTCGCGCGGCTCGGCGAGGAGGACGGCCTCAGCGTCAGCGAGATCGCCCGGCCGTTCGCCATGTCGCTGCCGGCGGTGATGAAGCACCTCGACGTGCTGACCGACGCCGGCCTCGTCACCCGCACCAAGACCGGGCGGACGGTCACCTGCCGGCTGGAGGCGGAGCCGATGCGCGACGCGATGGCCTGGCTCGAGCGCTACGAGCGCTTCTGGACCGCGGGTCTCGACCGCCTCGTCGCCCTCGTCGAGAGCGAGGCCGCGCAGGAGCGCGCCGCGGCCGCCGGCGGGGCGGCCGACGCCGTCGCACCGACCGATGGCCGAACCCCGGAGGAGACGCCATGACCGCACCCACCGCACACGCCGGGCACGAGCCCCGACCCGCGTCCACGGTTTCAGCCTTGTCTGGAGCGACAGGCGAGGCCGGCGGCGCACGGCCGAGCCTGATGCTGCGCCGCCATATCAAGGCGCCGCCGGCCAGGGTCTACGCCGCCTGGACGCAGCCCGAGCAACTCGCGAAGTGGTGGGGGCCGGAGGGGTCCAAGGTCGGCCCCGCCGAGCTCGACGTGCGCGTCGGCGGTCGCTTCTTCATCCGCTTCGCCACGCCGGACGGCGAGCGGCACGGCGTCGGCGGCGCCTACCGCGCGGTGGTGGCGGGCGAGCGGCTGGTGTTCGACTGGGCCTGGCAGTCGACGCCGGAGCGGGTCTCGCTGGTGAGCTTGCGGTTCGCGCCGGACGGCGACGGCACGCTGTTCACGCTCGTCCACGAGCAGTTCTACGACGAGGCCGCGCGCGCCGGCCACGAGCGTGGCTGGACGGCCAGCCTCGACCGCCTGGCGGCCCATCTCGAGGGCGCGGGCGCCTGACGCGTCCTCGCGGGCGGACCCGCACGGAACCGGCGGAGCGGCATTTACATTCCGGCAGCGGCGGGGATGATGGCGTCCCCGCCGGGGCGACCGCCGCCCGCCCGCCGTCAGCGGTCCCTCGCCCGACGAGGGTCACCGTCAGGATCCGCTCCGACCATGACCTCTCCGGCGATCGCGCGCCTCCGCCGCGCCTTCGACAACCCCTATCTGCTCCTGACGATCCCGCCGCTCTGCTGGGGCTCCAACATCGTGCTCGGGCGCTACATCGCCGGCCACGTGCCGCCGGTGGCGCTGTCGGAGGTGCGCTGGATCGGCGCCTTCCTGATCCTGCTGCCGTTCACCCTCGGCCACGTCCGGCGCGACTGGCCGGCGATCCGCCGCCAGCTGCCGATCCTGCTGCTGCTCTCGCTCACCGGCATCACCCTCTACACTACGCTCGCCTATGCGGCGCTGCAGGAGACGGCGGCGCTCAACGGCCTCCTGATGCAGTCGGTGACGCCGCTGATGATCGGAGCGTGGTCGCTGCTCCTCTACCGCGACCGGCTGACCCGCTTCCAGCTCGCCGGCATCCTGTGCTCGCTCGCCGGCGTCGTGGCGATCGTCACCCGCGGCGATCCGGCGGTGCTGTTGACGCTGACGGTCAACCGCGGTGACGCGATGATGATGGGGGCGGTGGCAATCTATGCGCTCTATTCGGCGCTGCTGAAGCGACGGCCGGCGATCCACCCGCTGTCTTTCCTGACGGTGACGATAGGGCTCGGCGGCCTCATGCTCGCCCCCGCCTACGTCTGGGAGATCTCCACCGGCTACGTCTTCCAGGCCGATTGGCTGACGGCGGCGACGATCCTCTTCGTCATCCTGTTCCCGTCGCTCATTGCCTATTTCACCTTCAACCGCGGCGTCGAGCTGATCGGGCCGAACCGCGCCGGACCGTTCTTCCACCTGATCCCGGTGTTCGGTTCGGCGATGGCGATCGCCTTCCTCGGCGAGGCGCCGGCCTGGTACCACGGCGTCGGCTACGCCCTCGTGCTCGCCGGCGTCGCGCTGGCGCAGCGGCGATCGACCCCGGCGGTTGTCAGGCCTGCCGATCGGCCGTGAAGCGCGCCGCGGCGACGAGGATGTCGGCCGCCCGCCCGTAGGGCGCGAGCAGCGCCGCCGCCTGCTCGACGAGGTCGGACAGCCGCCGCCGCGCCCACGCCTCGCCGTTCAGGGCCACCAGGGTCGCCTTGCCGCGCTCGGCGTCCTTGCCGGTGCGCTTGCCGACGGCGTCGGCCGAGGCGGTGACGTCGAGGAGGTCGTCGGCGAGCTGGAAGGCCGAGCCGACGAGGGCGGCGAAGCGGGCGATCCGGCGGCGGTCCTCGTCGGGGGCACTCGCGACGATCGCCCCCATCTCGGCGCTGGCGACGATCAGGGCGCCGGTCTTCATCGCCTGCAGCCGCTCCACCTGCGCCGCGTCGAGGTCCTCGTTCTCGGCGGCGAGGTCGAGCGCCTGGCCGCCGACCATGCCGTCGGCGCCGGCGGCGCGGGCGAGGGCCTGCACGAGGGCGATGCGCACCTCGGCGTCCGGATGCACGGCGGGATCGGCGAGCGCCTCGAAGGCGAGCGTCAGCAGGCCGTCGCCGGCGAGGATGGCGGTCGCCTCGTCGAAGGCCTTGTGAACCGTCGGCCGGCCGCGTCTGAGGTCGTCGTCGTCCATCGCCGGCAGGTCGTCGTGGACGAGGCTGTAGGTGTGCAGGCACTCGATCGCCGCGCCGGTCGCCACCGCCCCCGCCTCGTCGCCGCCGAACAGCCGCGCCGCCTCGATCGTCAGGAACGGCCGGAAGCGCTTGCCGCCGCCGAGCAGCGCATGAGCCATCGCATCGCGCACGCGCGCCGGCACGCGTGCGCCGAGCGCCGGCCCGACCAGCACGGCGAGCCGTGCGTCGGTCAGCCGCACGGCGGCGGCGAGACGATCCTCGAAGGACGGGTCGGTCGGCACGGTCGCTCCTCGGGGCGCCGGGACGGCGCTGTCGGCGTCCGCATGCGACGGCGCATCGCCGCCGTCAAGCGGCGTGGCGCGGGTCCGGCCGGCGCGGCACCCTCCGGCCGGCCCCGATCGTCAGCCTTTCGACACGAAGCGCGGGCAGAAAGCGGCGCGACACGGGCCACCTCGCGCGCGTCGCTCGTCCACTGGCCGGCCGGCCCCGGCCGGCGTAGCATCCGGCGGCGCGACCGCGAGGAGCCCTCAGACCGTGAGCGAAGTCGAACTGCAGACGGGACGGACGCCGCGGGCCGACCGTCGGCCGCCACCGCCGCCGCTGCTGCCGCCGCACCCGGTCGCGCGCTGGCTGCTCGTGCTGGTGCTGGTCGCGGGGGCCTATTTCTTCCGTGGCTTCCTCGTACCGGTGCTGGCGGCGCTGATCATCGGCTTCGCCAGCTGGCCGCTCTATGCCCGGCTGGTGCGGGCCGTCGGCGGCAACACGACGCTCGCCGCCACCCTCGCCTTGGCGATCATCATCGCCGTGCTGGTACTGCCGATCATCGTGGCGATCTCCTACGCCATCGAGGAAGGGCGGATCTGGACACAGTGGCTCCTCGAGGCGAACCGCCTCGGCGCGCCGGTGCCGGAGTGGATCGGGGCGCTGCCGTTCTTCGGCGACTGGCTCGCCGGACAGTGGAACACCTACCTCAACCGCCCGCACGCGCTCGGCGAGCTGGTGACGATCACCAGCGGCGAGAACATCGGCAACATCTACCGCCTGGCGCTCGCCGCCGGCGGCCAGACGTTCCACTTCGTGCTGTCGATCCTGTTCATGCTGATCGCGCTGTTCTTCGTCTACAAGGACGGGCTGCTTCTGGCGGCGCAGCTCGACCGGGTCGGCGAGCGCATCCTGCCCGCCCGCTGGCAGACCTTCTCGCGCGTCGTGCCGGCGACGATCAGCGCCACCGTCGTCGGCATGGGCGTCATCGCCATCGGCGAAGGCATCGTGCTCGGCATCGCCTACTGGATCGCCGGCATCCCCTCGCCGGTGTTCTTTGGCGTCATCACCGGCGTGATGGCGCTCGTCCCAGGCGGGGCGCCCACGGCCGTCATCATCGCGACGCTCTACCTCGTCGGCAGCGGCAAGCTGATCGCCGGCCTTGTGCTGCTCGCATGGGGATCGATCGAGCTGTTCATCGTCGACAAGACGCTGCGCCCCCACCTCGTCGGTGGTCCGATCAAGCTGCCCTTCCTCGCCACTTTCTTCGGCCTGATCGGCGGCGTCTCCACCCTCGGCCTGGTCGGGCTGTTCGTCGGCCCGGTTCTGATGGCGCTGCTCGTCGGCATCTGGCGCGAGTGGCTGCGCGGCCCGGAGGACGCTGACGCCGCGGCGGAGCACGCCGCCCGAGACGCCGAGGGGCGGCGACCGCGACCTCACACGGCCGACGTCTCCGATTCGGCCGCGTAGGCGCGCTCGAGCATGCGGCGGCAGTCCTCGGCGAGCCGGCGCCCGGCGTCGTCGCAGTGCTCGGCGATGTCGCGCAGGTCCCGGATCGCCACGTCCACCGCCGTGTAGAGATCGATGTCGAGGTCGTCGGGCGGCGGCACGGCACGGCGGCGAAACGGGATCACGTTCATCAGTCGCTCTCTCGCCGGCGAATCGGAACGATCCGCCCGCGCCGATGGGACCCGGCAAAGGTTAAGGCCGTGCCACCGGCGACGCCGACGGGCGCGCGGTGCGTCCGTCGGCGACCGGACGGTCCTGTCAGGCGGCAGCCGCCGCCTGCGCCGCGGCCTCCGTTGCCAGCATGCGCTGGACGGCCGGGCGCGCCAGCATCCGCTCGTGATGGGCGCGGTAGTTCGGGTAGGCGGAAACGTCGAGCCCGAGATAGTTCGCCCAGCGCAGGAAGATGAACGCGTAGGCATCGGCCACCGAATAGTCGCCGAGCACCCAGTCCTTGCCGGCGAGCAAGGCCTCGATGCCCGCGAACGCCTGGGCCGTGCCCTCGCCGGCGAGGCGCTTCACAGCGTCCTCCGAGCCAGGCAGATCGCAGAAGGCGGAGGGGCGGAAGAAGCGGCCGATCACCGGGTGGACGCCCGAGGAGAACCAGGCCAGCAGCGACAGCGCCTCGGTCGCCTCCCACGTTCCTGGCGCCGGCATCAGCTTCGCCTCGGGCTTCGACCAGCCAAGCCAGGACAGGATCGCGACGTTTTCCGTCAGCTGCTTGCCGTCGACCTCGAGCGCCGGGACCTTCTGCTTCCAGTTGACCGCCGTGTAGGCCTCGGTCTTGTGCTCGCCCTTGCGCAGCATCACCGGCACCGCCTCGAAGGGCGCGCCGAGCTCCTCCAGCACGATATGGGGCGCCATCGAGCAGGCGCCGGGCGAGAAATAGAGCTTCGTCATGGGAAGGGCCTCGGAAGCAGGAGATCGGAGCGAGCGCGCACGGTGCGTCTGTCGCCGGGTGCGGCGGTCGCCGGGGATAGGTCGTCCCGCCGGAGGCCGCGCGCAAGCCCCCGGCGAACGACGGCGTCGGTGCCGCGGTCGCTCCCGCTCACGCTCCCGGCAGTGCCGTCTCGACGAGCCGCACCCAGTAGGACGCCCCCGCCGGTATGGCGGCGTCGTCGAAGTCGTAGGCCGGGTGGTGCAGCTGTGCGCTGTCGCCGTTGCCGACGAAGATCATCGCGCCCGGCCGCTTCTCGAGCATGAACGAGAAGTCCTCGGCCCCCATTTCCGGCGGCCGGTCGGCGTCGACGTTGCCGGGGCCCACCACCTCGCGCGCGACCTCGGCGGCGAACGCCGTCTCCCGGGGGTGGTTTACCGTCACCGGATACTCCCGCCGGTAGGTGACGCGGGCAGTCGCGCCATAGGCCGCCGCGGCCGCCGGAACGACCTCGTTCAACCTCTTCTCGAGCAGGTCGCGGACGCCCGGGTCGAGGGCGCGGACGGTGCCGAGGAGCCGCGCCGTCTGCGGGATGACGTTGTCGGTGAAGCCGGCGTTGAAGCAGGTGATCGAGATCACCGCCGACTTCAGCGGGTCGACGTTGCGGGCGACGATCTGCTGCACGGCCTGCACGACGGCGGCGCCGGCGAGAACGGTGTCCGTGCAGTCGTGCGGGAAGGCGGCATGGCCGCCGACGCCCTCGATCTCGACCTCCAGGGTGTCGGCGGAGGCGAGGAAGCCGCCCGCCCGGATGGCGAAGCTGCCGACGGGCAGTCCCGGCATGTTGTGCATGCCGTAGACCGCGTCGATGCCGAAGCGCTCCATCAGCCCGTCCTCGATCATCGCGCGGGCGCCGCCGCCGCCCTCCTCGGCCGGCTGGAAGATCACCACCGCGGTGCCGGCGAAGTTGCGCGTCTCGGCGAGGTGCTGGGCGGCGCCGAGCAGCATCGCCGAGTGCCCGTCGTGGCCGCAGGCGTGCATCTTGCCGGCGATCGTCGAGGCCCACGCCCGGCCGGTCGCCTCCTCGATCGGCAAGGCGTCCATGTCGGCCCGCAGGCCGATGGTCGGGCCCGCTCCGCGCTCGCCTCGGATGACACCGACGACGCCTGTGCGGCCGATGCCGGTCACCACGGCGTCGACGCCGAAGGCGCGCAGCCGCTCCGCCACGAAGGCGGCGGTGAGGTGCGTGTCGTACTGGAGTTCGGGGTGGGCGTGCAGGTGGCGGCGCCAGACGGCGATCTCGTCGGAGCGGTCGGCGATCCGGTTGAGGATCGGCATGGGAGGCCTCGAGGCGCGGGAGGGAGACGCCGGAGGCTAGGCACGCGCAGCCGCCGCGGCAAGGGTGACCGTGACCGACGGAGTGTCACGGCGCATTGTCACGAGATCGTGCGCGGCGACACCGCCCTGCCGCCCGACCGGTCGCCGCGCCGCCACCGCATCGCCCGCCGGCCTAGCCGGCTCAGGCGTCGGTGTCGGCGCGCCGATGCGACCGCGGCGCCGGATCGACGGGACCCGCGTCGTCTTCCTCCTCGACGCGCAGCATCTCTCGGAAGCCGCGCCAGGACGCCGCGACGACGACGACCATGCCGGCGAGGATCGCGGTCGCCGCACCGGCGCCGAGCACGACGTCGCCGGCGGCCGCCTGCATGGCGGCGCTGTCAAGGTGGCCAAGGCCGGATCCGGAGCCGGGCGCGGCGAACGCCGGTGCGGTCATCACGAGCAGCAGGAGGGCGGGCAGGACGGTCCACCGGAGCGAGCCGCCGATGCGCGGCGAGATCCGATCGTCGATCCGGTTCATGGCCGATACTCCTACTGCACGGCCCCCTGCCGCATGGACATTTCGTCATGTGACTGCGACGTCGGCGTGCAGGGATACGGGCGGGCCGCCATCTTTTTTGAGGCGATTCCGGGACGGCGTTCACCCATGCGGCGGTCCGGCAGCCGGGGTGCGGCGCCCGCGGGGCTTGCGCCGCGACGGGCGATGCCGAATGCTTGGAACACTTCGAAGGACGGACCGGCGGGCGACGGTCAACGAGAATGCGGGAGATCGGGTATGGGGATGCGGATCGGCGCGGGGCAGCCGCGGGGCGGTGAAGGGGTCGCGGCGCGCGGCGTGGGCTTGTTCGGCGCGGCGCTCATCGGCGCCTTGATGCTGGCGGGCTCGCCGGCGGGCGCCCAGGAAGGCACCGGCGCGCCGGGCGCCGATCTCGTCGCCAAGGGCAAATACCTGACCGACGCGGCCGACTGCATGCCCTGCCACACCGGCCCGGGCGGCAAGCCCTTCGCCGGCGGCCTGACGCTCGACACGCCCTTCGGCGGCATCACCTCGCCGAACATCACCCCCGACAAGGAGACCGGCATCGGCGGCTGGACCGACGAGCAGTTCTACCGGGCGCTGCACGACGGCTTCGGCAAGGACGGCGAGTACCTCTACCCGGCGATGCCGTTCACCTCCTACACGAAGATGCCGCCGGACGACGTCAAAGCGATCCGTGCCTACCTGAACACCATCACGCCGGTGAACGCGCCCCGCCAGCCGAACACGCTGGAGTTCCCCTTCAACGTGCGCGCGTCGCTGTCGGTGTGGCGGGCGATGTTCTTCACGCCCGGCACCTTCGTGCCGAACGACAAGGCGTCGGCGGAGATCAACCGCGGCGCCTATCTGGTCGAGGGTCCCGGCCACTGCGCCGAATGCCACACGCCGCGCAACATCATGGGTGCGATGGAGCCCTCCAAGCAGTATGCCGGCGCCCGCATCGACACCTTCTTCGCGCCGAACATCTCCTCCGACCTGCGCGACGGCATCGGCGGCTGGAGCGAGCAGCAGGTGTTCGACTACCTCAAGACCGGCGCCGCCGCCGGCAAGGGCACGGTGTTCGGGCCGATGTCGGAGGTCGTCCACGACAGCCTGTCGAAGCTGCAGGATTCCGACATCAACGCCATCGTTGCCTACCTCAAGGCGACGCCGGACCAGCTGCCGCCGAAGCCGGCCGCCGATCCGCGCAAGGAACAGGGCGCCACCGTCTATCTCAACGTCTGCTCGCAGTGCCACCAGGCCGAGGGGCAGGGCATCGCCAACGCCATCCCGCCGCTTTCGGGCAACGACGCCGCTGCGGCGACCGGGCCGGAGAACGTCATCTCCGCCGTTCTCGGCGGCCTGCCGGGCCAGGGCGACTACGGCCCGATGCCGGCCTTCGCCGACGCGCTGACCGACCAGCAGGTCGCCGATGTCGCGAACTACGTCCGCACCGCCTGGGGCAATCCCGGCACGCCGGACGCCACCACGGCCCTCGTCGCCTCGCTGCGCGGCCAGCTCGCGACGACCGACCTCGGCTCCGAGGCGGCGAAGGCGCTCGACTGCCCGGCCGTCAGCTCCACCGGCATCTCCGGCACGCTCACCGACCCGGGCTCCGGCATCCTCGAACTGATGCAGGGCGTCACCCCCGATACCCTCGACAACCGCGTCACGGAGATCATCGCGCAGGTGCGCGCCGCCAACCCCGGGGTTTCCGATGGCGAGCTCTCCGACGACCTCGTCGCAGCCTACTGCCCCGTGCTGGCGACGGACGCCCAGCTCTCCATCGAGCAGAAGCAGAGCCGGCTCTCGGCGTTCCTCTCGTCGGTGACGAACATCCTTGCCCAGGGCCAGATGCCGACGGGGTCGAAGGTGCTGCTGCAGGTCGGCGTGCCGCAGTCGGTCGTGTCCGAGGTCGACGCCGCCGCCCGCGCCGCCAAGCAGACGCGCGAGCAGTGGATCGAGAAGGCGCTCGAGGCGGCGGTGAAGACCGCGCCCAAGCCGGCCCAGTAAGGCCCGCTGCGCCCGTGATCGCGACCGCCGCGACGCCGCGGCGGTTGCCTCCGCCCGCTCCGGGCGGCTATCGCTCGTCCGCCGCCGACACTCCCGCGGCGGATGAGCGAGCGACATCATGCAGGGACTGACGGCGACGCTCTTGCGCGGCACCTGGTACATGGCGCTGCCGGGGAGCGCCGTGAAGGCGGGCGCGACGGTGGCCCGCACGCTTCTCGGCGAGCCGCTGCTGATCGGCCGCGACAAGGCAGGCGTGGTGTTCGCGCTGCGCGACGCCTGCCCGCACCGCGGCATCCCGCTGCGCTACGGCTCCTTCGACGGCGAGACGGTCACCTGCTGCTATCACGGCTGGCGCTTCGACCGCACGGGCACCTGCGTCGAGATCCCGTCCTTGCGCGAGGACCAGCAGGTCGACCTCTCGAAGATCCGCTGTGGCGCCCTCCCCTGCGTCGAGCGCAACGGCCTCGTCTGGATCTACTTTTCCCGCTCTGGCGAGGCGCCCTCGGGCTATCAGGCCGAGCCGCCGGCGATGCCGGTGTTCGCGGACGCCGACGCGCCGGCGCTCGGCATCGTGCTGCCGTTCCCGTGCTCCACCGACCACGCCGCCTTCGGGCTGATGGACCCGACCCACGCCGCCTTCGTCCACACCTCCTGGTGGTTCAAGTCGAAGGCGCGCAAGCTCAGGCCGAAGGAGAAGGCGTTTGAGCCGGCGCCTTTCGGTTTCCGCATGGCCCGCCACGCCCTGCCGCCGCAGAACATCGCCTACAAGCTGCTCGGCGCGAACGTCACCACCGAGATCTCCTACTGCCTGCCGGGCCTGCGCATCGAGGAGATCCGCGGCGATCGCAACGCCGTCGTCGGCCTCACCGCCATCACCCCGGTGAGCGAGGGCGAGACGGAGGTGCACCAGCTGTTCTGGGTGTCGATGGGCTGGGCGAAGGCGCTCCGGCCACTGCTCCAGCACCTGATGACGGTGTTCCTCGACCAGGACCGTGTCGTCGTCGTGCAGCAGCGCGAGGGCCTCGTGCACGATCCGAAGCTGATGCTGATCAACGACGCCGACACCCAGGCGCGCTGGTGGATGCGGCTGAAGTCGGAGTGGATCGAGGCGGAAGCCGCCGGCCGTCCCTTCGAGAACCCGCTGAAGCCGATGGTGCTGCGCTGGCGGAGCTGAGTGGGCTTCCCCACCCCACCCTTCCGCCTCTCTCGATTTCTGCTAAAACGCGGCGCTTCCCCGACCGTCCGGGGTCCCGTTCTCCGTTCGACCGGACCGCTCGCCGATGACCGACACGCTCGCTCCCGACACCGACGCGCTGAAGCACGACCTGATCGACCGCATCCAGGCGGCCGCCGACGAGGCGGCGCTGGAGGAGGCGCGGGTGTTCGCGCTCGGCAAGAAGGGCGTCGTCACCGAGCAGATGAAGCGCCTCGGCAGCCTCTCCGACGCCGAGCGCCGCACCGTCGGCCCCGCCCTCAACGGTCTCAAGACCGAGGTCACGGCGGCGATCGAGGCGCGGCGCGCCGTGCTCGCCGAGGCGGCGCTCACCGAGCGGCTCGCCCGCGAGCGCCTCGACCTGACGCTGCCGGTGCGCCCCGGCCCGCTCTCGGCCGGCCGCATCCACCCGGTCTCGCAGGTCACCGAGGAACTGACGGCCATCTTCGCCGACCTTGGCTTCGCGGTGGCGGAGGGGCCGGACATCGAGACCGACCACTACAACTTCACGGCGCTGAACTTCCCGCTCGGCCATCCGGCCCGCGAGATGCACGACACATTCTTCTTCAACCCGAAGCCCGACGGCTCGCGGATGCTTTTGCGCACCCACACCTCGCCGGTGCAGATCCGCACCATGGAGACGACCACGCCGCCGATCCGGGTCATCTGCCCCGGCCGCACCTACCGCAACGATTCCGACCAGACCCACACGCCGATGTTCCACCAGGTCGAGGGCCTCGTCGTCGACGAGACGGCGACGATCGGCCACCTGAAGTGGGTGCTCGAGGAGTTCTGCAAGGCCTTCTTCGAGGTGAAGAAGGTCGAGATGCGCTTCCGGCCGTCGTTCTTCCCGTTCACCGAGCCGTCGATGGAAGTCGACATCCGCTGCAAGCGCTCGGGCTCGGAGATCCGCATCGGCGAGGGCGAGGACTGGCTGGAGATCCTCGGCTGCGGCATGGTCCACCCGAACGTGCTGCGCGCCGGCGGCATCGACCCGGACACGTACCAGGGCTTCGCCTGGGGCATGGGCATCGACCGCATCGCCATGCTGAAATACGGCATGCCGGACCTGCGCGCCTTCTTCGACGCCGACGCCCGCTGGCTCGCCCACTACGGCTTCCGCCCCCTCGACCTGCCGACCCTGTTCGGCGGGCTGAGTTCGTGATGGTGGAGCATCTGCTGCCGTGTCGGTGAACCTCTCGCGTGCTGTCTTCGCGGCGGCCCCCCCTCCCTACCCCCGGATCAAGTCCAGGGCAGGCTCTCCCCCGCCAGGGGGGAGGGGTTGCGCGGTACCGTGGGCGGACATTGCAAACAACGAAGCCTACAACCGCAAGAATCTCTCTTGTTCCCGTTTTGTTTCTGGCATAACCTCTCTGCACGCAAAACGCGAACCCTCCCCCCTGGCGGGGGAGGGCAGGGAGGGGGGGATGCCGCGCACTCGGCTTCCGACGCACCAGCGCGACCTCGCCAGGCGCCTTCGCCGCGAGATGACCGATCCCGAGCGCCTGCTCTGGGGCAAGCTGCGGGCGCATCGGCAGGATGGCTTGGCCTTTCGGCGGCAGGTTCCGATGGGACCGTACGTGGTGGATTTCGCCTGCCACGCCGCCCGGCTCGTCGTCGAGCTCGACGGCGGCGGCCATTCCTGGCCGGGGCAGTCTCGCCGCGACGAGTTGAGGGCTGCCTGGCTGGCCGACCGAGGCTACCTCGTGCTCCGTTTCTGGAACCCGGAGATCACCGCGAACCTCGTCGGCGTCGTTGAGACGATCCTCGCGGCGGCCGCCGAGCGTGCACTCCCCGTCATCACCCGTGGCGGCCCCACCTCCCTGCCCTCCCCCGCGAGGGGGGAGGGTTCACGTGCCCGAAGCGACCGGGCGGAAGCGCTGGTCGCGGGAGACGACGCATGAAGTTCACCCTCACCTGGCTGAAGCAGCATCTCGAGACGGAGGCGTCGCTGGAGGCCATCCTCGACAAGCTCAATGCCATCGGCATGGAGGTCGAGAAGGTCGATGATCCCGGCAAGGCCTTGGCGCCGTTCGTCATCGCCAGGGTGATCTCCGCCGAGAAGCACCCGAACGCCGACAAGCTGCGGGTCTGCATCGTCGACACCGGTTCGGGTGACCCGGTGCAGGTCGTCTGCGGCGCGCCGAACGCGCGCACCGGCATGACCGGCGTGTTCGCGCCCCCCGGCACCCACGTCCCCGGCACCGGCGTCGACCTCAAGGTCGGCACCATCCGCGGCGTCGAGAGCCGCGGCATGCTCGTCTCCGAGCGCGAGCTGATGCTGTCGGAAGACCACGACGGCATCATCGACCTGCCGGAGGGCGCCCCCGTCGGCCGGCCCTATGCCGCCTGGGCGGGCCTGGCCGACCCGGTGGTCGAGGTGGCGGTGACGCCGAACCGGCCGGACTGCCTCGGCATCACCGGCATCGCCCGCGACCTCGCCGCCGCCGGCCTCGGACGCGAGACGACGCCCGCAATCGAGCCGGTCGCGGGCGAGGGCGACTGCCCGGTGTCGGTGACGCTCGCCTTCGAGGGCGGCGCGCCGCTCTGCCCGATGTTCGGCCTGCGCCTCATCCGCGGCGTCAGGAACGGTCCGTCGCCGGCGTGGCTGCAGGCGCGGCTGCGCGCCATCGGGCTGCGCCCGATCAACGCGCTGGTCGACGTCACCAACTTCCTCACCCACGACCGCAACCGGCCGCTGCACGTCTTCGACGCCGCGAAGGTCAGGGGCGACCTCGTCGTCCGCCGCGCCCGCGCCGGCGAGAGCCTGCTCGCGCTCGACGGCAAGACCTACGCGCTGGACGAGACCATGTGCGTCATCGCCGACGACGCCGGCGTCGAGTCGCTCGCCGGCATCATGGGCGGAGAGGCTTCCGGCTGCACGGAAGAGACCACCGACGTGCTGGTGGAATCGGCGCTGTGGGACCCGCTCAACATCGCCCAGACGGGCCGCAGGCTCGGCGTCAACTCCGACGCCCGCTTCCGCTTCGAGCGCGGCGTCGATCCGGCCTTCGCCGTGCCCGGCCTCGAGCTCGCGACGCGGATGATCCTCGAGCTCTGCGGCGGCACGCCGACCAAGATCACGGTGGCCGGCGCCGTGCCGGACGCGCGCCGCGTCGTCGCCTTCCCGCTCGCCGAGGTGAAGCGCCTGTCGGGCCTGACGATCGACGACGGCGCCATCGTCGACACCCTCGGCCGCCTCGGCTTCGAGGTCACCGGCGCCGGGCCGGTGCGCGCCGTCGTGCCGCCGAGCTGGCGCCCGGACATCGAGGGCAAGGCGGACCTCGTCGAGGAGGTGGTCCGCATCACCGGGCTCGACCAGATCGTCTCGATGCCGCTGTCGCGCTCGCCGACGGTGGCGCCGGCGGTGCTGACGCCCGGCCAGGTGCGCGCCCGCAACGCCCGCCGCACGCTCGCAGCCCGCGGCCTCGTCGAGGCGATGACGTGGTCGTTCGTGCCGAAGAGCCACGCGGAAGCCTTCGGCGGCGGCCAGCCGGAGCTCGCGCTGGCGAACCCGATCGCGTCCGACCTCTCCGACATGCGCCCGAGCCTGATCCCGGGGCTCGCCGCCGCCGCCCAGCGCAACGCCGATCGCGGCACGCCGGACACGGCGCTGTTCGAGGTCGGCCAGGTCTTCCGCGGCGATCGCCCGGACGACCAGAAACGCGCCGCCGCCGCCGTCCGCCGCGGCACCGCCGGGCTCGCCGGCGCCGGCCGCCACTGGTCCGGTGCCGCGCCGGCCGTCGGTGCCTATGACGCCAAGGCCGACGCGCTGGCGATCCTCGAGGCCGCCGGCGCGCCGATCGACCGCGTGCAGGTCACCGCCGATGCGCCGGCGTGGTTCCACCCCGGCCGCTCCGGCACGCTGCGCCTCGGGCCGCTGGTGCTCGGCCACTTCGGCGAGCTCCACCCGACGACGCTCGCCGCCCTCGACGTCGAGGGGCCGCTGTCGGCCTGCGAGATCATCCTCGACGCCGTGCCGGCCCAGAAGCCGCGGCCGACCAAGGCGAAGCCGGCGCTGTCGCTGCCGGAGCTGATGGCGGTGTCGCGCGACTTCGCCTTCGTCGTCGACCGCGCCGTTGCCGCCGCCGACGTCCTGAAGGCCGCCGCCGGCGCCGACAAGGCGCTGATCGAGCGCGTCGGCGTCTTCGACGTCTACGAGGGCAAGGGCATTCCGGACGGCGCCAAGTCGGTGGCGATCGAGGTGGTGCTGCAGCCGCGCGAGCGGACGCTCACCGACGCCGAGATCGACGCCGTCGGCAAGCGCGTCGTCGAGGCGGTGGGCAAGGCGACCGGCGCGACGCTCAGGGGCTGACACGGCGCTCGGGGACTGAGGCGCTCAGCGGCCGAGGGTGGCCCCGGCGCCGTAGGGGGCGTCTCTCCGCCCGCGCAACCCGTTTTGGAGTCATTCCCGGCCTTGTGCCGGGAACCCACCCGCTTGCCCGCGAAATGACCTCGCGGCCGACGAGGCCGGAGGAACGTTGCATGGGTTCCCGGCACAAGGCCGGGAATGACGACGGGGAGGGGGCGACGAGACAGCCAGGGGGCAGGGACCGTCGGAAGGTCAGCCGCTCGCCCCCGCCCCGCCGCGCCTTGCAGGGACGCGGGGAGGCCCTGCCGCCGCCCCGCGGCCGCGCCGCGCCTTGCGGGGGCGGGGGCGGACCGCTACATCACGGGCAGCCAAACGCCGTCGCCCCACGGCGTCCCGTGCCGGAGCCTTCATGCGCGCGATCTTCGAAGTCATCCTCGTGGTGCTCAATCTCTACATCTACGTGCTGATCGCGTCGGTGGTGTTCTCCTGGCTCTACGCCTTCAACGTCGTCAATCCGCGCAACCAGATCGTCGGCACCATCGGCAACGCCCTCTATGCGCTGACCGAGCCCGTGCTGCGGCCGATCCGTAACCGCCTGCCGCAGCTCGGTGGCCTCGACCTGTCGCCGATCGTGGTGTTCCTGCTGATCTTCCTCATCCAGCGCGTCATCGAGATCTACATCCTGCCGAACGTGTTCTGAACCGTGGCGGGCGCGCCTCCGGCGGCAGCGGGCGCCGCCACGCCCTGGACCGTGGGCCTCTCCGGCCTCAGCCTGCGCCTGCGCGTGACGCCGCGCGGCGGGGCCGACGCCCTCGAAGGCATCGCCATGCTCTCCGACGGCTGCCCGGTGGTGCTGGCGCGGGTGCGGGCGCTCCCCGCCGACGGGGCCGCCAACGCGGCCGTCGAGGCCCTGGTGGCGGCGGCCGCGGGGGTGCCGAAGCGCGACGTGCGGGTGACGGCCGGCCGGACCCAGCGGACGAAGACGGTGGAGATCGACGGGGACGGGGCGGTGCTCGCGGCCGCCGTCGCCGGGGCATTGGCGAGCGCCGGTCTCGGCCGGCGCGGCAAGGGGGGGCCGGCATGACCGGGGGACGCACATGACCGCCACATTGATCGACGGAAAGGCGCGCGCGGCGCGCCTGAAGGACGACGTCGCGACCGCGGTGGCGGAGCTTTCGGCCGGCCCCGGCGTGCAGCCCGGCCTCGCCGTCGTCCTCGTCGGCAACGACCCGGCGAGCGAGGTCTATGTGGCGAGCAAGGTGCGCGACACGGCCGCCGCCGGCATGCGCTCCTTCGAGCACCGCCTGCCCGCCGATACGCCGGAGGCCGAGCTCCTCGCCCTCGTCGACCGCCTCAACCGCGACGACGCCGTCGACGGCATCCTCGTGCAGATGCCGCTGCCCCGCCATATCGACACCGACCGCGTCGTCAGCGCCATCGACCCTGCCAAGGACGTCGACGGCCTGACGCCTTGGAACGCCGGCCTGCTCGTGCTCGGCAAGCCGGGCCTCGTGCCGTGCACGCCGCAGGGCTGCGTCATCCTGGCGAAGGAGGCCGTCGGCTCGCTCAGCGGGCTCAACGCCGTCGTCGTCGGCCGCTCGATCCTCGTCGGCAAGCCGGTGGCGCTGTTGCTGCAGTCGGCCGACGCCACCGTGACGATGGCGCACTCGCGAACCCGCGACCTGCCCGCCGTCTGCCGCGCGGCCGACGTGCTGGTGGTCGCCGCCGGCCGGCCCGAACTCGTGCGCGGCGACTGGGTGAAGCCCGGTGCCTGCGTCATCGACGTCGGCATCAACCGCGTCCCGGCTCCCGACAAGGGCGAGGGCAAGACGCGCCTCGTCGGCGACGTCGCCTTCGAGGAGGCGCGCGCCATCGCCGGCTCGCTCACGCCGGTGCCCGGCGGCGTCGGGCCGATGACGATCGCCTGCCTGCTCGCCAACACGGTGGTGGCGGCCTGCCGGCGCCGCGGTCTCGCGGTGCCGGCCGTGCTCGGGCACTAGAGCGTTAGCCGATCATGTTGCATCGTATCCGGCGTTGGCGAAGTAGTTTCGGCATTCGGCTGGCGTGAAGAGATCGACGATGCGGCCGATGGCGGCCCAGAGGCGGTCGACGGTGCGCTCGGCCGCCTTGCGCAGCAGGGCTTTC
>CAMDHY010000083.1 GCA_945898215.1 Pseudoxanthobacter soli DSM 19599 | reverse complement strand
GGAGGGAGCCGGCGCGCGTCGCCGCGAGAGGGTTGTCGATGAGCGGCGTGAACGAGATCCGCAGTGCGTTCCTGGACTACTTCGCGCGCGAAGGCCACGAGGTGGTGCCGTCGAGCTCGCTCGTCCCGCGCAACGACCCGACGCTGATGTTCACCAATGCCGGGATGGTGCAGTTCAAGAACGTCTTCACCGGCCTCGAGACGCGCCCGCTGCCGCGCGCCGTCACCGCCCAGAAGTGCGTCCGTGCCGGCGGCAAGCACAACGACCTCGACAATGTCGGCTACACCGCCCGGCACCACACCTTCTTCGAGATGCTGGGCAACTTCTCGTTCGGCGACTACTTCAAGGAGCGCGCCATCGAGCTCGCCTGGCGGCTGGTGACGAAGGAGTTCGGCCTCGATCCCGGCCGCCTCGTCGTCACCGTCTATGCCGAGGACGAGGACGCCGGCCAGCTGTGGCGCAAGATCGCCGGCATCGACGAGCGGCGGATCATCAAGATCGCCACCAGCGACAATTTCTGGGCGATGGGCGACACCGGGCCTTGCGGCCCCTGCTCCGAGATCTTCTACGACCACGGGCCGTCGATCCCCGGCGGGCCGCCGGGCTCGCCCGACCAGGACGGCGACCGCTTCATCGAGATCTGGAATCTCGTCTTCATGCAGTACGAGCAGGTGCCCGGGGCGCGCGTGCCGCTGCCGCGCCCCTCGATCGACACCGGCATGGGGCTGGAGCGCATCGCCGCCGTCCTCCAGGGCGTGCACGACAATTACGACATCGATCTCTTCCGCGCCCTCATCCGGGCGTGCGAGGACATCACCGATGTCCCCGCCGACGGTCCGCACCGGGCGAGCCACCGGGTGATCGCCGACCACCTGCGCGCCGCGAGCTTCCTCATCGCCGACGGCGTGATGCCGTCGAACGAAGGCCGCGGCTACGTGCTGCGGCGCATCATGCGCCGCGGCATGCGGCACGCGCAGCTGATCGGCGCGCGCGAGCCGCTGATGTGGCGGCTGGTGCCGGCGCTGACGCGGGAGATGGGGCGGGCCTATCCCGAGCTCCTACGCGCCGAGGCGATGATCGCCGAAACGCTGAAGCTCGAGGAGACCCGCTTCCGCCGCACCCTCGAGCGCGGCCTGACGCTGCTCGACGAGGCGACCGCGCGCCTGGTGCCCGGCGCCGCCCTCGACGGCGAGACCGCCTTCCGCCTCTACGACACCTACGGCTTCCCGCTCGACCTCACCGAGGACGCCCTGCGCGGCCGCGGCCTCGCCGTCGACACCGACGGCTTCCGGACGGCCATGGAGCGCCAGCGTGCCGAGGCGCGCGCCGCCTGGGCGGGGTCCGGCGAGGCGGCCCCCGAGACGGTGTGGTTCGGCGTCAAGGACCGCGTCGGCCCGACCGAGTTCCTCGGCTACACCACCGAACGCGCCGAGGCGGTGGTGACGGCGATCATCCGCGAGGGCGCCGCGGTGCCGCGCCTCGAGGCCGGCGAGAGCGGCCTCGTGGTGTTCAACCAGACGCCGTTCTACGGCGAATCGGGCGGCCAGGTCGGCGACACCGGCACGGCGCGCGCCCCCGGCCTGGCGGCGCACGTCACCGACACCCAGAAGAAGGCGGACGGCCTGTTCGTCCACAGCCTCTCCGTCGACGCGGGGACGCTGTCGGTCGGCGACGCCGTCGACCTCGCGATCGACGGTGCGCGCCGGCGGGCGATCCGGGCCAACCACTCGGCGACGCACCTCCTGCACGCGGCGCTGCGCACCGTGCTCGGCCGCCACGTGGCGCAGAAGGGCTCGCTGGTCGCACCGGACCGGCTGCGCTTCGACTTCTCGCACCCCGTGCCCGTCGATGCGACCGAACTCGTGCGCGTCGAGGAACTGACCAACGCCACCGTTCTACAGAACGCGCCGGTGACGACGCGGCTGATGGCGGTGGACGAGGCGATCGCCTCCGGCGCCATGGCGCTGTTCGGCGAGAAGTACGGCGACGAGGTGCGCGTCGTCTCGATGGCGCACGACGACAGCGGCGCGCCCTACTCCACCGAGCTCTGTGGCGGCACGCACGTCGAACGCACCGGCGACATCGGCCTCGTCACGGTGGTCGCGGAGGCCGGCGTCGCCGCCGGCGTGCGCCGCGTCGAGGCGCTGTCGGGTGCGGCGGCGCGCCTCTATCTCGCCGAGCAGGATCGCCGCGTCCGTGACCTCGCACACCTTCTCAAGGCGACGCCGGACGAGCTCGTGGCGCGCGCCGAGACCCTCGTCGAGGAGCGGCGCCGGCTCGAGCGCGACCTCGTCGAGGCGCGGCGCAAGCTCGCGCTCGGCGGCGGCGAGGCGGCAGCGCCGGCGGCCAAGGACGTTGCCGGCACGCGTTTTCTCGGCCGGGTCGTCACCGGCATCGCCCCGAAGGACCTGAAGGCGGTTGCCGACGACGCCAAGCGGGCGGTCGGCTCCGGCGTCGTCTCGGTTGTCGGCGTCGCCGAGGACGGCAAGGCCGCCGTGGTGGTGGGCGTTACCGACGATCTCCTCGGCCGATTCGACGCCGTCGCGCTCGTCCGCCGCGCCTCCGAGGCACTCGGTGGCAAGGGCGGCGGCGGCCGGCCGGACCTCGCGCAGGCGGGCGGACCCGATGGCGCCCGCGCCGAAGCGGCGAACGCCGCGGTGGAGGCCGCGCTCGCCGACGCCTGAGGGCCGCGCACGAGCGACGACGGTCTCCGGCCGCCGCACGTCGCTGAAGGGCCGAGGATGCGTCGCGTCAGCGCCGGACGGTGGCGCCGCACGCGGCACGCCCGGGCGGGTTCCGGCGGCGCAACGTCGGGCGGCAGCGGCGCGCCGTCCTGCACTGCCCCGAATCGGGCCGGATCGTGCCGACGGCGCGGGAAAATCACGGCCCGAAGGCGGCGAACGGGTGCGAGCCGCCGCCCGAAGTGGCCCACGTAGCGGCTCGAGAGGGCGCCGAGAGTTAAGGAAACGTGAAGAAATCCGGGCCCTCGCGGGCTTTCGGAGGCCTGGCGGGGGCGCTTCTGTGGCGTTGCCGCAACACTGCCCCCAGAACACCCCCCGCGACGGCCACAATCCCGTCTTTGCGATTGAAGCGGAAGCGGCGGTCAGTATGTTCGGACCGACCGGAGCGGACCGGTCAACGCGTGTCCTTCAACGGTTCGCCGCCACGGACACAAACAGACCAACCGCTTCGCGCAACGGTCACAGCCCACGCAATCGCCCTCCGGTCTCCGGAACCGAAAGCCGAAGCTGCCAAGACGAGATGATGGAGATCTAAAGATGAACATGAAAGGCGTCGTCCTGGGCGTGGCCGGTGCGCTGGCCGTGACCGGTGTGCAGGCTGCCGACCTCGCGGTCGCTCCGGAGCCGGTCGATTACGTTCGCGTCTGCGACGCGTTCGGCACGGGCTTCCTCTACGTCCCCGGCACCGAGACCTGCTTCCAGATCCGCGGCCGTGTCCGCGCCGATTATCGCTTCGCGATCACCGGCCAGGGCAACTTCGGTGGCGTGAACTACCAGAAGCGCAATCAGAACGCGTACAACTTCCGCGCTCGTGCGTATTTCTATTCGGACTCGCGCACCAACACCGAGTACGGCCTGCTGCGCACGTTCGCCCAGCTCGAGATCCAGACCCAGACGAGCTCCGGTGGCGCTTCGACGGTCAACCTCGACCAGGCGTTCATCCAGTTCGGTGGCCTCACCTTCGGTAAGGCCTACTCGTTCTTCGACTTCTACCAGACCCCGGGCTTCTTCACTCCGTTCGAGCCGGCTCACTCCGACCAGAACACGCTGATGGCGGCCTACACCTTCGCCTTCGGCAACGGCTTCTCGGCTTCGGTCTCGATCGAAGACAACACCTACCGCCAGGGCTTCATCTGGGATCGTCCCGCGTCCGGCTTCATCAAGACGAACTACGGTGGCGTTCGGTGGCCCGACCTGGTCGGTAACCTCCGCGTCGATCAGGGCTGGGGTTCGGCTCAGTTGATGGGTGCGCTGCACGAGGTTCGCTCGAACCGCGCCGGCACCGACAGCGGCGAGCTCGGCTGGGCGATCGCGGCTGGCGTCGTCGTCAACCTTCCGATGCTTGCCGAGGGCGACACCTTCGGTCTGCAGGCCGGCTACTCCAGCGGCGCCGTGTCCTACGTCGCTCCGAACGCCTGGGGCCCGGGCGGCAACGGCCAGGCTGACGCCCGGATCTTCCCGGGCAGCGGCAACCTCGATCTGACCAGCGCCTGGTCGATCGCGGCCGGCTTCCAGCACTTCTGGGCGCCGAACGTGTCCTCCGGCTTCGGCGTGTCGTACTTGGACGTCGACGTCCCGGGCAAGCGCTTCGACTTCTCGAACTGGGACGTCCAGGGCAACATCGTCTTCACCCCGGTGGCCGGCCTCGAGACGGGCTTCGAGCTGCAGTACAAGACGATGCAGCCGGATGGCCGCGGCAAGCAGGACAAGGACATGCTGGTCGGCACGTTCCGGGTTCAGCGCTCCTTCTGATCTGACGCAAGTCTGATCCTCGATCGAGCCCGGCGGGTCCTCCCGCCGGGCTCTTTCATTTTGAAGCGAGCGGCCTCGCCGTTCGCCATGGGCCGTCACGGCGACGCCGCGACGGTCTTCGTGTTTTTCGGAAAGCGGCACCGGCGGGGCGGTCGTGGCGTCCGTCCGGGCGGCGCTTCAGAGTGGGTCGGCAGAGGGGGCCACCGGCCTGTCGATCGGGATCGGGGCGGCTTGACCGGGGCGGTGAAAGATCGTCAATCGGCACAGTGGCGGCGGGCATGACCGCCGGGCAGCCAACGGAGCGGTGCGGTGCGTGAGACGCGAGCGGAGAACCTGATCCCGGGTGCGACGGGCGACTGGGAAGTCGTCATCGGCATGGAGGTGCATGCCCAGGTGACGTCGGACTCGAAGCTGTTCTCCGGCGCCTCGACCGCCTTCGGCGGCGCGCCCAACGCCCACGTCTCGCTCGTCGACGCGGCGATGCCGGGCATGCTGCCGGTGATCAACGCGGTCTGCGTCCGCCAGGCGGTGCGCACCGGGCTCGGGCTGAAGGCGGCGATCAACCTGCGCTCGGTGTTCGATCGCAAGAACTACTTCTACCCCGACCTGCCGCAGGGCTATCAGATCTCGCAGTACAAGCACCCGATCGTCGGCGAGGGCGAGATCCTCGTCGACCTGCCGAAGGGCGAGCAGGTCCGGGTCGGCGTGGAGCGCATCCATCTCGAGCAGGACGCCGGCAAGTCGCTGCACGACCAGCATCCGACGATGAGCCACGTCGACCTCAACCGCTCGGGCGTCGCGCTGATGGAGATCGTCTCGAAGCCCGATCTGCGCTCGTCGGAGGAGGCGCGCGCCTACCTCACCAAGCTGCGGGCGATCCTGCGCTATCTCGGCACGTCGGACGCCGACATGGAGAAGGGCAACCTGCGCGCCGACGTCAACGTCTCGGTGCGCCGGCCGGGCGATCCGCTCGGCACGCGCTGCGAGATCAAGAACGTCAACTCCATCCGCTTCGCCGGCCAGGCGATCGAGTACGAGGCGCGCCGGCAGATCGGCATCCTCGAGGACGGCGGGATGATCAGCCAGGAGACGCGCCTGTTCGACGCCCGCGCCGGCGAGACGCGCTCGATGCGGTCGAAGGAGGAGGCGCACGAGTACCGCTACTTCCCCGACCCCGACCTGCTGCCGCTCGAACTCGACCCGGCCGACATCGAGGCGATCCGGGCGGGGCTGCCGGAACTGCCGGACGAGAAGCGGGCCCGCTTCGTCGCGGACTACGGGATCTCGTTCTATGACGCGGGCGTCCTGGTGGCGGAGCGTGCCTCTGCCGACTTCTTCGAGACGGTGGCGCGTGGCCGCGACGCCAAACAGGCTTTGAACTTCATCGTCAACGAGCTGTTCGGGCGGCTGAACAAGGAAGGCCTGTCGATCGAGGAGAGCCCGATCTCGGCCGATCGCCTCGGCGGGCTCGTCGATCTCGTCGCCGATGGCACGATCTCCGGCAAGATCGCCAAGGATCTGTTCGATGTGATGTGGACGGAGCCGGGCGACCCGCACGAGCTCGTCGAGGCGCGCGGCCTCCGTCAGGTGACGGACACCGGCGCAATCGAGGCGGCGGTGGACGGCGTCATCGCCGCCAATCCCGACAAGGTCGAGCAGGCCCGGGCGAAGCCGAGCATGGTGGGGTGGTTCGTCGGCCAGGTGATGAAGGCGACGGGCGGCAAGGCCAACCCGCAGGCCGTCAATGCCCTGGTGAAGGCGAAACTCGGGATAGAGGACTAGAAGCGCCGGGGCGCCGCGGCGGCGTGCCGGTCAGCGCCGCCGTTGCCGGCCGTTCGGGCGCGCGAGTGCCTTCCGCGCGGCGCGACGCTCGGCCTGGGCGCGCGCGAACTCCGCGTCGGCAGGATGGCGCGACGGGCTCGGCATCGGGCGATAGGACGCCAGCGCGGCGATCAGCGCGGCGGCAGAGCCCGACAGGCGAGGCATGGCCGGCATCACGATCTCCTTCTCATCTGCCGCGGCACGGAGCGCCGACGGCGTCGATGTCCTCTGGTCAACGCACACACCCCCGGGGTGGTTTCCGCTGCCGCGTGACCGAATCGGCGGGCCGCAGCGACCCCGGCGAGCGCCGGGACGGCGTCAACCGTCCCCGGCGCGCTTGGCCGCGGCCCCGGCACGTCCTACATGTGGGTAGCCCTTCCGCTGGAGACCCCACCGCCATGAGCGTCACGCAGTCGCAGCCGATCGAGCTGCATTACTGGCCGACCCCGAACGGCTTCAAGATCAGCATCATGCTCGAGGAGCTGGGCGTCCCCTACGACCTCAAGCTCGTCGACATCGGCAAGGGCGACCAGTTCAAGCCGGAGTTCCTGAAGATCGCCCCGAACAACCGGATGCCGGCGATCGTCGATCCGGAAGGGCCGGGCGGGGCGCCGATCTCGATCTTCGAATCCGGCGCCATCCTGCAGTATCTCGGCCGCAAGTTCGGCCGCTTCTATCCGACCGACGAGCGCCAGCGGGTCGTGGTCGAGGAGTGGCTGATGTGGCAGATGGGCGGCTTCGGGCCGATGCTCGGCCAGAACCACCACTTCGCCGTCTATGCGCCCGAGAAGATCCCCTACGCCATCAAGCGCTACCGCGACGAGACGCATCGCCTCTACGGCGTGCTGAACCGCCGCCTGGAGGGCCGCGAGTTCGTGGCGGACGCGTACTCGATCGCCGACATGGCGATCATCGGCTGGTCGCGCGGCCATGAGCGCCAGGGCATGGACATCGCCGAGTTCCCGAACGTGAAGCGCTGGATCGACACGATGGTGGCGCGGCCGGCGGTGCAGCGTGGCCTCGAGGTCGGCAAGGACGCCCGCAAGAGCGACCTCGCCACGGACAAGGACGCCCAGAAGGTGCTGTTCGGCCAGCGCGCCAGCTGAGCCTACGGCTCCGGGAAAACCGGTCGGCCGGGCCGCCTCAGCGCCCGGCCGCCCGGCGACGGGCGCGCCGGGCGCGGGCGGCACTCGCCAGCGTCATCAGCAAGGTGCCGGTGATGGCATCGGACAGCGCCGCCGTGCGGCGGGTGGCGACGATCGCCTCCTCGATGCGCGCCGCCGCGGTGTCGAGGTCGGCCAGCGACCACAGGCCGAGAGCATCGGCGACGACCTGCTTGCGGCGGAAGAACACCGGCGGGATCATCCGCTCGACGGCGGCGGCGGGGGGCGTGCCCTCCTCGACGAGAAGCCGGCCGCGCGACAGGGCATGCACCTGCCGAAGCGTCGCCGACAGGATGGCGGGTGCCGACGTGCCGGCGCGCAGCAGCCGCGACAGCGTGCGGTCGAGATCGGCGACCGCGCCGGTCAGCGCCGCGTCGATCGTCGAATCGAGCGTCTCGGCGGCCGTGTCGCCGATCACCGCCTCGACGTCGGCGAGGCTTACCCGCCCGGTTCCGTGGGCATAGAGGGCGAGCTTCTCGATTTCGGCGCGGGTTTGCCGGCGGTCGGCGCCGAGCAGGTCCTTCAGGGCGGCGCGGGCGTCCGCCTCCACCTCGAGGCCGTCGCGCCGGGCGATTTCCTCGATGATCCGCTCGATGTCGGCCGCCTCGTCGGCGTAGCAGGCGAGTGCCGCGGCGCTGGCGTGGTCCTCGATGCGCTTGCGCAGACCCGTGCCCTTCTTGAGGTCGCCGGCCTCCACTACGACGAGCGCATCCTGGGGTGGCGCGTCGAGCAGCGGCGCCAGCGCCGGCTCGATGGCGCGGGTGCCGGCGTCGCGGACCCAGATGATGCGGCGGCCGCCGAACAGCGCGATGGTGCGCGCCTCGTCGGAGAGCCGGCCGGGATCGGCGGCGACCTCCGCGCCTTCGAGGCGGACGAGGGAGAACGGATCGGACGAACCGCGGTTGGCGGCGTCGACGAGGGCCTTAGCGCGCTCGGCGACGAGGCCCTGCTCGGGGCCGAAGACCAGCACGACGGCGGGTGCGCGGGCGGGATCGGCGACGAGGCGGTCGAAGTCGCGGGCCTTCAGCGCGACCATCGGCGCGCCCGGCTCAGCGTTGGGTCGCGAAAAAGGCCGCGAGGCGGATGCGCAGGTCGCTCGCGATCGTCTTGGCGGCGCGCGCCTCGGCGTCCTCCAGCGCACGCACGTTGGCGAAGCGCTGGCTGGAGAAGTCGTAGGAGGCGTCGGCGGCGGAGTTGCCGGTGAGCAGCGTGCGGCCGGTGGTGGCGTCCGAGAGCACGAAGGAGGCCGACAGCGAGACGATGTAGGAGGCCGGCACCTCGGACAGCCGCTCGACGGCGACGGAGGCCTCGGTGCGGGTGAGGAAGATGCGCAGCGAGTACTGGGCGTCCGGTGCCTCCTCGCCGCCGGTGAAGGCGAAGATCAGCTCGTTGCGCAGCACCTGCTCGACGCGGTTGCGGGCGGGCTGGATGGCGATCTTGGCGAGCTCGGTGGCGACGGGCGTGCCGGAGCCCGGCGCGTCGGCATAGAGCGGGCGGACGACGCAGCCGCCGAGGGCGAGGGCCACGACGAGGAGCGGGGCGAGGAGGGCGGCGGTGCGGGTGGCTGATTGGGCGACGCGAGTCTGCTGGGGCGCCGCGGGTGCGGTGTCCTGAGGGTGCCGCAGCAGGGCCACGAGCGCGCTGACGCGCCGGCGCGCCGCCGCGAGGAGACCTCGGGCAGCAGCGGGTCCACCCGCTGAAGGCGACCGCCCCTCAACCCACCACATTGACGATCCTCTGGGGCACGACGATCACCTTTTTCGGGGCCCGGCCCTCGAGGTGGCGGCGGACCTCGTCGAGGGCCAGGGCGGCCGCCTCGACGTCGGCGGTTGCCGCATCGCGCCGGACCGTGACCTCGCCGCGCCGCTTGCCGTTCACCTGCACCGGCAGCACCACCACATCCTCGAGGAGGAGCGAGCGGTCGACCGCTGGCCACCCTTGAGTCGCCACCAGCCTAGCATGGCCGAGCGCCGACCAGCATTCCTCGGCGAGGTGCGGCATCATCGGGGCGAGCGCCTGGACGAGCATCTCGAGCGCCTCGCGCAGGCCGGCGGCGAGCGGCGAGGCGGCGTCGAACGGCTCCTGGGCGGCGCGGGCGAGGACGTTGACGAGCTCGTGCAGCCGCGCGACGGCGCGGTTGAAGGCGAGCTGCTCGATGTCGTCCTCGATTGCGGCGAGCGCCTTGTGGGCGGCCTTGCGCACCTCGAAGGCGGTGCCTTCGGCCCCAGCCGCGGCGGGGGTGCCGATCGGCGGCAGCCTCACGGCGGTTTCGGCGACGAGGCGCCAGACCCGCTGCACGAAGCGCTGGGCGCCGGCGACGCCGTCTTCGGTCCAGATGACGTCGCGCTCGGGCGGCGAGTCCGACAGCATGAACCAGCGCGCGGTGTCGGCGCCGTAGCCGGCGATGATGTCGGACGGGTCGACGGTGTTGCGCTTCGACTTCGACATCTTCTCGATCGAGCCGATCGCCACGGCCTCGCCGGTGGCGCGGTCGACGGCGCGGCGGACGCCGTCCACCTCGGTGATGTCGACCTCGGCCGGGCTGGCGAACGTGCCGTCCGCGCGTCTGTAGGTCTCGTGGACGACCATTCCTTGCGTGAACAGGCCGGCGAACGGCTCGTCGAGGCCGATGTGGCCGGTCGCCTTCATCGCCCGCACGAAGAAGCGCGAATAGAGCAGGTGCAGGATCGCGTGCTCGATGCCGCCGATGTACTGGTCGACGGGCAGCCAGCGGTCGGCGACGGCGGGCTCGGTCGGCGTCGCCGCGTTGGGCGCCGTGAAGCGGGCGAAGTACCAGGACGAATCCACGAAGGTGTCCATGGTGTCGGTCTCGCGCCGCGCCGGGCCGCCGCACTGCGGGCAGGCGACGTTCCGCCAGGTCGGGTGGCGGTCGAGCGGGTTGCCCGGCTTGTCGAAGTCGATGTCGTCGGGCAGCTGCACCGGCAGGTCGGCCTTCGGCACCGGCACGACGCCGCAGTCGGCGCAGTGGATGACCGGGATCGGACAGCCCCAGTAGCGCTGGCGCGAGATGCCCCAGTCGCGCAGGCGGTAGTTCACCTGGCGGGCGCCCTGGGGTGCGCCGTCGAGCGTCTCGCCCTCCAGCCGCCGCGCGACGGCGTCCTTCGCCTCGGGAACAGTCAGGCCGTCGAGGAAGTCGGAATTGTAGAGGCGGCCGTCGCCGACATAGGGCTCCTCGCCGATGGCGAAGGTGGCGGCGTCGGCGTCCGGCGGCAGCACCACCGGGATCACCGGCAGGCCGTACTTGCGGGCGAACTCGAGGTCGCGCTGGTCGTGGGCCGGGCAGCCGAAGATGGCGCCGGTTCCGTATTCCATCAGCACGAAGTTCGCGACGTAGACCGGCAGCCGCCGGCCCGGGATCAGCGGGTGCTCGACGGTGAGGCCGGTGTCGTAGCCCTTCTTCTCGGCGGTCTCGAGGACCGCGACGCTGGTGCCCATGCGGCGGCACTCGGCGACGAACTCGGCGAGGCCGCCGTCGGTCTCCGCCGCCGCCTTGGCGACCGGGTGGTCCGGCGACAGCGCGAGGAAGCTCGCGCCGAACAGCGTGTCGGGGCGGGTGGTGAAGACTTCGACCGCGGTGCCGACGTTGGTCGGCGGCGTCAGGGCGAAGCGGACGCGCAGGCCCTCGGACCGGCCGATCCAGTTCTTCTGCATCAGCCGGACCTTCTCCGGCCAGCGGTCGAGCCCGTCGAGCGCCGTCAGCAAGTCCTCGGCATAGTCGGTGATGCGCAGGAACCACTGCGTCAGCTCGCGCTGCTCGACGAGCGCGCCCGAGCGCCAGCCACGGCCGTCGATCACCTGCTCGTTGGCGAGCACGGTCATGTCGACCGGGTCCCAGTTGACCTTGGAGGTGCGGCGATAGGCGAGGCCGGCCGCCAGGAAGTCGAGGAACAGCTCCTGCTGGCGGTGGTAGTAGGCGACGTCGCAGGTGGCGAACTCGCGCGACCAGTCGAGCGACAGGCCCATCGACTTCAGCTGGGCGCGCATCGTCGCGATGTTCTCGTAGGTCCACGCCTTCGGGTGGACCTTGTTCTGCATCGCCGCGTTCTCGGCCGGCATGCCGAAGGCGTCCCAGCCCATCGGGTGCAGCACGTTGAAGCCGCGGGCGCGCTTGTAGCGGGCGACGACGTCGCCCATCGCGTAGTTGCGCACGTGGCCCATGTGGATGCGCCCCGACGGATAGGGGAACATCTCGAGCACGTAATAGGGCGGGCGCGGGTCGTCGTTGCTCGTGCGGAAGACCTCGGCGGCGGCCCATGCGGCCTGCCACCGGCCCTCGGCTTCGGGGGCGTTGTAGCGCTCCGTCGTCGTCATGTCTGGTCCGGACCGGGTGCTGGAAAAGTCTGAGGATTCCCGCGGACTGACAACAGAATTCACCGCCACGGTCAACTGTCCGGCCCCGGCGGTTGCCGGCGGGCCGCGGCTGCGCTACCCCGACGCACGCACCCCCGCCGACATGCCGGAGCCCCGCCAATGACCGAAGCCGACGATCGCGACGACACCCCGTCCGCCCGGCTCGCGGCGATCGGTGCCCGCATCGCCCGGGCCGAGCGCATCGCCCACCGGCCGGCCGGCGCGGTGACGCTGGTGGCGGTGTCGAAGACCTTCCCGACGGAGGATGTCGAGGCGCTGATCGGGTGCGGCCAGCGCGTCTTCGGCGAGAACCGCGTGCAGGAGGCGAAAGCAAAGTTCCCGGCGCTGCGGGAGGCGCACCCCGACCTCGAGCTGCACCTGATCGGGCCGCTGCAGTCCAACAAGGCGCGCGAGGCGGTGGCGCTGTTCGACGTCATCCACACGGTCGACCGGGAGAAGATCGCCGCGGCATTGGCCGAGGAGATCGCCAAATCCGGCCGGCGGCCGCGGCTTCTCGTGCAGGTCAACACTGGCGAGGAGCCGCAGAAGGCGGGTGTGCCGCCGCGCGAGGCGGTGGCCTTCGTCGCCCGTTGCCGCGACGGCTTCGCCCTGCCGGTCGTGGGACTGATGTGCATTCCGCCGGCGGACGAGCCGCCGGGGCCGCATTTCGCGCTGCTGCAGAAGCTCGCCGGCGAGGCCGGGCTGCCGCTTCTGTCGATGGGAATGTCGTCGGACTTCGAGACGGCCGTGGAGTTCGGCGCGACGCACGTGCGCGTCGGCAGCGCCCTGTTCGGCGCCCGGCCCTATCCCGCCTGAAACGCGGGCGGCATCAGGCCGCGGTGGCGATGGTCTCCGCCTCTGCGAGCGCCGCCGGCTCGGCGAGGCGTTCGCGGAACTTGCGCGGCTTCTCCTCGTAGAGGACGCGGCCGCGGGCGAAGGCATCGGCCTGGATCGCGGCGCGGCGGGCGGCGACGACCGCGACGACGCGGCCGGCCTCGGCCTCGCCGCCGGCGAGCGCCGGATCGGCGGTGACGGTGGCGGCGAGAACGGCGAGGTCGTGTTCCTCGCCGAGCAACTCGCCGAGCTCGTCGAGGGCGGTGACGACCGAGGGGAGGGCAGCGGCGGTGCGCTGCTCGGCGAGCTTCGACAGATGCCAGCGATGCTTCACCGCCTTGCGCCAGTCGTGCAGGGCCTCGTCGTCGGCGCCCGGCTCGGCGGCGGCAGCGAGCGCCGCCCGGCCGTCGCGTTAGGTCGTCTCGATGCCGGCGAGAAGCACGTCGGCCCGCCCCGCCCGCTTGCCCCAGACGAGGTCGATGGCGGCCTCCGCCGCCTGCGCCAATGCCGCGGCGGCGGCCTCGATGGGCGGCAACTCGGCGTGCACGGCCTTGGCGCGGGTGGCGAGCGTGCCGGCGAGATGGCGGAGCGCCTCACCCTCCGGCCCGTCCGTCTCGCCGGCGAGGCGCTCGGCGGTGGCGGCCATGACGTCGGCGTCGCGGGCGGCGGAGAGCGAGCGGGCGATGTCGCCGAGCTCCCGGCCGAGGCGGCGTGCCGCCTCGCCGGCGAGCGGGCGCAGGGCCCGGAGGATCGTGCGGGCGCGCTTCAGGCGGCGGCGGGCCTTGTGGATGCGCTTGTCGAGGCGGGTGCCGTCCTCGAGCAGCGTCTCGCGCGCCGAGACGATGTCGTCGCGGAGCTGCTCGCGCAGCGCCGCGGCGACAGTCCGCTCCAACGACACGGCGATCGGCAAGGCGGCCCTCCGCTCCAAGGTCGCGTCAGAGAGCGGCCTGGGCCGCGGTGGCGAGGCCGATCGGGCAGGAGACACCGGTGCCGCCGATGCCGCAGTAGCCGTTCGGGTTCTTCGCGAGGTACTGCTGGTGGTAGTCCTCGGCGTAGTAGAACGGGCCGGCCGCGGCGATCTCGGTGGTGACGGTGCCGTGGCCGGCCTTCAGCAGCGCGGCCTGGTAGTCGGCCTTGACGCGGCGGGCGAGGGCGAGCTCGTCGGCATCGTCGAGATAGATCGCCGAGCGGTACTGGGTGCCGACGTCGTTGCCCTGGCGCATGCCCTGGGTGGGGTTGTGCGCCTCGAAGAACACCTTGAGCAGGGCTTCGAGCGAGATCACCGCCGGGTCGTAAACGACCAGCACGGCTTCGGTGTGGCCCGTCATGCCGGTGCACGTCTCCTGGTAGGTCGGGTTCGGTGTCGTGCCGCCGGCGTAACCCACGGCGGTGACGAAGACGCCGGGCGTCTGCCAGAGGATGCGCTCGGCGCCCCAGAAGCAGCCGAGGCCGAGCACGACCGTCTTCAGGCCTTCGGGGAACGGCCCCTTCAGGGGTCGTCCGGTGACGAAATGGCGCTCGGCGGTCGGAAGCGGATCCGGACGGCCGGCGAGGGCCTCTCCCGCGGACGGGATGGCGAGCTTCTTGGTGAGGATATCGAGCAGGAACATGGCTCCAATATAGGGTGCAAGGGCCTCCCGGTCCAAGGGCGGGCGCCAAAAATCGGCGCTTTTGCCGGCCCCGCTGCGCGGTCTTTGCGCGATCGCGGTCCGGGCCCGGGGCGGCGGCGGCTGGAGGTCGCCGGTGCGCCCGCCTGCGGCGTTCACGCCGGCTTCACCCGGAATTGAGACGCCTCAATGCGTCGGTGCGTCCCGCGCGCACAAACGAGGGCTATGATGCGCCCCGGTGCGGCGTGCTCAGGCTGCCGAGACTGGCCCGGGGGGCGACACAGAAGAACGGACCGATACGGTCCGCGTCACCACTTCGCGGACCGTCGGCCGTCTCGGGAGGACCGCCGATGCCGAGCCACATCGCGACCGCCGTGCGGTCGAGGGCGGAGACGACTACAGGGCGATCGCCGGCCGTGGCGACGGCGGCCCGCGCGACCTCGCCGCGGCGGCTCGCGCTGCTGCTGGCGCTGCTCGCGACGGCCGGCCTGTCGGTCTGGTCGTTGCCCGCCGCGATGGCACAGGGGACGACGGGCGCGCCCGCTGCCGCCGATGCGCCGCCGGCGGACGAGCCGCCTCCGCCGCCGGACTACATCCCGCCGCCGCCTCCGCCGGACGGC
Organism: Pseudoxanthobacter soli DSM 19599; assembly: GCA_945898215.1. Taxonomy (GTDB): domain Bacteria; phylum Pseudomonadota; class Alphaproteobacteria; order Rhizobiales; family Segnochrobactraceae; genus CAMDHY01. The sequence goes on along the minus strand of CAMDHY010000083.1, from coordinate 5,134 downwards.
ATGGATCCGGGCGCCGGCTTCGACGAACCGCCGCCGCCGCCGGACGACGATGACGCCGCCGCGACGCCGCCGCCGGACTATGGCGCGGCACCCGCGGAGGCGACCGCCGAGGGGCCGCCGGCGCCGGAACCGGGCGGGCCGCCGCTGGAGGCGGGCGAGGCCTACCACACCCGCTTCTCCGGCACGGTGACCCGCGAGGGGCCGGGCGGCGGCGTCCCGGCGATCGATCTCGACGGCGTCGTCGGCAGCATCTTCGACCTCCGCGCGATCGGCGAGCCGCCGGTCGGCCAGCACGTGCTGTCGGTGCCGCAGCGGGCGCCGGCGACGGCGGCCGACGTCGGCCAGATCTTCGGCATCGCCATCGACGACGCGGCCGAGCCGAACATCTTCGTGACGGCCACCTCCGCCTACGGCCTGCACCTCGAGCCCGGCACCCGCGACTGGATGGCGGGGATGTGGGGGCCGGAGTCCGGCCCGGGCACGGTCTACCGTCTGCCGGCCGACACCGGCTATGTGCCGGAGTACTTCGCCGAGATCACGCTCGACGGCCGCCGCAACACCGGTGCCGCGCTCGGCAACGTCGCCTACGACCCGCAGACGCGGCAGCTCTACGTCTCTGACCTCGAGACCGGCATGATCCACCGGCTGTCGGCGGAGGACGGCAGCGAACTCGGACGCTTCGACCACGGCGTCGACGGGCGTCGGGGCTTCCTCGACGCCGAGACCGGCGAGGCGCTGACGCTGCCGGCGGTCGCCTTCGACCGATCCACCGCGGCGCGCGTCGGCGATTGCGCCGCCGGGCCGTTCGAGCGGACGCCGGCATGCTGGAACTTCGCCGACTTCCGGCGCCGCGTCTGGGGTCTGGCGGTGCGGCCGGCGGTGAACGGCGGCGAGAGCCGGCTGTTCTACGCCGTGTGGGGCAGCGACGGCTTCGGCAACCCCGACTGGGAGAGCGTCGACGACGAGCAGTACAACAGCGTCTGGTCGGTGCGGCTCGACGCCAGTGGCGGTTTCGACCCGACGAGCGTGCGGCGCGAGTTCTTCGTGCCGGCCTTCTTCGGCGACGACCCCGCCGCCGGGGCGATGGCGGAGAACAGCCGGCCGGTGTCGGACATCGAGTTTTCCGCCTGCGGCGACCGTCGCGTCATGCTGCTCGCCGAGCGCGGCGGAGTGCGCAATCTCGGCCTCGGCGCCGAGGATGCGTTCGCCAGCCCGCACGAATCGCGCGTGCTGCGCTATGAGCTCGACGACGACGGCGTCTGGCGGCCGGCCGGGCGCTACGACGTCGGCTTCTACGAGCGCCAGGAGCATGGGTCCCCGCGGCTGCGCGCCAGCGCCGGCGGCGGTTGCGACTTCGGCTATGGCTACACCGACGCCGGCGTCGAGGATCCGTCGCGTCCGAACGGCTTCGTCTGGGCGACCGGCGACAATCTCTGCTCGCCACGCGGCGCCTGCTTGGAGCCCTCGACGGGCAACTTCGAGGATACCGGCTTCGTCGACGGGCTGCAGGGCACGCCGGAGGGGCTGCTGCAGGAGGTGGGACCCGAGGCCGCCTATGCCGTGCCGGCGCCGGCGGGGCCGGTGACGCCGGCCGACGGGCCGCAAGCGTCCTACATGATCGATTCCGACGTCGGTCTCGACACCAGCGGCGGGCCGGTCGGGTCCGACCGCAACCAGGCGACGTTTGCCGGCGACATCGACATCCTGCAGCGCTGCACGGTGGTGACGGAGGCGCCGGAGATCATCGTGCCGCCGCCGGTGCTGGCAGCGCCGCTGCCGCCACCGCCGGTACACCAGCGCGCCATGACGCACCAGCGCAACGCCTCGCCGATGCACAACGTCAACCGGTCGTGGCACGAGCGCAGCTGGTCGTGGCACTCGCGCGACCAGTCCTGGCACTACCGCAACCGCTCCTGGCACCAGCGCGACCAGTCCTGGCACTGGAAGAACGGCTCGTGGCACTCGCGCGACCGCTCCTGGCACTCGCGCAATCGCTCGTGGCACTGGCGCGACCGCTCGTGGCACTGGAAGAACGGTTCGTGGCACTTCAACAACCGTTCCTGGCACAGCCGGAGCCTGAGCTGGCACACGCGGGCGCGCTCCTGGCACGGCAAGGACCGCTCGTGGCACTTCAAGCAGAGCTCCTGGCACGACCGCCGGCAGTCCTGGCACAGCCGCGACCGCTCGTGGCACGGCAAGGATCGCTCCTGGCACGCGAAGGATCGCTCGTGGCACGGCAAGGACCGCTCGTGGCACAGCCGGCAGGAGACGCTGCACCGTGGCCACGACACCAAGCGGTCGCGGGATCACGATCGCCAGCGTTCGCAGAACAATGATCATGATCGCCAGCGCTCGCTGAACCAGCACCACGCCAAGGACCGCTCGCAGAAGCAGCAGCACGATCGTGGGCGCTCAACCAAGCAGCCGGCGGTGCACGACCGGGCGGAGTCGCAGCGCAAGAACGACGGGCCCCGCCACAGCCGGGCGCAGTCGGACAAGCGCGACGACGCCAAGGGCCACAACCGCGCTCGGTCGCAGGAGAAGAAGGAGCCGGCGAAGCACAACAAGGCGCAGTCAGACAAGCGGGACGACGCCAAGCCCGCCCACAGCCGCACCCGTTCGCAGCAGCAGGAGAAGCCGAAGCACAGCAAGGCGCAGTCCGACCGGCGCGACGACGCGAAGCCCGCGCATAGCCGCACGCGCTCCCAGCAGAAGGAGCCGGCGAAGCACAGCAAGGCGCAGTCGGACAAGCGGAACGATGCCAAGCCCGCCCACAGTCGCTCGCGCTCGCAGCAGCGCGAAGATGCCAACAAGGGTCACAGCCGCTCCCGCTCGCAGCAGCAGGCGAAGCCCGACAGACCCAAGAAGCAGCACCAGCAGCACCAGCAGAAGCAGCAACCGCAGAAGAAGCAGCCCCAGCAGCACCAGCAGAAACAACAAAAGCAGCAACAGCAGCATCAGCAAAAGCAGCAGAAGCCACCGAAGCAGAACGGCGGCGGCGGCGACCGTCACAACAAGAACCGGTCGGAACGGGGATAAGGGTCGCGCGGATGACAGCTGCAAACCTTTCCGCCGCGCGCTGCGTCACCGCCCGCGCGACGGGCCTGGCGGTGGTGGCGCGACGTGCGGCGGAATTCATCGCCGCGTCTCTGGCGGTGCCTCTCGCGGGTGCGCTCGCCCTCGCGGGAGCCTTCCTCGGCGCCGTCCCACCGGCGGCGGCGGCGGACGTGCCGCGGCTGGAAACCAACCAGCGCTATGTCGAGGACGTCACGGCCCCATCCCGCCTCGACGTCACCGACATGAAGGCTGTGCTGCGCTACGTGCTGGCGAGCCTGCCGGACGAGGTGATGGTCTATCCGACGGAGAACTACTTCTATTTCGGCTTCACCGACGGCGGCATCCGCTGGGCGGGGAACCTCAGGCTCGACGCCGAGACGCGCGACCTCGGCAAGATCCACATGACCTACTTCAAGGACTTCACCGCCTGGCAGCACGACGAGACCGACTACACGAAGGTGTGGGGCGCCGCCGACGGCTTGACGGTCGCGAAGGTCGGCCCGCTCGCCTACCGGGTGACGTTCGAGGGGCGCAGCGTGCTGTTCCGCCTGAACGACCTCACGGACGTGGTACCGCCGGCGGGGGTGCTGCTGCCCGGGGAGCGCTATCTCGGGCCGGTCTTCGACGAATCCGGCATCCGCTTCTTCCTGGTCTTCCGGCCGGAGGAGCGGCAGTTCCTGTTCGTCCTCGACGAAACGGTGCGGCCGCCGGATGAGTTCATCGCCTCGCCCGTCTCCGACCGGCTGACGCTCGGCCGCCGCACGGGCTTTGCCTTCTATGCCGACCGGATGGCGCCGCGGCAGATCCTCGTCGGCGTCAACGCCGGCTCGACCGGCGTCAACAGCTACCTCGACGGCCCGTTCGACCAGCTGCCGGACAACTTCCTGAAGGGCAATGAACTGCTCGACGCGATCCTGATGGTGAGCCCCGAGCTCGCCGGCACGCTCGACCGCTTCGGCAACTCGCAGGACGACAGCGTCCGCTACCTGATCGCGCCCTACATGCAGTACGACTACGAGGACGAGCTCTCGTCGGTCACCGCCTGCGTCCGCGAGACGACCGGGGCGGACTACTGGGCCTGCTTCGGCGGTGGCGGGGCGGCGGGCGACGAGCCACCCTATCCGGAGCCACCCTATCCGGAGCCGCCGTACCCGGAGCCGCCCTATCCCGAACCGCCCGCTCCGGACGATCCGCAGGCCTCACCCGAGCCGCCGGCGCCGTCGCCGCAATAGAGCGGGGCCTCGACGGGCGTCGAGGGAGCGGGCGGCCGGTGCCGCGCTTTAGAGGAAGACGTCGCCGCCGTTCGGCGACAGCGTCTGGCCGACATAGTTGGAGCCGGCTTTCGAAGCGAGCAGCAGCGCCGTGGGCGCGACCTCGTCGACGTGGCCGAAGCGACCGATCGGCAGCTGCGTCTGCTTCCAGGCCTTCCAGTCCTCGCTGAAGCCGCGCAGCATGTCGGTGTCGATCGGGCCGGGGGCGATGGCGTTGACCAGCACTCCCTTCGGCGCCGCCTCCTGGGAGAGCGCCCGCGTCAGGCCGACGATGCCGCCCTTGGCGGCGCAGTAGTGGGCGACGTTGACGCCGCCCTTGTAGGCGAGCTGCGAGGCGAGGTTGATGATCCGCCCGTAGCCGCGCTCCACCATCCCCGGATAGAAGGCTTGGCTCACCATGAAGGTGCCGCGCAGGTGGACGCCGATCATCCGGTCGAAGGCGGCGAGCGAGATCTTCTCGAAGGGCACGTCGTCGCCGATGCCGGCGCAGTTGACGAGGATGTCGACGGGGCCGAGGGCGTCGGCCGCCCAGGAGGCGAGCGCCGCGACGTCGGCCTCGATCGCGACGTCGCAGCCGGTGTGGACGACGGCGTGACCGGTCTCGGAAAGCCGGGCGGACAGCGCCGCTGCGTTCTCCTCGTCGCGGTAGTGGCAGAAGCCGACCCTGGCGCCGTGCACGGCGAACAGGGCGACGATCGCCGCGCCGATGCCGCGGCTACCGCCGGTGACGAGCGCGGTGCGGCCGTCCAGGCTGAAGAGACCCATGATGCACTCCGGGGCCGGCGCGCGGCGCGCGCGCCGGCCGC
>CAMDHY010000082.1 GCA_945898215.1 Pseudoxanthobacter soli DSM 19599 | reverse complement strand
AGCTGCATCGCCGCCTGGTTGCTCCAGCACTCGCTCATCAGCTGGCCGACGAGGCTCTGGGACGGGTTCAGCGACCGGCCACGCGAGAGCTGCGCCTCCCGCGAGAGCTGCTTGGCGGCGGCGAGGTGGCGGCGCGCCTCGAGCGGGCGCAGCAGCCCGACGAGGACGCGGGCGGCGGCGGAGTGGGCGGCGGCATTGTCCGGGTCGAGGGCCAGTGCGCCGTTGAAGGCGTCGAGCGCCTCCGGCAGCCGCCAGCGTGTTTCGGCGAGACGGCCGGCCGCCATCGCCGCCGCCACCTGTTGCCGCGGCGTCTGCGTCTCCATGGCCGCCACGGTCTCGGCGACGGCGTCGAAGCGGCCGTGATCGAGGTCGAGGGTCGCCTGCCGGCCGCGCAGGCGCGCGTCCGCCGGAGCGCGTTCCCGCGCCGCTTCGAGCAGCACCTCGGCGGCGGCGTCGAGGCCGATGTGGCGCAGGAGATCGAATTCGGCGAAGACGAGGGCGAGCTCGTCACCGGCCACCGCCCGCGCCTTCCTCAGGATCGTTCGGGCCTGCGCGGCCGACGCCGTCCGGGCCGCGATGCCGGCGAGCGCGATCCACGCGGCGACGCTGCCCGGATCGGCGACGGTCGCCCGCTCGTAGGTCGCGCAGGCGGCGTCGGTGTCGCCGACCTCCTCATAGAGCGCCGCGAGGTCCTGCAGCACCGTCGCGCTCGCCTCGGCGGCAACGGCGCGGGCAAGCAAGCCGACCGCCTCGCCCTTGCGGCCCGCCTGCAGGAGGGCGCCGGCCAGCGCCACCGCGGCGGCGCCAGCCGGAGCGAGCGCCAGCGCCCGGGCGAGGCAGGCGGCCTCGACCTCCGGCCGCCGCGCGGCACGGGCGGCGGCGGCCGCGGCGACCTGCGCCTCGACGTCGTCCGGAAAGTCCTCCGCCATCCGCGCGACGGCGACGTCATGGGCGTCCGCGTCGCCCGCCTGCCGGAGGGCGGCGATCAGCCGCCGGCGCAGGGCGGCGTCGCCGGGGTGGTGGACGACGGCATCGTTGAGGCGAGCGGCGGCCGCCCGGAGGTCACCGCGACGACGGGCGTTCTCGGCGAGCGTGGCGTGGACCGAGATGCGGGCGGGGTCGATCGCGAGGATGCGCCGCAGCGCCGCGTCGGCCTCGTCGAGACGGCCGAGGGTGCGCAGGTCGCCGGCGATGTCCCGCCAGAGCGGCGGACGGTCGGGCACGAGGGCCGCCGCCTCCCTCAGCAGCGCCAGCGCGCCCTCGACGTCGCCGGCCCCGCGCGCCTGTCCGGCCCGCCGCTCGAGATCGGCCGCAACGACGGCCGGCAGTGCAATGTGTACAGGCGCGACCGGTGCAGGCGCGGCCTGTGCGGGCGCGACAGTCATGTCTGCGGTCGCGGTGTCTGCGGTCACGCTGTCGGCGGCGGCCCGCTGCTGCGGGCGGCCCGCGCGGCGCGCACGCCGGCGCTCCTCAGCGAGACGACGGAGCGCGGCGTTCTCCTCGAGGCCGCGGAGCGCCGAGGCCCGGTCCGGCTCACGAGCGAGCACCTGCCGGAGAGCCGCGTCGGAGGCGTCAAGGCGCCCGGCCCGCCGGTGCAGCTTGGCGAGCTCGGCGTGGGTCGCGAGCCGATCGGGTGCCAGCGCGACGACGCTGCCGAGAACCCGGACGGCGCGATCGAGGTCATCGGCGGCCACGGCGATCCGGGCGGCGAGGACAAGGAGCCCGACGGTGTCCGGATGGGCGGCAAGCGCCCGCTCGACGCCGAGGGCCGCCTCATCGAGGTGCCCCGCGTCGAGCAGTGCCTCGGCTTCCCGCAAGGCGGCCTTGACGGCTGCGCCGGTGGACGACGTCCGGGGCGACGGTGGTGCGGCATGCGCCAGGAAGGCGTCAGGTTCCGAATCGGGAGACGCCACTTGCGCTTCGACTTTCGCCACGCCGCGTATCCCCTATCCATGCCCACCACCGTCGGCCGGCAAAATAGCGCGGGCCCATGACTTTTCCACCACGACGCGAGCTTTCCCGCGTGCGGTAGCAGCCCGGAACGATGCCGGCCACCCGGGGGCTCAGGCCGCCGCAGTCCGGCCGCCCACCGCGGCCGCGAGCCGCCGGCGCACCTCCTGCGGTAGCTGGCGTGCCGACTTGATGCGCGGCAGCGCCAGCTCGGCGATCGTGGGCGTGTGGTCGCCGTAGAGCGCCTCGTAGTCGGCATAGTTGTCGAAGCGGCGGCGGGTGACGTTGTCGACGAAGGTCTCGGCCGGAACGCCCTCGGCGAGGATCAGGGCGTGGTCGTCGAGCTCGACGTGGAAGTAGGTGAACCGCTCCGGCAGGTCGGTCATCGGCGCGACGGTCGTGCCGTTGACGAGGGCGCCGGCCTGCACCAGCACGCCGTCGACGAGGAGGGCGTGGTCCGGCGAGACGCAGAGGTCGCGCAGCGGCAGGCCCTCTCCGAGTGCACCGGCGTCAATGTGCACCGGGCGCGTGCGCCGCGGGTCGGCGAACAGGGTGGCGAAGGTCTGGCGGCCGACGAAGCGCACCGGCCGCACGCCCCCGTCCGCCGTCAGGACGAGGTCGCCGACCGCGAGGTCCTCCACCGGCCGCGCGCCGCCCGGGCAGGCGACGGCCGTGCCGGCGAGGAAACAGACGGTGAAGTCGGCGGCCTGGACCTGAATGATGTCGCTTTCAGCCAGCGACCCATCTGTCGAGAAGAGATATATTATTGTAAAGATACCGAGATTTGTCGAACCGACCCAGCCATCTCCGAAATAACCGATGTACTCCGCCTCGATCTGTCCGGCGTCATCGAGATAGAAAATCTGCTCGGATATCTCGAAGGTCTGGCTATCCGGGTCGCCATTCTGCGCAATACCGTCGATCACCTGCTTTCCGGCAACCGTATAGTTGGCTCCGGCGCCCGGGACGATGTAATAGAGAAAGCTCGATGCAAACGTGGCCATGAGGCCCCCCAGATCCCGAACCCGCCCGCGTCTGATGACGGGTCCCCTCGCCGGCACCTTCACGCTGCGGGGCGCCGCCGGCAAGCCGGCGCCTGACGCGATCAGAGAGGGGCGCCGCTCCGGACGCCCGGCCGTCAGGCTGCGAGCGAGTCGCTCCGGTCGTCCATCCCGGCCGCGAGCCGCCGGCGCAATGCATGCGGCAGCTGGCGTGCAGACTTGACCCGCGGCAGCGCCATCTCGGCGATCGTGGGCGTGCCCTCGCCGTAGAGCGCCACGTAGTCGGCATAGTTGTCGAAGCGGCGGCGGGTGACGTTGTCGACGAAGGTCTCCGCCGGCACGCCCTCGGCGAGGATCAGGGCGTGGTCGTCGAGCTCGACGTGGAAATAGGTGAAGCGCGCCGGCAGGTCGGTCATCGGGGCGATGGTCGTGCCATTGACGAGCGCACCCGCCTGCACCAGCGCGCCGTCGACGAGGAGGGCGTGATCCGGCGAGACGCAGAGGTCACGAAGCGGCAGCCCGTCGCCGAGCGCCCCGGCGGCGATGCGGACGGGCCGGGTCCGGCACGGGTCGGCGAACAGGGTGGCGAAGGACTGACGGCCGACGAAGCGGACCGGCCGAACATCGCCGTCAGCGGTGAGGACGAGGTCGCCGACCGCGAGGTCCTCCACCGGCCGCGCGCCGCCGGGGCAGGCGATGGCGGTGCCGGCGAGGAAGCAGACGGTGAAGGTCTCCTCGACGATGTCGAGCCTTTCGCCCTGCATGACAAAGCCGTCGTTGGTGATCAGGTAGTAGTCATACTCGCCGCAGCCGCACTCCTCCCGGCCGACCCAGCCGCCGCCGACGAAGCCGAAATAGTCGAGATCGATCAGCCCAATGCTGTCCTCGTAGGCGATGACATCACCAACCGAGAACGTCTCCGCATCCCCGCCGACGGACAACCCGACGTCGTAGAAGCCGAAGGTGACGTAGTATCCCGGAACCGGCCCAAACTCACCCGTGCCATCATCATAGACGACGAGGTAGATATAGGACGATACATACTCGGCCATGATTACCCCCACACCCGCGTCATCTGACGTGGGATCGTATTATTTTGCCGTCTGCAGGGGAAAACGGCGCGACTACGCCGCGAGGCGGCGTCATCGGGATAGGAGACTAGTTTGCCGGGAAAGCGTTGTCGAGACGGTTCGGAGAGAATTTCCGTCCGTCCGTCAGCGCATCCCCGCCAGCAATTCGGTCACCGTGGCCTTCCGCCGGTGCACGCTGAGGCGCCGCTCCAGCAGCGAAAAGCCCTGCACGATCAGGAAGGTGAGCAACAGGTAGAGAAGCGCCGCGGAGAGCAGCGGCTCGAGCGTGCGGTAGGTCTGCGAGCGGATGATCACCGCCTCGCCCATGATGTCCTGGATGGTGATGGTAAAGACGATGGCGCTCGCCTTCAGAAGAAGCACCGATTCGTTGGCGAAGGTCGGCAGGCTCTGGCGGAAGGCGAGCGGCAGGGTGATCAGGAACATCACCCTGGCCCGCGTCATGCCGAGCGCGGTGCCCGCTTCCTTCAGGCCCTTCGGCACCGCGCCGATGGCACCGCGCAGCACCTCGCCGGAATAGCCGGCGGTGTTGAGGCTGAGGGCGAGGACGGCGCAGACGAGGGCATCGCGCAGAAGCGGCCAGAGGAAGCTCTGGCGCACGACCGGGAACTGCCCGAGGCCGTAGTAGATCATGAACATCTGCACGATCAGCGGCGTGCCGCGGATGAACAGGATGTAGGCCGCCGCCGGATAGCGCAGCCACCAGCGCTCCGAGACACGGGCGAGCGCGACGGGAATGGCGAGCAGGTTCCCGAGGATCATCGAGGCGACGACAAGGAAGATCGTCATCCACAGGCCGTCGATGAGGCGGCCGAAGATGCGGATGGCGACGTCGAGATCGAACGTCATGGCGGCGCCTCCCTCACCGGCTCGCCTGGCCGCGCCCGAGGCGCCGCTCGGCGAGATGGAAGGCGACCATCGAGATGGTCGAGATGACGAGGAAGACGAGGGCGACCGTCGTGTAGAAGGTGAAGGGCTGGCGGGTCGACTGCGCCGCCGTCTGGCCGATGCCCAGGAGGTCTCGAATGCCGACCACCGAGATCAGGGCGCTGTCCTTCAGCACCACGAGCCAGAGGTTACCGAGGGCCGGCACGGCGAGGCGCAGCGCCTGTGGCAGCACGATCAGCAGGAACACCTGGTGGGGCCGCAGCGACAGCGCCTTGCCAGCCTCGCGCTGGCCAGGGTCGATGGCGAGGATGCTGCCGCGGAAAATCTCCGTCGCATAGGCGCCGGCGATGAAGCCGAGCGCGCCGACGGCGGCCGGGAAGGCGGCGATCTCGACGTTGACGCCCGGCATCACCAGCCCGGTGAGGGCGCGGATGCCGGAGGTGCCGCCGTAGTAGATCAGGAAGATCACCAGGATCTCGGGGACGCCGCGCACCACCGAGGTGTAGCCGGCCCCGACGGCGCGCACCCAGCGCGGGCCGGAGATCTTTCCCCAGGCCCCGAAGAGACCGAGCGCGATGCCGACGAGGTAGGAGGCGAAGGCGATCTGGATGGTGACGAGAGCGCCGCCGATGAGCGCCCATCCCCACGCACCCTCGCCGAACCCGATGAGCGCCAATGTCTCCGCCACGCGCCGGCCACCCCCTCGCTACGACATGGCCCGAATCCGCAGACCGGCGGCGGGTGGGGCGCCTCAGCACCCCACCCGCCGCGTGCGCGCTCCGGCCGGAGCGGTCGTCAGCCGCCGTAGATGTCGAAGGTGAAGTACTTGTCGGCGATCGTCTTGTAGGTGCCGTTGGCGCGGATGGCGGCGATCGCGGCGGTGAACTTGTCGCGCAGCGCGGTGTCGCTCTTGCGCACGGCGAAGCCGACGCCGTCGCCCATCAGCTTGTCGGTGAAGGTCTCGCCCTTCACCTCGAAGTCGGCGCCTTCAGTGGTCTTCAGGAGGCCGTCCTCCAGCGCGATCGAGTCCGCCAGGACGAGGTCGACACGGCCGGCGATCAGGTCGAGGTTGGCATTCTCCTGGGTGTCGTAGGACTTGATCGTTACGACGTCCTTGAACTTGTTCTCGAGATAGTTGGCGTGCACGGTCGAGACCTGCACCGCCACGGTCTTGCCGTTGAGGCCCTCGGCGGTGATGTCGATGTCCTGGTCCTTGCGGCCGACGAACATCGCCGGCGAGTCGTAGTACTTGCCGGTGAAGTCGACGACCTGCTTGCGCTCCTCGGTGATCGACATCGAGGCGACGATGGCGTCGAACTTGTTCTCGATCAGGGCGGGGATGATGCCCTCCCAGGACTGCAGCACCCACTCGCACTTCACCTTCGCCTCGGCACAGACCGCCTCGGCGATCTCGATCTCGAAGCCGGAGAGCTTGCCGTTGGCGTCGATGTTGATGAAGGGCGGATAGGGCTCCGGCGTCGTGCCAAGGCGGACGACGTCCTGGGCGGCGGCAGGCTGCTGGAGCGCGGGCTGCAGCAGGGCGCCCGAGGCGATCAGCGCCGTGGCGGCGAGGGTGGCGAACAGCTTCATGGCAGGGATGCTCCTCTGGAGATTATCGTTTTGCGGCGAGCCCACAGCCGCGGATGACAGATTGTTCGCCGGTCTTTCGGCGCTTGTCGAGCCCACGGGCGGCGGATTTCGGCGGCAGCGGTGCGTCAGCTCTCGAGCGGCCCGGGCCGGGCGGTGGCGCTCGGGCCGTTCGCGACGATCTTCATGACGTCCTCGCCGGGCCTGAGGATGCGCTGGTCGCGCCGCGACAGCACGAGGCCGGCCTGCGGCACGAGGATGTCGACGGCGCCGTCGTCGGCCGCCGGATCGAACAGGATGGTGGCGACCCGGTCGCCGCTCGCGACGCGGTCGCCGATATCGCAGTGGTAGAGCACGATGCCGCCGCGCGGGGCGCGGATCATCTCGACGTTGTCGAGGGGGGCGACCGGGCCGTCCCAGTCGGCCGGGCCGTCGCCGGCGACGACGCCGCGGCCGGCGAGGAAGCGCATCAGCCCGGCCGCGTCCGCCGCGGCGAAGGCGGGCGACACGTCGGAGCGGCCGCGCAGCTCGACGGTGGCGACGGTTCGGCCGGAGAGATCTGCGCCGCTACGCAGCCACGGCGCGAGAGCCGCCTCCTCGAAGGCGGCGCCGCCGTCGTCCTTCCAGAGCAGCGCGACGTCGGAGGGCATCGCCGCGAGGAGGTCGCGGCAAGCCGGCCACAGCGCCTCGTGCAGGTAGACATAGGGAAGCGATTGCTCGTCGCAGTGCAGGTCGAGGACGAGCTCGGCCGGCAGCATCAGCCGGACGAGCCGCGCCTTCAGGCGCATCGAGGCGGTGACCGGGGCGTCGTCGGCGAGCAGAATCGACGGGTCTGGCCCGGGGAGGAGCGGGAAGTCGCGGTTGAAGTTCATGCGATTGGAGAGGTCGTAGCGGCCGGTCGGCTCGCCGGCGAGGCTCTGCGACAGGCCGATCGGGTTCGCCACCGGCACGATGACGATGTCGCCAAAGACGTCGCCGCGGGCGTGAAGCGACCGCAGCCGGGCGGCCAGCACATGCAGCGTCGCCACCCCCGGCACTTCGTCGCCGTGCAGCGCCGCCTGCAGATAGGTGGTGGGCGCGCTGTCTGGTCGCGTGCCGCGCAGGCGCAGCACCTTGATCCGCCAGTCGGAACCGGGCAGGTCGCCGCGGATCGTCTCGAAATGCTGGTCCATGTCTCACGTCAGGTTGCAGGGGTTGCACAGCGCACGCTAGCAGGGCGTGCGTCCGGCGCAAGCAGCCGGATGACGAGCATGACAGCCGGCCGCCGGCCCCGTACAGTCCGCCCCGCTTTGGGGACGTCCTGGGGAGGGGTTCTATGGAGACGCTGGTCGTCGTCGCCGTCGTCGTGCTTGTCGGCCTCTATGGGGTGAAGGTCTACAATGGCCTGGTGTCGCTCAGGACGCGCGTGCAGGAGGCGTGGTCGGACATCCAGGTGCAGATGAAGCGCCGCTACGACCTCATTCCCAATCTCGTCGAGACGGTGAAGGGCTACGCCTCGCACGAGCGCGGGACGCTCGAGGCGGTGGTGAAGGCGCGCAATGCCGCGGTCGCGCAGACCGGCACGCCGGAGCAGCAGGCGGCGGCGGAGCGGGCGGTGACGGGCGCGCTCGGCAAGCTGTTCGCCCTCGCCGAGGCCTATCCGGAGCTGAAGGCGGACCAGAACTTCCGCGCCCTGCAGGACGAGCTCGTCGCCACCGAGGAGAAGCTCAACGGCTCGCGGCGCTTCTACAACGGCTCGGTGCGCGACCTCAACGTCACGGTCGAACAGTTCCCCTCGAACCTGATCGCCGGGGTGTTCAAGTTCTCCAAGGCGCAGTTCTTCGAGCTCGACGAGGACGAACGCGCCGCCGCCTCGAAGCCGGTCAAGGTGTCGTTCAACTGATCGTGCAACTGATCGTGTGGCGCATCGTAGGGCGGGCGAGCATGGGCGGGATTACGGCCGGCTGGCGGGGCTTCGTGGCGGCGCTGACGGGACTGGCGCTCCTGGCGCTCGCCGGCGCATCGCCGGCGGCCGCCGTCGACGATCCGGGCGGGCCGGAACGCATCCTCGACTTCGATTCGACGATCGCGGTCGAGACGGACGGCGGCGCCGCGGTGGTCGAGACGATCACCGTGGTGGCGCGCGGCGACCAGATCCGCCGCGGCATCTTCCGCGACATCATCGTCGCCGTCGACAGCGGCTTCGGCCGCTCCACCGCGAACCTCGACGTCGAGGCCGTGAGGCGCGACGGCGAGGACGAGCCGTACTCGGTCGAATGGGACGGCGACACGCGCCGCATCCGCATCGGCAGCGGCGACGTGTTCCTCGAGAGCGGCGTCCACGTCTACGAGATCCGCTACCGCTTCTCCGACGCGGTCGGGTTCTTCGAAGGCTATGACGAGCTCGACTGGAACGTCACCGGCCCGAACTGGGACTTTCCGATCGAGCGCGTGCGGGCGACGGTGACGCTGCCAGCGGGCGCGACGGTCCTCCAGAGCCGCGCCTATACCGGCGCGTTCGGCTCGGGCGACGAGAACGCCAGCACCGCGCAACCCTCGCCCGGCACCATCGTCTTCACGACGACCACGCCGCTCGCCGCCAACGAGGGCCTGACGGTCGCGGTCGGCTTCCCGAAGGGGTTCGTGCGCGAGCCGACGGCGACGGAGATTTTCCTCGCCCAGACGATGCCGGCCTTCGTCGCCGGCGGCGGGCTGTTCCTCGTCCTCGGCTACTTCCTGTGGGCGTGGCTGCGTGTCGGCGTCGATCCGCCGGCGGGGCCGATCATCCCGGTCTACACCCCGAGCCTGCCGCCAGCGGCGATGCGCTTCCTGGAGAAGCGGCGGGCGGACGGCACGGGCCTCGCCGCCGCCCTCCTCGACCTCGCGGTGAAGGGCCACCTGACGATCGCCGAGGCGGACGGTGGCGGCCTGACCCTGACGCGCCGCACCGACGGCGCCAGCCGAGACCCTGCGGCGAGCGAAGCGGCGGTACTCGCCGCGCTGTTCCCGGGTGGTGCCGGGACGATCACGCTCGGCAGCACCAGCGAGGACAAGCGCCTCGCCCAGACCGAGGGCGCCCTGGCGAAGTTCCTCAACAACAAGCTGCTGGGCGAGCACCTGCGCGGCAATCTCGGCTGGTACGCCGTCGGCGCGGTGCTGACGGTGCTGACCTGGGTGGCGGTGGTGGCTGTGGCGCCGGCGAGCGAGGAACTGATCGTGTTCGGCATTGGCGGCATCGTCGCGACGGTCCTCACGACGGTCCTCGGTGCCAAGGCGGGGGCGCTGTGGGGCGACGTGCGGGCGGGCCGCTGGCTGTCGCTGATCCCGGCGGTGTTCTGGTCGCTGGTGCTGGTGCCGCTCGCCGTCGGCTTCCTGGTGGTGCTCTACGGCCTCGTCGGAGCGGTCGGCCTCGTGCCGGCGCTCCTCCTCGTCGCCACCGTCGTCGTCAACGTGGTGTTCTTCAAGCTGCTGCCGGCGCCGACTGAACAGGGCCGAGCGGCGCTCGACGAGATCGAGGGCACGCGGCTCTATCTGTCGGTGGCGGAGGCGGACCGGCTGAAATTCCACAACCCGCCGGACCGCACGCTCGCCCACTTCGAGGCGATGCTGCCCTATGCCGTGGCGCTCGATCTCGCGACGCCGTGGACCGATCGCTTCAAGGACCTCATCGCCGCCTCGGCCGTCACCGCGGCGGCCGCCGGCGCGGTCGGCAGCACGGGCTGGCATCCCGTCTGGTACGGCGGCGGCGGATTGCCGACCAACTTCGGGAGTTCCTTCGGCGACCGCATCAGCACGTCGAGCCAGGCCGGAGCGCGGGCGATTGCGGCGGCGGCGGCGCGCGCCTCCGGCCGCTCGAGCTCGTCCGGCGGTGGCTTTTCGGGCGGCGGGCGCGGCGGTGGCGGTGGCGGCGGCTGGTAGTTCGCGGGCGGCCGCCGCGGAGATGTCGCTCATCAAGCCAACCGGGCGAGACCCAGGAGAGGCGCGACCGGGCGACCGCGACGCGTGCGCGCGCTTCAGGACGGCGATCCCCATCGCAAGCACGGATCAAGCTGGGTGAGCGAGCACCGTTTCCAGATCAGCCGGGTCACCGTCGCGAACATGGGTGATCTCGCGGAGGTCCATCCGGACGTCTTCGATTCGAGTATCGATCCAGGGAGGCTCGCGGCCTTTCTCCAAGACCGGCACCACCTGCTGGTGATCGCGCGCATCGAGGCGCTCGTCGTCGGCCAGACCCGCGCGATGATCCACCTGCAGCCGGACGGTCCGAGCCAGCTCTACATCGACAACCTCGGCGTGGCACCGGAGCATCAGAGACGGGGCGTCGCGCGCGCGCTCCTGCGCGAGGTCCTGGCCTGGGGGCGCGCCCATGGCTGTGCCGATGCGTGGGTCGCGACCGAGGTCGACAATCTCCCGGCCCGAGGGCTGTACGATCGCCTGAAGAGCCAGCCGGACGAGGAAATGGCGTTCTATATCCTCGACATCGGCGCGCTCGGCTGAGCCGCGCGCGAGTTGTCTCAGTGCGCTTCGGGCTGGACGATCTTGCGATGGCGGACGCGGGCGGAGTGCTCGATCGCCGCGACGACCAGCGGGGCGACCTCGAGGCGGTCGCGCAGCATCTGCAGGAAGCGCAGTTCCTCCTGCTCGACCATGACGTCGGCGGCGGCGACATCGACGGCGAGCGCATAGGCGGTCTCGTAGAGCGACTCCGGCAACGCGTCGCGGATGAGGTCGAGCATCAGATCGAGGCCGTCCTCGTCAGCGAGAATCTCGCTGCACGCCTCGCCCGCCATGGCGATCCGGTGCGGCTCGAAATCCTTGAACATCGGCAGCGTCTTGACGACGTCGGCGATCCGCCGCAGCTCGGCGTCGGTCATCGTCCGATCGGCCGCCGACGTCGTCACCATCGTGTAGATGAGGGCGTCCTGGGAGGTGATCGCGCTCTGCATGGGCTTCCTGGGGATGGGCGGCGATGCCGCGAAAGGCTGTGGCCGCGAAAGGACGTGGCTGCGAAAGAACGTGGCGTCTAGCTAGAGGCTTCCTCGCCCGGGTTCAACGGGACGCGGCGCCGCGCAGCACCGTCGAGGAGATCGGGTCGCGGCGGGCGTGCAGGAATACCCAGGCCGGCGGCGGCCGGTCGGGCAGGCTCAACGCCTCCGCTTCCGGCACGCGAAAGCGGGCGAGCGTTATCGCCGCGCGCGCCGATACCGGCGCGAAGGTGGCGCCGGGGCGGTCGACGAAGGCCAGCGGCACGAGACCGGCGATCGACCGCCAGCGCTCCCAGCGATGCAGCCCGGCGAGGTTGTCCGCGCCCATCAGGAAGACGAAGCGGACGCCGGGCCGGCGCGCCTTGAGGAAGCGCACGGTGTCGGCGGTGTAGGTGTAGTGTCGCGCCGCCTCGAAGGCGGTGACGACGATGCGCGGGTCGCGCGCCAGCGCCCGCGCCGCCGCGACCCGATCGGCGAGCGGCGCCAGGCCGTCGTGGGTCTTCAAGGGGTTGCCGGGCGTGACCATCCACCAGACGCGGTCGACGCCGAGGCGCGAGAGCGCCGTCTCGGCGACGGCGAGATGAGCGCGGTGGGGCGGATTGAACGAGCCGCCGTAGAGCGCGATGCGCATGCCGGGCGCCGAGGGCGGCACCTGCAGCCAGTCGGCGGTGGGCGTCGAGCGCCCCTCCCCTGCCCCCGCAGCGTCGTTCACGGACGTGTCTGGCCGTGTCCGCGCACGCGATACTTGAAGCTCGTCAGTTGCTCGATGCCGACCGGCCCGCGGGCGTGCATGCGGCCGGTGGCGATGCCGATCTCCGCTCCCATGCCGAACTCGCCGCCGTCGGCGAACTGCGTCGAGGCATTGTGGAGCACGATCGCCGAATCGACCTCGGCCATGAACCGCTCGGCGGCGCCTAGGTCGTCGGTCAGGATCGCGTCGGTATGGTGCGAGCCGTGCGTCTCGATGTGGGTGATCGCCGCCGCGAGGCCGTCGACGATGGCGACAGAGACGATCGCGTCGAGGTACTCGGTGGTCCAGTCGGCCTCGCTCGCCGGCGTCGCGGCCGGATAGAGCGCGCGCACCGCCGCGTCGCCGCGGATCTCGCAGCCGGCCGCAGCGAGCGCGTCGAGCACGGGGCCGACGTGCGTCGCAGCGAGCGCGCGGTCGAACAGCAGCGTTTCAGCGGCGCCGCAGACGCCGGTGCGGCGCATCTTGGCGTTGACGACGACGCGCTTCACCATCTCGAGATCGGCCGGCGCGTGGACGTAGACGTGAACGAGGCCTTCGAGGTGGGCGAACACCGGCACCCTCGCCTCGGTCTGGACGCGGGCAACGAGGCTCTTGCCGCCGCGCGGCACGATGACGTCGAGATTGCCGTCGAGCCCGGCGAGCATGGCGCCGACGGCGGCGCGGTCCGGCGTCGGGACAAGCTGGATCGCGTCCGCCGGCAGGCCTGCGGCCTCGAGGCCGCGGGCGAGGCAGGCGTGGATGGCGAGCGAGGTGCCGAGCGCATCCGAGCCGCCGCGCAGGACGACGGCGTTGCCCGCCTTCAGGCAGAGCGCGCCGGCGTCCGCCGTGACGTTCGGCCGGCTCTCGTAGATGACGCCGACGACGCCGAGCGGCGTGCGGACCCGCTCAATGGCCAGACCATTGGGCCTTTCCCAGGCGGCGATGACGGCACCGACGGGATCGGGCAGGTCGGCGACCTCCTCGAGCGAGCGGGCGATCGCCTCGATGCGGCCGTCGTCGAGGGTAGAGCGGTCGATGAAGGAGCCGGCCTGGCCGGCGGCCAGCATCGCCGCGACGTCCGTGCGGTTGACGGCGAGGATTGCCGCGCGGTCGGCCCGGACCGCCGCGGCCATGGCGCGCAGCGCGCCGTTCTTGGTCTCCGCCGGCGCCAGCGCCAGCGTGCGGGCGGCGGCGCGGGCCCGTCGGCCGATCTCGGCCATGATCGTGGCGACGT
Organism: Pseudoxanthobacter soli DSM 19599; assembly: GCA_945898215.1. Classification (GTDB taxonomy): domain Bacteria; phylum Pseudomonadota; class Alphaproteobacteria; order Rhizobiales; family Segnochrobactraceae; genus CAMDHY01. Next base: position 6,718 of record CAMDHY010000082.1, on the reverse strand, counting down.
CGTTGCCGGTCTCGACCGGACGAAGCGATGTCAGCATGTCTCGTCCTCCTGCCCGCGGTGGCGGCCGTGCAGCGCCATGTCGTCCCGGTGGATCATCTCGCCGCGTCCGGCATAGCCGAGGATCGCCTCGATCTCCGCCGTCTTGCGGCGGGCGATGCGCTCGGCCTCGGCGCGGTCGTAGGCGACGAGGCCGCGGCCGAGCTCATGGCCGGCCTCGTCGAGGATGCGGACGCAGTCACCGCGCTCGAAGGCGCCGTCGACGGAGGCGACGCCGGCGGGCAGCAGGCTGCGGCCGGCCTTCAGCGCCGTCACCGCCCCGGCATCGACGACGAGGGCGCCGCGCGGGTCGAGCGAGCCGGCGATCCAGGTCTTGCGGGCGGTGGCGGGCGAGCGGGCAGCGAGGAACCAGGTACAGCGGCCACCCTCGTCGACGGCGGCGAGCGGGTGCTGGCGCTTACCGGAGGCGATCACCATCGCCGTGCCGGCGGCGACCGCGATCTTCGCGGCGTCGACCTTCGTCTTCATGCCGCCGCGCGACAGCTCGGAGCCTGCGGCCCCTGCCATCGCCTCGATCGCCGGCGTGATCGCCTCGACGACGGGGAGATGGACGGCATCGGGGTCCTGCGCCGGCGGCGCGGTGTAGAGGCCGTCGATGTCGGACAAGAGCACCAGCGTGTCGGCGCTCGCCATCGTGGCGACGCGGGCGGCGAGGCGGTCGTTGTCGCCGTAGCGGATCTCGGTGGTGGCCACCGTGTCGTTCTCGTTGATCACCGGCACGGCGCCGAGGCGGGCGAGCGTCGCGAAGGTCGAGCGGGCGTTGAGGTAGCGGCGGCGCTCCTCGGTGTCGCCGAGCGTCAAGAGCACCTGCGCGGCGGTGACGCCGTGGCGGCCGAAGGCCTCCGACCAAGCCCGGGCGAGCGCGATCTGGCCGACCGAGGCCGCCGCCTGGCTCTCCTCGAGCTTGAGCGCCCGCCGCGGCAGGCCGAGCACGCCGCGCCCGAGCGCGATGGCGCCGGAGGAGACGACGATCACCTCGGTGCCGCCGGCGCGCAGCGCCACGAGGTCTTCGACCAGACTGTCGAGCCAGGTCGACTTCAGCCGCCCGGTCGTGCCCTCGACGAGCAGCGCCGAGCCGACCTTGACGACGAGACGGCGGGAGTTTGCGAGCCGGCGGCCGTCCGCCACCGCCGACGCGGCCGGCGTCGCCGTCGGAACGGCGCCCGAGGCGACCGCGCTCACGGCCGCCACCGCTCGGCGGGCTCCGCCGGCAGGTCGCTCGGATCGGGCTCGTTGGCGCCGTCGATGGTGCGCAGCAGCGCCCGCAGCGCCCGCTCGACGCCCTCGCCCGAGGCCGAGGACAGGGCCAGCGGCGTCTTCTTCGCCGCCCGCCCGAGCGCCTTCAGGCGCTTGTCGCGCGTCGCGTCGTCGAGGGCGTCGACCTTCGAGAGCGCGACGATTTCCGGCTTGTCGGCAAGCGCCTCGCCATAGGCAGCGAGCTCGCGGCGCACGACCTTGTAGGCGGCGGCAGGGTTCTCGTCGGTGCCGTCGACGAGGTGGAGCAGCACCCGGCAGCGCTCGACGTGGCCGAGGAAGCGGTCGCCGAGGCCGACGCCCTCGTGGGCGCCCTCGATCAGCCCCGGGATGTCGGCGAGCACGAACTCGCGCGCATCGACGCGGACGACGCCGAGGCCGGGATGGAGCGTGGTGAAGGGATAGTCGGCGATCTTTGGCTTCGCCGCCGTGACGGTGGCGAGGAAGGTCGACTTGCCGGCGTTCGGCAGCCCGACGAGGCCGGCGTCGGCGATCAGCTTCAGCCGCAGCCAGAGCCACTTCTCCTCGGCCTCCTGGCCGGGATTGGCGCGGCGCGGGGCCTGGTTGGTGGAGGACTTGAAGTGGGTGTTGCCGAAGCCGCCGTTGCCGCCCTTCATCAGGCGGAAGCGCTCGCCGACGCGCGTCATGTCGGCGATCAGCGTCTCGCCGTCCTCCTCAAGGATCTCGGTGCCGGCGGGCACCTTCAGGACGACGTCGGCGCCCTTGGCGCCGGAGCGGTTGCGGCCCATGCCGTGGCCGCCGGTGCCGGCCTTGAAGTGCTGCTGGTAGCGGTAGTCGATCAGGGTGTTGAGGCCGTCGACGCACTCGATCCAGACGTCGCCGCCGCGGCCGCCGTCGCCGCCGTCCGGGCCGCCGAACTCGATGAACTTCTCGCGGCGAAACGACACCGCTCCCGCGCCGCCGGCGCCGGAGCGCACGCATACTTTCGCCTGGTCGAGGAACTTCATGACTTAATCGTCTCGCGCGACGCCATGACGAGCGCCGAAAAGCGCTCGTGGGTCAACAGGGTGTCCGTATGGGGGAGGTCGGCGCCCCGCGCAAGGCAGAACACGCGGCTCTCGCCGGTGACCGCGAAACCGAGCCGGCTTTGTACCGCGAGCGAGGCGCGGTTGCCGACGAAGACGCCGGAGCGCACGCACGCGGCGCCGAGCGGCCCGAAGGCGTGGCCGAGCACCGCCCGGCCGGCCTCCGTCGCGTAGCCGCGGCCCCAGCGCGACGGCGTCAGCCAGTAGCCGAACTCCGGCTCCGCGCCGATCCCGTCGAGGCCGATGCCGCCGGCGAGGCCATCGTGATCAAAGATCATCAACGGCAGGCCGGCGCCGCGCGCGAGGTCGCCGCCGGCGAGCCCGAGGAAGGCGTCGGCATCCGCGCGCCGGTAAGGATACGGCACGCGCGCCAGCCACCGCGCCACCGGCCAGTGGCCGACGGCGGCGACGATCGCGTCGCGGTCGGCCGCCGTCGGCGGCCGCAGCAGCAGGCGCGGCGTCTCGAGGCGGACGGCGGCGAGGTCCGCGACCACGCGGCGGCTCATCGCCAGACCCCGTCGTCGCGCCGGCCCCGCCCCGGCCCCGCCTTGGCGTCGCCCGCCGTCCCGCCCCAGGCCCGCAGCGCCTGCCAGCACTTGCGGTCGAGGCGGTAGCGCTCGACCGACATCATGCCGCGCAGCGCCTTCGAGTGGCGAAGCCCCGTGCCGACCCACTGGAAGCCGCACTTGACGATGACCCGACGCGACGCCTCGTTGGTCATCCGGCAGGACGCCCACACCTCGTCGAGCGGGCTCGAGCGGAAGGCGTGGTCGATCACCGCCTGGGCAGCCTCGGTGGCGTAGCCCTGGTTCCAGAACGGCTCGCCGATCCAGTAGCCGACCTCGGTGTCGCCGGTTGCGGGCTGCGGCCCGAAGCCGACGGCGCCGATCACCGGCATGCGGGGCTGGCGCAGCCGCACCAGCAGTCCCCGGCCCGGCGAGGGCGTGGTGACGCGGGCGATCCACGCCTCCGCGTCGGCGCGCTCGTAAGGGTGAGGCATCGTGGCGAGATTGGTCGCGATCTTCGGATTGTCGGCGAGCGCCGCCAGCGCAGCCGCATCCTCCCGGCGGGGCGCGACCAGCACGAGGCGCCGGGTGGTCAGACAGTCGTCGTCGTCTTCGAGACTCTCGTCTTCCGCGAACATGGGAATTCTCCGGTCCGAAACGCACGAGGGGAGGCGTTTGACCGCCTCCCCTCCGCGTGCTCGCCGGAGAGTGACGGTCGCCCCGTCAGCCCCCGCGGTCTTGAAGGACCGTCCTCGCACCGGGGTCTGATGAGACACCGGCGCGGGGAGTTCCCAAGGCCGGCTTCTACTCGGCGGCTTCCGCCGTCGGCGTTACCGAAATGTACGTGCGGCCGTTGGCTTTGGCCTGGAACTTCACCTTGCCCTCGACGACGGCGAAGATGGTGTGGTCGACGCCCATGCCGACGCCGGTGCCCGGATGCCACTTCGTGCCGCGCTGGCGGACGATGATGTTGCCGGAGACGACGGCCTCGCCGCCGAACTTCTTGACGCCGAGACGTCGGCCGGCCGTATCACGACCGTTACGCGACGAACCGCCTGCTTTCTTGTGAGCCATGGAGCTCTCCTATTCCGACCCGTTTTCCGACTTCAGGCGTTCGCCGCGGCGCCCGGCACGATGCCGGTGATGCGCACGACGGTGAGCCGCTGGCGATGACCGTTGCGGCGGCGCGAATTCTTGCGGCGCCGCTTCTTGAAGACGATCACCTTGTCGCCACGGGTCTGCTCCACCACTTCGCCGGCAACGGAGGCACCTTCGATCATCGGCGCGCCGACGACGGTGCCGGCCTCGCCGCCGACCATGAGGACCTCGCCGAAGGTCACGATCTCGCCCGCCTCGGCGACGAGCTTCTCGATCTTCAGTTGGTCACCTTCGGCAACGCGGTATTGCTTGCCGCCGGTCTTGATCACTGCAAACATCGTCCGTCACGTCCTGCATTTTCGGCCGATCGGCCGGCCGGGGCCGGTCTCGCTCGACACACGTTGCGCGCCCTTCGGTGCCGCGGGAGGTCGCCGGGCCGATCGGACGGGCCGACCGGCAGGCAGGGTTTCCGCGGACTTGCGAGGAACGAGCCGGACAGCCCCGGATCGGGACAGCGGCATCGTCGGAACCTCGGGCAGCGCGTTTTGCGGGATTCCCCCGCCTTTTCGCCCGGGCGGTCTATACGCTCGCGCCCCGTGCGTCAACGCCGGCCGGGCGCGCGCGGCGCGGAAAGCCTCGCTGCGAGCGTTCCGCGCCACCGTCTACCGGTCGGCGTTGCAGAGCGGCATCACGGGCGTCCGTCCACCGCGAACACGGCAACCGCCGCGCCTGGCCGGAGCCGCTGCGGCGCCTCACGGCGACGGGCCTCGCCGCCGCGGCTGTGCGCCGCCCGCGGCCGCGAGGCGGGCGGCCGTCTCGCGCTCGATCTGCGGCCAGAGCGCGTCGAAGCCATCGGCGTCGACGTGGCCATAGTGCTCCAGCATCAGCGCGGCCGCGGTGACAACGCGCCGGCCGTGGCGGCACCGCCAGGGGGCGAGCCGCCAGCGTTCGTCCGACACCGGCAGCCGGCCCGTCGGCAGAAAGGCGCGCGCCAGCGCCGTACGGCCGGCGACGGCGAGGCGGACGGGGGCGAGCCGGTAGCCGGTCGATTCGTAGAAGACGGCGCGGTCGACGTCCGCCGGCGCCAGCCCCTCCACCAGCAGGCCGGGCTGCCGGCATGCCGGCGCCGCCACGAGGACCGGGAAATCAGCGCCGTCGACCCGCAGCGCGGCATGGCCGGCCAGCAGCGCCGGCCGGCAGACGAGCGTCTGCTGCGGCCGCCCGAACACCACCGCAAACAGCGCCGGATCGCGCAGGGTACCGAACAGGAACAGCGGCAGGTCCGACGATGGCGGGCGTGTGTCCGATGCAGCGCTCTCCTCCGAGAGGTCGGCCGGCACGGTGGAGAAGAACGATCGGCCGGAGGTTACCATCGGTGGACGTCGCACGGTGGAAGGGAGGCGGAGGGTTGAAGCTTACGGCACTTAGACCGGCCGGCTCCAGCCCGGTGCGTCCGGGTTCGCCGTCACGGCGAGCGTGGTCGCGACGACGCGGCCGCACACCGCCAGGGTCGCAGTTGAAACGACGACGGCGGCCAGCGCTGGCCGTGCGGCCATGGCCAAGGCGGCCACGGCTGGCCTTGCGATCCCTTGGGCGGGCTGTGCGGCCCCTTGGGGGGGCCGAGCGGTCGCTTGGGCTGGCCGTGCGGTCCCTTGGGCGGGCCGAGCTGTCCCTTGGGCGGGCCGTGCACGAGGTCGAACAGACCCGCTTGTCCGGCCGGCCGCCCGTGTGTATGGTCCGCGCCGCTCGTCGACCGGCGGCCCATGGACGGTTCCTGTGGGCCGTGGACACGTTCTCGGAGAGGTGCCGGAGCGGTCGAACGGGGCGGTCTCGAAAACCGTTGGGCGCGCAAGCGTCCCCAGGGTTCGAATCCCTGCCTCTCCGCCACTTGCCCTTGAGAAAGCGTTCTGCCAATCCGGCTACGGCCGGGTTTTCCCGTTGTTTTCGAGGGTTATGCCGGAGAAGCTAAGCACTGGCCCCGGCGCCGGGAGGCCCGGAAGTGATCTCTCAGGGGCGATATTCTCCGGACCTCATGACTGCGCGCATCTGGTGAATTGCTTGCAAGCAGCTGGAATTGAAGTACTTTTTTAGGCTGCGGCTGAGCACTTCGATGCTGGTGGCGCTCGTAAGGTGGAGCACAAATCGAACGTTCGCCACCGGCACAGATGCGCCTGCAGGCATCGCCTCTGGTGAGTTGGAGTAGCAATGAGCGAGGCCGGAGCGTTGGGATCGCATCATACTGGGGCCAGACCAATTCTTTCTTCGATTTCTTTGCGGATAAACGTTCGCCCCGATCCGGACGGGTTCTTGAAGCGATCCTCGGAGAAATCGATTTCCCTAGCGCCCTCAAGTTTGCTTACAAAATAATCCTCGCTGATGTTGCGGTCTGCGTAGGACTGTCTTGCCAATCGCCGGAGGATATCGAACAAAGCTTGAACCCCAATAGTCCTCAAAATGAATGAATCCGGCGTTGCATTTTCCCAAAATACCGTTTCACACGATCTCAAGTAGTTAATCACCATCTTGAAAATAACTGCATCGTTTCCTTGGATGTATACGTCGCGAAGAGGCGCTCGATCTCTCGGCCCATCATTGAGCACACGGCGGGTGCTCGCCTCGCCTTTTCTCATCGCGTTGGCATCGCGCTTGGGATTACTCGAAAACAGGCGCAGCACGCCGTCAACAACCACAGCTGTGGAAACCTTCCAGTCAGCTGTCGCAGCCAGCTCTTCGAGCGCCCTGTCGCGTTTGGGTGCC
>CAMDHY010000081.1 GCA_945898215.1 Pseudoxanthobacter soli DSM 19599 | reverse complement strand
GGCGACGCGCATCGGCCACCTCGACCATCCGGTCGCCGGCTGGCCGCGCGTCGTGAACGCCGCACCGGCGGAGATCATGAACCGGCCGGATTGCGGCCGGCTCGCCGTCGGTCTGCCGGCCGACCTCGTGCTGGCGCCCGCCCGCACCTGGACGGAGCTGCACGCCCGGCCGCAGTCCGACCGGGTGGTGCTGCGCGACGGCCGGCCGATCGACCGCCGGCTGCCGGACTACCGCGAGCTCGACGACCTGATGGCGGCGCCATCCCGCGCCCGCCGCCCCGCGCTCGCCGCGACAGGAGCCTGACGTGCCGATTTCCGCCGCGCTGAAGTCAGACCTCGAGGGCCTGGCGATCGAGGAGAACCCCGCCCTCGTCCGCCAGAAGAGCCGCGACTTCTACTGGTACTCGCCGGTGCTGAAGCGGCAATTGGAGAACGTCACCGCGGACGGCGTCGTAACCGTCAGGAGTGAGGCGGAGGTGATCCGCGTGCTCGCGGCAGCCTTCCGCCACGGCGTGCCGGTGACGCCGCGCGGCGCCGGCACCGGCAACTACGGCCAGGCGATGCCGCTGTCGGGCGGTCTCATCCTCAACCTCGCCGAGATGAACAAGGTCACCGCGGTGACGCCCGGCGTCGTCGTCGCCGAGGCCGGCGCGCTGCTCTCGGCCATCGACGATGCGGCACGGCCGTCGGGCCAGGAGCTCCGGCTGCACCCCTCCACCTACCGCACCGCCTCGATCGGCGGCTTCATCGCCGGCGGCTCCGGCGGCGTCGGCTCGATCCGCTGGGGCGGCCTGCGCGATCTCGGCAACGTGCTGCGCCTCCGGCTGGTGACGATGGAGGCGGAGCCGCGCGTCCTCGAGCTCGTCGGCGACGAGATCCAGAAGGCGGCGCACGCCTACGGCACCACCGGCATCATCACCGAGGTCGAGATGCCGCTGACCGCCGCCTACGACTGGGTGGACGTGCTCGTCGGCTTCGACGACTTCGTCGACGCCGCGCATTTCTGCGACGGCCTCGCCAAGCAGGACGGGCTGCTGACGAAGGAAATCGGCACGGTGGCGGCGCCGCTGCCGCACGACTATTTCCTCCGCCACCAGAAGTTCGTCCGCCGCGACCAGTCGGTGGCGATCCTGATGGTGGCGCCGTTCGCAATGCCGGCGCTCGACGCCTTCGTCGCCCGCCACCACCGCGCCAGCCTGCTCTACCGCTCCGACCACGCCTCGGAGGAGGACCTGAAGGCGCTGCCGCCGTCCTACGAACTGTCGTGGAACCACACGACGCTGCGCGGCCTGCGCGTCGACCCGTCGATCACCTACCTGCAGGTCCTCTATCCGGCGCCCGACCATCTGGCGCGGGTGGCGGAGATGACGGCGCTGTTCGGCGACGAGGTGCCGGGGCACCTCGAGTTCGTCCGCTTCGACGGCGCCATCACCTGCTTCGGCCTGCCGGTGGTGCGCTACACCACCGAGGAGCGGCTCGAGGAGATCATGCGCCTGCACGAGGCGCACGGCTGCCCGATCTTCAACCCGCACCGCTACACGCTGGAGGAGGGCGGCATGAAGCGCTCCGACCCGGTGCAACTCGCCTTCAAGCGCGAGGCGGACCCGAAGGGCCTGCTCAATCCCGGCAAGATGATCGCCTGGGAGGACCCCGACTTCGACTTCTCGGCGCAGCGGACCTACCTTTTCCCCGGCCTCGAGGCCGCCACCGACGCCACCGGAGCCTGACCCTCATGACCGACCACGCCCACGAACACGGTAGCGCCGGCTCCGCGACGCCGACGCTGCAGGTCGACGACGACACGGTCCGCATCACCCGCTGGGACTTCCGTCCCGGCGAGGCGACCGGCTGGCACCGCCACGGCATGCCCTACGTGGTCGTGCCGCTCGTCGACGGCGTCCTGAAGATCGTCGATGCCGCCGGCGAGAAGCTGGTGCCGCTCTCGGCCGGCGGCAGCTACGCGCGGCCGGAGGGCGTCGAGCACGACGTCATCAACGCAGGCTCGGGGCTCATGTCGTTCGTCGAGATCGAACTGAAGCAGCGCTAGGACAGTAGCCGACATGCGCGTGCTGGTGCTCTACGCCCATCCCGTCGAGACGAGCTACGGGGCGGCGCTGCACGCCGCCGTGCTCGAGGGCCTCACGGCCGCCGGCCACACCATCGACGACTGCGACCTCTATGCCGAGGGCTTCGAGCCCGTGCTGTCGCGCGACGAGCGCCTCGCCTATCACACGGTGCCCGACAACCAGGCGGGCGTCGCCGACTATGTCCGCCGGCTCAAGGCCGCCGAGGCGGTCGTGCTCGTCCATCCGGTGTGGAACTTCGGCTATCCGGCCATCCTCAAGGGCTTCGTCGACCGGGTGTTCCTGCCGGGCGTGTCGTTCAAGCTCGAGGCGGGCCGGGTGAAGCCGGCGCTGCACAACATCGGCTCGCTGTTGGCGGTCGCCACCTATGGCGCCGACCCGCTGCGCGCCTTCCTCGCCGGCGACCCGCCGCGCAAGCTCGCGACGCGCGTGCTGAGGGCGACGATCCGCCCCGGCGCGCGCATACGCTACCTCGCCCACTACGACATGAACCGCTCGACCGACGACAGCCGCGCTCGCTTCCTCGCGGAAGTCCGGGCGGCGGCGGCGGCGCTGCGGTAAGGCGGCGTCCGCCGTCCGGCGCGATTCTGGACCCTAGCCCGCCTCGCCGGCCGCCGGCTCGACCTCGACCATATTGCGGCCGTTGTGCTTCGCCCGGTAGAGCGCCCGGTCGGCGATCGCGATCAGGCGGTCGAGCCCGACGCCCTCGGCGTCGATGACGGTGACGCCGACGCTGACCGTCGCGCGCACGTCGGCCTCGCCCTCGGTGACGATGACGGCGGCGAAGGCGGCGCGGACGCGGTCGGCGGCGGCAACGGCGGCGGCGAGCGGCGCCCCGGGCAGGATCGCCGCGAACTCCTCGCCGCCGATGCGGCCGAACAGGTCCGTCGGCCGCAGCAGCTGCGTCGCAAGCGTGGTGAACTCGATGAGCAGCCGGTCGCCGACCGGATGGCCGAAGCGGTCGTTGATCTGCTTGAAGCGGTCGATGTCGAAGAGCAGCACCGCGAGCGGGCGAGTGTCGACCTCGGCGCGCCGGACCAGCCGTTCCGCCCGGGCGAAGAAGGCTCGCCGGTTGAACACGCCGGTGAGGGAATCGATCGTCGCGGCGCGCCGCTGCGCCACCTCGGCGCGCTCCTTCGTCAGCGCGACGAAGGTGAAGCCGGAGGCGATGACGAAGACCAGCCCCTCGAGGGCGAGCACGCCGTAGAGGATCGGCGCGCTGCCGAGATCCGTCGGCAGCGTCAGCGCCTCCGCGAACGGGACGCGGACGGCGAAGAACAGCCCGTGGACCCCACAGATGATCATCGCGGGCACGCGGGAGGCGAGCCGTTCCGACCGGTCGCGCCAGAACTCGAAGGCGATGGCGAAGCTGAGCGCCGCGGTGATGGCGGAGACGATGGCGGTGCGGGTGGGCGGGCTCGCCTGGACGAGCGGCAGCGTCGACAGCGCCAGCCAGAGGATGCACAGCGTCAGCACGCGGCCGATCGGCAGCCGCCGGTGAAAGAAGCGCCGCGCGCCGATCCACAGGCAGCCGTAGCCGAACAGGATCAAGGCGGCGCTCGCCGAATAGAGAAGGTTCGGAGCCGCTCCGCGGATCAGCAGCACGATGAGCGACAGCGCCCCGAACAGGTAGGCGGTTCCCCACCAGGCGAGTTCGAGGGTGTCGCGGCTCTGCCACCAGTCGACGAGCATCAAGCAGCCGAGCACAGCACAACCTGCGATCGTCGCGACGATGATCGTCCCGACATCGAGCATCATGCGGCTTGGCCCCTCCAGCCTGTCCAGATCCAGTCCGAATGCGCCGTTTCCTGCGCCGGTGATCGTCCTCTTAAGGGGGCGAAACGACCATTGCATCTCCTTTTTCGCGCACCGGTGGTGATCGGCCGGCGGCGTTCGACGACCCGGTCGCGACCGCGCTGCTTGTCCGGGCCCCGCCATCGTGCTATCGCCCCACGCCGAAAAGGGCCGGTGTCGCCGCAGCGACCGGCCGGGAGGGCGATGCGTGGGCCACTGGGAGCGACGACGACGCGAGACGGGCGGCTTGCCGCCGGTGTCCGCACGTTCCTGCCCCGGCTCCTGACGCGCGCGCTCACGCCCCGCGGGAGCCCCATCCCACGGGTCTGTCCACCATGATGTCCTTTCCCTTCGTCGTCCGCGCGGAGACGTCGACCGACGCTCCGGAGATCGAAAGCCTGCTCGACGTCGCCTTCGGGCCGGGCCGCTTCGCCAAGACGGCCTACCGGCTACGCGAGGGCGTGCCGCATGATCCGCGGCTGTCGTTCGTGGCTATCGCCGGCGACCGGCTGGTCGGCTCGGTGCGGCTCACCGCCATCCGCATCGGCGACGCGCCGGCCCTGCTGCTCGGGCCGCTCGCGGTGGCGCCGCACTTCACCAGCCGCGGCGCCGGCCGCGAACTCGTCCGGACGTCGCTCGATGCGGCGCGGGTGGATGGTCATCGGCTGGTGCTGCTGGTCGGCGACCGCCCCTATTACGGCCCGCTCGGTTTCGAGCCGGTGCCGCCCGGGCAGATCACCATGCCGGGTCCGGTCGACCCGGCGCGGCTGCTCGCCTGCCCCCTCGTGCCGGGTGCCCTGACGGAGACGCGCGGCGCGGCGTGCCGGATCGCGCCGGCCGTGGTCTGACCCGGCCGTGAGCGGCGCACCGCCCTGCGGCGGGGCCTGCCGGCGCGTCAAGCGCCGTTCTCGCACCAAGCCGGCGCGTCAGCGCCCTTCCCGAATCCAGGTCGCCGAGACCGCGCCGAGCAGCAGGGCGAGACCGAGGAAGCCGGCGAACAGCGGCACCCGCGTCAGGCCCTCCAGCACCGTCGCCTCACTGGTCCTGAGGCCGATCCAGTCGTCGCCGGCATAGCGGCCGGCCCGCCGCAGCGTCGTGACGCGCGGCAGCTCGACGGTGCCGTCCTCGACGATGCGGCGGACGCTGCCACCGGTCTCGTCCGCGAGCGCCGTGAGCGGCTCCTCTGTCGAGCGGACGTCGAGGAATTCCTTCGGATTGGTCGGGCCGACGTGGGCGAGCGCCCGCCGCTCGCCCTCGACGGCGGTGTAGAGGCCGACGCCGGTCGCCTCGGCGGTCGCCCGCCACAGGCCGGGCTCGGCTTCCGTCGGCGTCAGGGTGCGCGCGGCGCCGTCGGGGCCGGTCAGCGTGACCGGGCCGACGGTGTCGCCGAGGGTCTGCCGCTCGACCACGAGGTCGTCGCCGCGCACGGAGAGGCGGAGCGCCTCCTCCTCGAGCTCCGGCTCCTTCATCAGCCAGTGGGCGAGGCGGCGGAGCAGCGGCACGTGCGGGCCACCGCCCTCGTAGCCGCGCGCCCACAGCCATGCCTGGTCGGACAGCATGACCGCCGCCCGCCCCTCGCCCTCGCGGCCGAGCACCAGCAGCGGCCGGTCGCCGGGCCCGTTCATCACCGTCGTGCCGGAGCTCGCGGCAGCCTCGACGAGCTGGAACCAGCGGCCCCAGTTCGGCGGCTCGGACTGCGCGCCCGGCAGATCGCGCGTCACCGGATGGCGGCGGCCGAGATCGGAGAGCTCGGCCCGATAGGGCTCGTCGAGGGTGTTGCCGGTCGGCTCGGCCGGCAGCACGGCGCCGAGCGGCGTCTCGAACAGGCTGTCGCCGAAGGCGTAGTCCGGGCCGGAGGCGACGAGGACGGCGCCGCCCTCCTGCACGTAACGAGCGATGTTGTCGAAATAGACGAGCGGCAGGATGCCGCGCCGCTGGTAGCGGTCGAAGATGATGAGGTCGAACTCGGCGATCTTCACCGAGAACAGCTCGCGCGTCGGAAAGGCGATCAGCGACAGCTGGTTGATCGGCGTGCCGTCCTGCTTCTCCGGTGGCCGCAGGATGGTGAAGTGGACCAGGTCGACGGAGGCGTCGGACTTGAGCAAGTTGCGCCAGGTCCGCTCGCCGGCGTGCGGCTCGCCGGAGACGAGCAGCACCCGCAGGTTCTCGCGCACGCCCTCGACCACGGCCACTGCGGTGTTGTTGATGGCGGTGAGCTCGCCCACGAGCGGCGCCACCTCGAACTCGAAGATGTTCGGCCCGCCGTGCGCCACCGTGAACGGCACGGAAAAGGCGGTGCCGACCGGGGCGGTGATCTCGTCGATGGTCTCGCCGTCGCGGCGCACCGTCAGGCGGACGTCGCCGGCGGAGGGCGTCGGACCGTCGTCGACGATGCGCAGCTCGACGCTCTGCTCGGTGCCGACGAGGCCGAAGCGCGGCGCCTGTTCCATCACGATGCGGCGGTCGATCTCGTCGTCGCGGCCGGTGACGAGGGCGTGCACCGGCGCCTGGAAGCCGAGACGGGCGGCGTCCTCGGGAATGTCGTGGACCTGGCCGTCGGTGAGGAGGATCGCACCGGCGACGCGGTCGGGCGGCACGTCGGCGAGGCCGTTCGCCAGGGCCTCGAACAGGCGCGTGCCGTCACCGGCCGCGGCGTTGCCGGGGCGGGCCTCGATGATCCGCGTTTCGATGCCGTCGACGGCGGCGAGGCGCTCGGTGAGGCCGGCGAGCGCGGCGTCGGTCTCGGCCGAACGCTCGCCGATCCCCTGGCTCTGGCTGCGGTCGACGACGATCGCCGCGATGCTCGTGAGCGGCGTGCGCTGTTCCTCGACGAGCGAGGGGTTGAGGAGGGCGAGCGCCAGGCAGAGGCCGGCGGCGAGGCGCACGACGGCGCCGCGCACCCGCCGCGCCAGCGCCGTCAGCGACAAAGCCACGGCCGCCGCTGCCAGGGCGGCGATCGCCCAGACGGGCAGCAGCGGATCGAACGCGAGGGACCAGTTCAACAGACGCTCCTACTGGCCGAGCCGCTCGAGCAGCGCCGGCACGTGCACCTGGTCGGCCTTGTAGTTGCCGGTGAGGGCGTACATGACGATGTTGATGCCCGACCGGAGCGCGAACTCGCGCTGGAAGGGGTCGGCCGGCACCGTCGGATAGAGCCAGTCGCCGGCGTCGCTGACCGCCCACGCACCGGCGAAGTCGTTGGCGGTGATCAGGATCGGCGAAACGCCGTCGCCGGCGCGGACCGGCCGCCCCTCGCCCGCCTCGGCGGCCGAGGCCTCGACCCACAGCGGTCCGCCCGACCAGCGGCCAGGGAACTCGTCGAGCAGGTAGAAGGCCTTGGTCAGCACGTGGTCGGCCGGCACCGGCTCGAGCGGCGGGATGTCGAGGCCGTCGAGGATCTCGCGCAGCTTCAGGGTCGCCGGACCGACGCCACCGAAGCCGCCGGTGGCGAGCTGGTCGCGGGTGTCGAACAGGATGGTGCCGCCGTTCTTCATGTAGGCGTCGACACGCGCCATCGCCTGCGGCGACGGCTTCGCCTGGCCCTCGGTGAGCGGCCAGTAGAGCAGCGGGAAGAAGGCGAGCTCGTCGCGGCCGGGATCGACGCCGAGCGGCTCGGCCGGCTCGAGCGCGGTGCGCTCGGCCAGGAAGCGCGACAGCCCGGCGAGGCCGAGCCGGCTCGCCTCGTCGACGGCGGCGTCGCCGGTGGTGACATAGGCGAGGCGCGTCTCGTTGGCGGCCTCCATGGCGAAGGCGTCGGCCTCGGCATTCTGCGCCCGCGCCGGGTCGGCGACGCCCAGCGCCGCGGCGAGCACCGCGCCGGCGGCAAGTGCGGCGACCGAGGAGCGCCGGAAGCGGAAGCCGCCGGAGAGCACCAGCACGGCGATGGCGTCGGCGATGAGCAGCAGCATGGCGGCCGTCAGCAGGAAGGGCTTGAGGTCGATCGGCCCGTCGACGGCGTAGCCGATGCGGGTGGCGGTGCCGGCGAGCGGTCCGAGGGCGAGCGGCGCGAGCACGGCGTCGTCGGCGAGGAGATTGACCGCGCGGAAACTGTCATCGGCCCCGTAGAGGCCGGGCGGACGGGTGGCACCGACGTCGCCGGAAAGCGGCGCGCCCGGCGACAGGGGCTCGACCTCCGGTCCCGGCGCGGTGAAGCGGCCCTCGCCGTCGAGCACGCGCATCGGCTGCAGCGGCACCGCGGCGGTGCCGGCCGTCTCGCCGGCCGCCGACGACAGCGCCACCAGCCGCCTGAGCATCTCGACGAAGCCGCCGGAGAGCGGCAGGTTCGACCAGGACGTATCGGCGGTGACGTGGAAGAGCACGATGGTGCCGTCGCCGAGCGGGGCGGCGGTGACGAGCGGCGTGCCGTCGCCGAGGCTCGCCCAGGTGCGCTGCGCGAGATTGGCGTCGGGCTCCGCCAGCACCTGGCGATTGACGGTCACGTCGCCGGGGACCGCGAGGCCCGCGAACGGGCCCTCGGGCGAGAAGCTCGTAAGCGGCTGCGGCTCCTCCCAGGAGAGCGAACCGCCGAGGACGCGGCCGCCGCTGCGCAGGCGCACGGGGACGAGGTCGTCGCCGCCCTCGGCGAGGCGCGGGCCGGCGAAGCGGACGAGCACGCCGCCGTTCTCGACCCACTGCTCGATCTCCGCCCGGGCCTCGCCGACGAGGGTGCCGACGTCGGCGAGCACGATGATCGAGACGCCCTCGTCGACGAGACGCTTCACCGTGTCGGCGATGTCGGTGCCGGCGGGCTCACGCAGGTCGGCGAAGGGGGCGAGGGCGCGGGAGAGATAGTGCAGCGGCGACAGCAGAGGCTGCGCCTGGTCGGCATTGGCGCCGCTGATCAGGCCGACGGTGCGCCGCCGCCAGCGCTCGTCGACGAGGCGGACCGCGCCGGCCGTCTCGCTCGCGGCGACGTCGAGGCGGGCGATGTCGTTGCGCAGGCCGCCCGGCAGTTCGAAGCGGGCGGTCGCCTCGCCGGAGCCGGGCTCGAAGGTGGCGGTCGCCTCGCCGAGCAGGAAGCCGCGGAGATCGTGGGCGGCGACCGTCACCGTGCCCGCCGCGGCGGACGGCAGGCGGCGGACGGCGACGTCGAGCGCCTCGGCGCCGTTGTCGATGCCGGCGAGGCCAACGGTGAGGGGCGTCGCCTCCTCGACCACGGTGACGGTGGCACCGGTGCCGGCGAGGAGGTCGGCGAAGCCGTCGTCGCGGCCGGCGAGGCCGTCGGAGAGCCACACCACCGCCGCCGCCGGCGTTGCCGCGAGCGTCTGGCCGAGCGGCTCGACGAGGCCGGCGCGGTCGCTCGGCCAGGGCCGGGCGGCAAGCGCGCCGAGGCGCTCGCGCACCGCCGCGGCGGTATCGGGGGCGAGCGGCTGGCGCGGGCCTTCGGCGGTAGCGGCGAGTACCACCGGACGGCCGGCGGCTTCGGCCTCGGCAAGCGCCCGCTCGGCCGCGACAAGCCGCGACGGCCAGTCGTGCGACGCCGCCCAGCCATTGTCGACGACGAGGAGCAGCGGCCCGTCACCGGCCGCGACCGGCCCGACCGGGCGCCACAGCGGGCCGGCGACGGCGAGGATGACGAGGGTGGCGAGGATCAGCCTGAGCAGCGTCAGCCACCACGGGCTCTTCGACGGCGTCTCCTCGCGCTTGGCGATCTCGGCGAGCAGCCGCGTCGGCGGGAACGAGACCCGCTGCGGGCGCGGCGGCGTCAGGCGCAGGAGCCACCAGATCACCGGCAGCAGCGCGAGGGCGGCGAGCACCGCGGGGGCCGTGAAACCGATCGGCAGGAAGCCCATCATGACAGCGCGCCGATCATGTGCCTGCCCGTCATGTCCCAGCCCTCGTGGCCGCGCCGGCGAGGCGGGCGTGGATGGCGATCATCACCTCCGAGGCCGGCCGGTCGGTGTGATGGACGACGAGCGACCAGCCGACGCGCCGGCAGAGGTTCGACAATGCCTCGCGGTGGGCGGCGAGCGCCGTGCGGTAGGCCTCGGCCCAGGTCTCGGCCCGGCCGGCGACGATGCGCGCGCCGGTTTCCGGATCGCGGAACTCGGTGCGGCCGTCGAAGGGGAAGGTCTCTTCGACCGGATCGAGCACCTGCACGAGCGTGCCCTGCACGCCGCGGCGGGCGAGCATCTCGACCCAGGCGACGGTGGCGGGCAGCGGATCGAGCAGGTCGCCGATCGCCACCACGTCGGAAAAGCGGCGGACGTCGTTCGGCTCAGGCAGCGCGGTGCGGCCCTCGACTTCCGCCGCCTCCAGCGCCAGCGTCGCGGCGAGGCGCTCGGCGGCGTTGCGGCTGGCGACCGGCCGCGACAGCCCGACCAGGCCGACGCGCTCGCCGGCCCGTGCCGCCACTTCGGCGAGCGCCAGCAGCAGCACCAGCGCACGGTCGCGCTTCGTCGTCTGCGACAGCTTCGAGCGATAGACCATCGAGGCGGAGAGGTCGGCGGTGAGCCACAGCGTGTGCGCCGCCTCCCACTCGCGCTCGCGCACGAACAGGTGGTCGTCGCGCGCCGAGCGTCGCCAGTCGACGCGGGCGGCGGGCTCGCCGTCGATGAAGGGGCGGAACTGCCAGAAGGTCTCGCCCTGGCCGGCGCGACGGCGGCCGTGCCAGCCGGCGATCACCGTCTGGGCGACGCGGCTCGCCTCGACGAGCAGGTCCGGCAGGCCGTCGGCGAGGCCCTTGGCGTCGACGAGGCGGCGCTCGAGTCCGAGTTCGCCGCCGGCGCGAGCGGGAGCCGCACCGCGGGCGGAGGACGATCGGTTGGTGGTGGACGTCTCTGCGAGGCTCGCCACCCGCCCGTCCTCACCCGATCTTTCGCACGAGCCGCTCGATCACGGCCCGCACGGTGTTGCCGTCGGCGCGGGCGGCGAAGGTGAGCGCCATGCGGTGCTGCAGCACCGGCTCGGCGAGCGCCACGACGTCGTCCACCGACGGGGCGAAGCGGCCCTGCAGCAGGGCGCGGGCGCGCACGGCGAGCATCAGCGCCTGGCTGGCGCGCGGTCCGGGTCCCCAGGCCACCACCTCGGCGACCTCGGGAGACTCTTCCGGCCGGGCGGAGCGGACGAGATCGAGGATCGCCTCGACGACGGATTCGCCGACCGGCAGGCGGCGCACGAGGCGCTGGAAGCGGGCGAGTTCCTCGCCCGTCAGCACGGCGCGCGGCTCGGCCTCGCCGGCGCCGGTGGTCTCGACCAGGATGCGCCGCTCGGCGTCGCGGTCGGGATAGTGCACGTCGATCTGCAAGAGGAAGCGGTCGAGCTGCGCTTCGGGGAGCGGATAGGTGCCCTCCTGCTCCAGCGGGTTCTGGGTGGCGAGGACGTGGAAGGGCTTCGGCAGGTCGTAGCGCTGGCCCGCGACGGTGACGTGGCCCTCCTGCATCGCCTGCAGCAGCGCCGACTGGGTGCGGGGGCTCGCGCGGTTGATCTCGTCGGCCATCAAAAGCTGGGCGAACACCGGGCCGGCGATGAAGCGGAAGGAGCGGCTGCCGTCGCGGCCCTGCTCCAGCACCTCGGCGCCGACGATGTCGCTCGGCATCAGGTCCGGCGTGAACTGGATGCGGTGCGCCTCGAGGCCGAGGACCGTGCCGAGCGTCACGACGAGCTTCGTCTTGGCGAGGCCGGGGACGCCGACGAGCAGGCCGTGGCCGCCGGAGAGCAGCGTCACCAGCGTCCGCTCGACCACCGCCGCCTGGCCGAAGATGACGCGACCGATCTCGGTGCGGGCCTCGGCGATGCGGGCGACGGCGGCTTCCGCGTCGCGCACGATGGCGTCCTGGTCGGCGGCCTCGATCGTCATGGCGCTCATTCGCGTGCCTTTCCGCCTGCGCTTCGCCTCGTCTCCAACGTCTTTCGACGGAGGGATGATACGCTATCTGGCGCGCCCGTCCCGCGTGGCAATCGCCCCGTGCACGGAAACCGGGCGGCGCTTCCGGCTGCCGCCGTTGCCCGACAACGGTGCAATGTTCGTTCCACCGCGGCGGCCCGCCTCCTCGACCATCCGCGTCATCCGACCGGCGAAGACCGGCTATTTCGTGGCGTACCGTCTGCCGGAGGCGCACGCAGCGCGCATTCGACGCAGCACCGGCGCCTTTCGCCGCCTGCGCCAGCAGCCGCCGAAACGTGCGGCGACCCTTGCACGCCCGCCCCCCGCGCGTCATTTGGAGGCGGTCGCCCCGGCGGCGCCGCGCGGTGTCACCGCCGGTGGCCGCCGGCAGCCGAGGAGTTCGCCGTGACAGGCTCGCCGGACGAGACGACGCGCACCGGCACGACGGCGGAGCCCGCGGCCGACCCGCAGCTCGCCGCGCTGATCGCCCGCGCCGGGTCCGCCGGGCGCTCGCCGCCGGTGGAGCGCTGGGACCCGCCGTTCTGCGGCGACATCGACATGCGGATCACCGCCGACGGCCGCTGGCACTATGGCGGCTCGCCGATCGGCCGCGAGCCGCTCGTCAAGCTGTTCGCCTCCGTCCTGCGCCGCGAGGCGGACGGCCGCTATTTGCTGGTAACGCCCGTCGAGAAGCTCGGCATCACTGTCGAGGACGTGCCCTTCCTCGCCGTCGAGATGGCGGTCGAGGGCGAGGGCGAGGCGGCCCGCCTCGTCTTCCGCACCAATGTCGGCGACGTCGTCACCGCCGGGCCGGAGCGGCCGCTGCGCTTCGTCGACGACGCGGTCAATGGCGGGCTGGTGCCCTATGTGCTGGTGCGCGGGCGGCTCGAGGCGCGGCTGACGCGTCCGGTGGCGCACGAACTGGCCGACCGCGCCGTCACCGCCGTCATCGACGGCACCGACCATATTGGCGTCTGGAGCGGCGGCATGTTCTTTCCGATGATGGCGGCCGATGCGCTCGACGCCTCACTCGCCTGAGGGCGCCGGCGGCCCGGCGCCGTTCTCCACCGACGATCTCGTCGCAAGGCGTGGCCGGCTGATCGGGCTCGGCGAGGCGGTGCTGTCGCTGCCGCCGTCTGGCGACCACGTCATCGATCCCAGCGTGCCGATGGCGACCGGCCTCAAGGACGCCGCCGTGCTGGTCCCGGTGGTGACGCGCGGCACGGAAGCCGCCGTGATCCTGACGCAGCGCACCGACCATCTGCCGGCCCACGCCGGTCAGGTTGCCTTTCCCGGCGGCAAGGTCGACGCCGGCGACGCCGATCCGGCCGCCACCGCGCTGCGCGAGGCGGAGGAGGAGATCGGCCTGTCGCGCTTCCTGGTGACGCCGCTCGGCTACGGCGACCCGTACATCACCACCAGCGGCTACCGCGTCGTGCCTGTGGTGGCCCTCGTCGCCGGCGACCCGGTGCTGTCGCCCAACCCGGCGGAGGTGGCCGACGTCTTCGAGGTGCCGCTCGCCTTCCTGATGACGGCGACCAACCACGTCGCCGTGCGCCGCGAGTGGCGCGGCCTGGAGCGGCGGACGTTCGAGATGCCCTATGCCGGCCGCCGCATCTGGGGCGTCACCGCCGGCATCGTCTACGCGCTGCACGCGCGCCTCTACGGCGCCGGCTGAAAAGGAAACCGGATGGTGCTGCGCCTCGCCCTCATCGAGATCGCCCTGTTCCTGGCGCCGTTCGCGATCTATGCGGCCTGGCTGTGGTTCACCCGCGGCAGCGCCGCCCGCTCGAACTGGACCGCCGGACCGGTCTATGTCCTGGCGCTCGTCGGGCTCATCCTGACGGTCATCGGCTTCGTGCTGCTCGCGAGCTTCGGCGAGGCCGAGCGCGGCACCTACCGGCCGGCGGAGGTGCGCGACGGCGTGCTGGTGCCGGGCCGCTTCGAATGAGCCACTCCGACGACGGCACCGCCCTGCCCTCCTTCGCCGGCGCGCCCTTCCTCGCCGACCCGGCGCTGCGGCGCGTCGTCGAGGCGATCACCGCGGACGGCGGCGCGGTGCGACTGGTCGGTGGATTTGTCCGCGACGCCGTGCTCGGCGAGCCGATGGACGGCGACCTCGACCTCGCCACGCCGCTGCTGCCGGAGGTGGTTTCCGAGCGCGCCCGCGCCGCCGGGCTGAAGGTGGTGCCGACCGGCATCGAGCACGGCACCGTGACGGTGGTGGCGGACGGGCGGCCGTTCGAGGTGACGACGCTGCGCCGCGACGTCGCCACCGACGGCCGCCGCGCCGAGGTCGCCTTCGGCAGCGACTGGCTGGAGGACGCCCGCCGCCGCGACTTCACCATGAACGCGCTGTCGCTCTCGCCGGACGGAACGCTGCACGATCCGGTCGGCGGCTATGCGGATTGTCTCGCCCGCCGCGTCCGCTTCATCGGCGTCGCCGACGAGCGCATCCGCGAGGACTATCTGCGCATCCTGCGCTTCTTCCGCTTCCACGCCCGCTTCGGCACCGGGGCGCCGGACGGCGAGGGCCTGCACGCGGTGACGCGCAACCTCTCCGGCTTGCAGCAGCTGTCGGCGGAGCGCATCGCCCAGGAGATGCGCAAGCTCGTGCAGGCCACGGGCGCAGCCGAAACGCTCGGCTGCATGGCCGAGTGCGGCGTGCTCGACCGCGTTCTCGCCGGCGTGCCGCGGCTGGTGCGCTTCGCCCGCTGGCTGGACGTCGTGCGGGCGACCGGCACCGCCCTCGCCCCGGCCCCGGCGCTGGTGGCGCTGTCGACCTTCGTGCCCGAGGACGTCGAGCGGCTTTCGGCGCGCCTGAAGCTCTCCGGCGCCGAGCGCACCCGCATGGCCGACGCGGAGACCGCGCGGCAGGCGATCAGCGGCCTGGCGGCGTCGGTCGAGGAATCGACGGACGGCGACGGACTTGCTGCCGACGGTCACGTCGCCCGCGTGCTGCTCTACCGCCTCGGTCCGGTGGCGTGGGGCGACGGTGCGCTGCTCGCGTGGGCCGATGCCGGGGCGGCGCCGGGCGATGCCGGCTGGCGGGCGCTGCTGTCGCTGCCGGAGCGCTGGACGGCACCCCGCTTTTCCCTCGCCGGCCGCGATCTGATGGCCATCGGTCTGCCAGCCGGACCAGAGCTCGGCCGCCGCCTCGCCGACGCCGAAGCCCGCTGGATCGCCTCGGACTTCACGCTGACGAAGGCGGAGCTGCTCGGCGACGGCTGACCGCTGGCCCGGCTGCCCTCTCGATCCGTCGCCAAGACTGCGGACGGACGACGGGCTGTGATCTTGCGCGAAAAACCGCACGCCGAGCGCAGACTTCGATCATAGAGTTGACAAGGAAACCATCTATCGATAGTTTCCTACTCAACCACTGAGGACGCTGCATGACGAGCCCGCTCGAGGCCCATCTCGGCTACTGGCTGCGCCACGTCTCCAACCACGTCTCGCACGCCTTCGCGCAGAGGCTCGCGGCGAAGGGGGTGACGGTGGCGGAGTGGGTGGTTTTGCGCGAGCTCGCCGACGGGGCGGCGGCTCCGAGCGCGCTCGCCGCCCGCCTCGGCCTGACCCGCGGCGCGATCTCCAAGCTCGCCGACCGTCTCGAGGCGAAGGGCCTCGCCGAGCGCACCGCCGACGCCGACGACGGTCGTGTCCAGCGCCTGTCGCCGACGGCGGCGGGGCGGGCGCTGGTGCCGGCGCTGGCCGCGCTCGCCGACGAGAACGACGCCGCCTTCTTCGGCCACCTCTCGGCCGAGGAGCGGGCGACGATCGAGGCGGCGATGCGGGAGATCGTCCGCCGCAAGGGGCTGAAGGGCGTGCCGACGGACTGAGGCCGCCGGCGGAGCCGCAGAGATCGGAAATCCTGAAACACCGGGGCAGACGTTCCCCGGTTTGACCACGGCGCAGCCACGCCGGCGGACGGACGAGCCGTGCCGCGGCGGCCACGCCACCAGCGAGGAGCATGACGAGAATGACGACGACGAACAGAAACGCGGTCCGGCCGATGGCGGCCGGGGCCGTGGCGGTCGCCGAGACCTGCACGGCGGGCTCCGACGGCGAGACGATGAGCTTTCCGGAGGTGGTGGGGGCGCTGATGGCGGCAGGCTTCGAGCGCTATCACGCCGACCTCGTGCGCGCCGAGAAGATCTATTTCCAGCCGGACGGGGCGAGCCACCTCACGCCGGCCGCCCCGGTCGACGGCGGCTTCGGCGCGGCGTTCGAGGCGGCCGGCGTCGAGGCGGCCGTTCGGGCGATCCAGGCGAACCGGATCGGCTACCGCCGCTTCTGCGAAGACATCGCCGGCGCCGGCTGCGTCGGCTACCACGTCTCGCTCGCCGGCGGCCGGGCGGTCTACTACGGGCGGAGCGGCGAGAGCTGGGTGGAGCCCTTCCCGCCGGTGCGGTGACCGAGATCGCCGGCGAACAGGCCAACCGCGGCCCCGCGACGATCCGGCGTGTAGTGCCGGCGCGCCCCTTGCGACGTCTGGCTTGGACGTCCGGGCCTCAGAAGTCGGCGCCGGAGAGGCGGTAGAAGCTCTGCCGCGAGCGGCCGTAGGCCTTGCTGGCGGCCGTCTCGATGCGCGTGCGGTTGGCGTCGAAGGCCTGCAGGAAGCCCGCCTCGCCGCGGTTCGACTGCGGGCTGATCAGGCGCAGCGCATCCTCCTCGACGCTGAAGGTGATCTCGAAGGTGGCGTCGTGGCCCCAGAAGCAGACGCTGCGCCGGGTGGCGTCATAGCTGCGGCTGGCGTTGAGAAAACGGATGGACATGGCAACACCGTGGTGAAGAAGCGAAACCGGCGAGCCGCGCCGGTGGCGGCTTCGATCTTTTGAACCGATCGATCAGTCGGATCGAATTATCGCCGGAAGCCGCCACGACTTTTTCGCTAAGCCAGCGCAAATCGTCGACTGCAAAAGAATTCGAAGCGGCCATTCTACGCAGTTTCTGCGAAATAGCGAGGATTATCGCCGGAGCCGTGGTCAGCGGCGAGAGCCCCGGTGGTCGACGATGGCGGCGCGACCCGCTGTTCGCGGTGCGTGACGCAAAAAAATCGGATGCTTGTCGGCGACGCAGCGGCCCGTTCGTCCTCCGCCGTAGGACAACGCGATCGTGGGGCAACGCGAAGGAGTGTGCCATGTCTTATGTCGACGGGTTCGTACTGGCCGTGCCGAAGGAGAAGCTCAACGCCTACAAGGCGGCGGCGACGCTCGCCGGCGAGGTTTGGATGGAACACGGCGCGCTCTCCTACGTGGAGTGCCTGGCCGACGACGTGAGCGTCGGCGAGCTCACCTCGTTCCCGCGCGCCGTGATGGCGAAGGACGACGAGTTGGTGGTGTTCGCCTGGGTCACCTATCCCTCGCGGGCCGCGCGCGACGAGACGATGCGGAAGGTGTTCGCCGACCCGCGCATGAAGCCGCAGATGGAGAACCTGCCCTTCGACGGCAAGCGGATGATCTACGGCGGTTTCCAGTCCGTCGTGGAATTCTAGTCGGTGGTCGGCGGCCCCCGGCGGCCCCAGCCGCCCGCGGGGTCGTCGATGATGTCCGACCAGAAGCGGATTCGGCGGACGGGGCCGGTGACGGGCTCGGTGCCGCCGCCAAACTCGTGGACGACGTAATCCTCGAGATCGCGGCCGTAGTAGATGATGTCGGACTGGTAGACGGAGAGGACAGGGTTGCCGGCCTCGAGGGGCTCCGCCGGCAGGTAGCGGTGACTGATGATCGGGATCAGCGGCGGCGCGCCCGCGACGAGGGCGGTGACGATCTCGGCCCGCTCCCCGGCATGCGCCGGCCGCTCGCCCCACTCCGGCTGCCAGAGGCCCTTCTCGACGTCGAAGAGCAGACCCTCGAGCGGCCAGGCGAGGGCACGCCGGATTCGGTCTTCCGGTCCCGTCCAATCGTGGCCCCGGGCCGGGCGGCGGTCGCGCAGAAGGGCGACGAGGTCGGGCGGGAAGTGAAGGCCAAACCGCGCCTGCGCGTCGTCGAGCTCTGCCGCCGTGTAGCCGGCGGCCCAGTGGCCGGATTTCCCCTGCCCCACCCCGGTCACGGCCGGCGCCGCACCAGGCGGCCGAGGCCGAGCAGCAGCAGCAGCGTCGCGAGGAAGCCGCCGCCGGCGGCGACGAAGCCCTCCGAGGTGACCGGCACCGCCGGCTCGTAGTCCGCCCAGGTGGCGGCGACGAGCGGCGGGTCGAAGTGGGTGGTGAGGGTGGTGAGGCGGCCGAAGGCGCCGGCGTCGCGGAACGCCTGCTGCTGCGCCTCGAGGTTGGAGAGGCGCTCCATCGTCTCGCTCATCGAGGCGGCGCGGTCCTGGACGAGGTCGCTCGGGTTGCGCGACATCTCGGCGAGTGCGGCCGGCCGATCGAGGCCGTTGTCGGCGGCGTCCTGGTCGAAGCTCGCGGCGACACGGCGGAGCTCGTCGACCGCGCCGCCGAGGCGCTGGCGGTACTGCTGGCCGAACTCGGGAAGCTGCGAGGCGCCGACGCCGACCACGGCGGCCACGGCAACGGCGATGGTCTTGCCGATCATCGGCCCCTCCCTGTCGCCGGCGGCCGGGCCGGCATCCGTGCCGTGTCCGGCCGTGGCCCGTCGGCCGCCCGGCGGGAACGCCGCGACGACGGCGCGGTTCCAAGCCGCTGTGTCCGCGGCCCGCCCCGCGCTGGCTCGCCGCGCGATCAGCCGGCGAGGTCGATGACGCCGGCGGCTCCATTCTCGCCGCCGAAGGCGAGCCGGCCACCCTCGGCGTCCCAGGCGAGCGCCGACAGCGGCGCGCCGTCCGGCTCACGCAGGCGCACCACGGCGGCGTCCTCGATGCGGGCGACGTCGATGGCGCCGTCGATGTAGCCGATCGCCACCACCTCGTCCTCGGGGTGGCAGGCGACGCGGGTGGCGAAGACGTCGCGGTAGCCGAGCTCGAGCGGCGGGCGGCCCATCGGGCCGTCCTTGTGGTGGAATGGCCAGAGCACCGCGGCATTGGCGCCGGCGGACGCCAGGAAGCGCCCCTTCGGCGACCACGACAGCGAGCGAACCTTGGCCGGATAGCCGGTCATGCGCATGTGGCGGCCGTCGGCGACGCGCCAGCCGTGCAGCGCGTTCTCCTGCATCGCCGTGACGAGGAACTTGCCGTCCGGCGACCAGGTGATGCCGGCGTGCATGCCCTTCCACTCGAGCTGCTGCGCCGGCGCCTCGGTGCCAGCCCACCAGAGCGTCGCGCCGTCATAGCGGGCGACGGCGAGGCGCAAGCCCTTCGGTGCGAAGGCCACGCCGCCGACCGAGCGCGGGTGCGCGAAGGTCTTCAGCACACCGTCCGGACGGATCACCCAGGCGTTGCGGCCGCCGGCGAAGCCGATGGCGCCGTTCGGGCCGGTCGCCACCTGGTCGATCCAGATGCGGCCGACAGAGGCGCGGTCCTCCGTCGTGCCGTCGGGATGGACGGCGACGAGGCGGCCGTCGTCACCGCCGGCATAGAGGGTCCCGCCGTCCTGCGCGAGCGCAGCGGCCAGCAGCGCCGTCGGGTGGGTGCGGACGGTCGCGAGCGTGCCGCCCTGGTCGAGCCGCACGGTGCCGTCGCCGAGCGCGAAGGCCGGGCGGCCGGCGAGGAACTCGGCGGCGATCACATAGGCACCGAGGGCGTGCTCGGTGACGGCGAGGCGGACGGCGGTGGCGGCGGGCACGGCGGGCTGCCGCTCGCTCAGGCGGCGCAGGCGGAAAAGCCCGCCTCGAGCGCCTTCGGGTCGAGGTCGCGGCCGATGAAGACGAGCCGGCTCAGACGCGGCTCGCCCGGCTTGAACGGCCGCTGGTGGTCGCCCTCGACGATCATGTGGACGCCCTGCAGCACGTAGCGCTCGTGGTCGTCCTTCAAAGCGAGGATGCCCTTCAGGCGCAGGATGTTCGGCCCCTGCTCCTGGGTGATGCGGCCGATCCAGGCGAAGAAGCGATCGGGATCGAGGTCGCCGGCGGTCAGCGAAACCGAGGTGATGCCGGCGGCGGCGACGTGGTCGTGATGGTGGTGATCATCGTGGTGGTGATGATCATGGTCGTGGTGGTCGTGGCCGCAGTCCGGGCCGTGCACGTGGTTCGGATCGTCGTGGTCGTGATGGTGGTGGTCCTCGCCGTGGAGGAACTCCGGGTCGAGCGTGAGGATGCGCTCGAGGTCGAAGGAGCCGCGGTCGAGCACCTTGTCGAGCGCGATGGCGCAACGCTCGGTGCGGTGGATGGTGGCGAAGGGGTTGATGGCGCGGATGGCGCGCTCGATCTCGGCGAGCTCCGCCGGCGTCACGAGGTCGGTCTTGTTGAGCAGGATCGCGTCGGCGAAAGCGATCTGGTCGACGGCCTCGCGGCTGTCGGCGAAGCGCAGCGAAAGGTGCTTGGCGTCGGCCACGGCGACGACGGAATCGAGCGCCGCGGCGCTCTTAACGGTGTCGTCCATGAAGAAGGTCTGGGCGACCGGGGCCGGGTCGGCGAGGCCGGTGGTCTCGACCAGGATGGCGTCGAAGGCGCCCTTGCGCTTCAAAAGGTTCTCGACGGTGCGGATGAGGTCGCCGCGCACGGTGCAGCAGATGCAGCCGTTGTTCATCTCGAACACCTCCTCGTCGGTATCGACGAGGAGGTCGGCGTCGATACCGACCTCGCCGAACTCGTTGACGATGACGGCGTAGCGCTTGCCGTGGTCCTCGGTGAGGATGCGGTTCAAGAGCGTCGTCTTGCCGGAGCCGAGGAAGCCGGTCAGCACGGTGACGGGGATGCGGGCCGGGCTCGCGGCGGGGCTGGCTGCGGTGGCCGTTGCCGGATTGGCTGCCCTGTCCGGAGTGCTCCTGTTGC
>CAMDHY010000080.1 GCA_945898215.1 Pseudoxanthobacter soli DSM 19599 | reverse complement strand
ACCGCCGCAAACGGCAGGGATAACACAGGACTGTCACGTCCTTGTCGCCCGAAGGCCTGCGGTATCGACATGGTTATTTGGAAAACCCGGCCAGATTGGTGCGGATGAAAGGACTCGAACCTTCACTCCGGTTAAGGAACAGCGACCTCAACGCTGCGCGTCTACCAATTCCGCCACCACCGCATCCGGGTATCGCCGGCCGGCAGCGTGTAACAAATCGCTTCGGGGCATTCAAGGCTTATGGCGCACCGGCGGACGATCCTGCACGACTATCGTGCGGGGAGCCGTTCCGCTGCCGCCGCCGTGCCCCGGCGCCGGGTCCCTTGCGAGGCTCGCGCCATCGTGGTCACTAGCCTGATGTCGACGATCGATGCCCCGACCACCTCGCCCCGGCCCGCCGCAACCGCGGGGCCGACGCGCTTCCTGCACACGGACGCCGATGCCGCGCCGGTCGAGTGGGCGATCACCGAGGGCCTGGTCCCCTACGAGGCGGCGCTCGCCGAGATGGAGTCACGCTCCGCGGCGATTGCAGAAGGCCGCGCGGGCGAGCGGGTCTGGCTCGTGGAGCATCCGCCGCTCTACACCGCCGGCACCAGCGCGCGCGACGAAGACCTTCTGACGCCCGAGCGCTTCCCGGTGTTCCGCACCGGCCGGGGAGGGCAGTTCACCTATCACGGCCCCGGCCAGCGGGTGGCCTACGTGATGCTCGACCTGACCCGCCGCCAGCGCGACGTCCGCGGCCTCGTCACCGCGCTGGAGGCCTGGCTGATCGGCACCCTCGGCCGCTTCAACGTGCGCGGCGAGACCCGGCCCGACCGCGTCGGCGTCTGGGTGCGCCGGCCCGAGCGCGGAACCGACGCCGAGGACAAGATCGCCGCTATCGGCATCCGCCTGCGCAAGTGGGTGAGCTTCCACGGCGTCGCCCTCAACGTCGACCCGGACCTCGAGCACTTCAGCGGCATCGTGCCCTGCGGCGTGCGCCGCCATGGCGTCACCAGCCTCGTGGATCTTGGCCGGACCGTGTCGATGCCGGAGGTCGATTCGATGCTGCGCGCCGAGTTCGAAACGGTGTTCGGGCCGACGGCGGCGGCGGGCCACCAGGATCGCCCTGTCGCCTGACCCGCGGCGGCGATGATCGATCCTGCGGTGCGCGGTCGCTACCTCGCCGTGCGCCTCACCCCGCCTCTCGAACGATCCGGAACGGCCCCGTCGGCGCCGGCGCCGCCACCTCGCTGCGGACGATACCGTCGACGCGGCTGCCGAGCGGCCCCTTCCGGCAGGCTGCGATCAGGGCTTCCACCGCCTCGGCTGGTCCGGCGACGACCGCCTCGACCTCGCCGGAGCGCAGGTTGCGGCTCCAGCCGGAGAGGCGGCGCTTCTCCGCCTCCGCCTGCAGGAACGCGCGGTAGCCGACGCCCTGCACGCGCCCGTGGATCAACAGATGGAGGTGAAGGTCGGCCATCGACGACGGGCCTCGCGCCCTCACCAGCCGCCGCGGGCGAGCCACTCGTCGAGCATCGGCAGCCGGTCCCAGCCCCAGAACGGCTCGCCGTCGGCGACGAAGAACGGCGCCCCGAAGATGCCGCGCGCCATCGCCTCGTCGACGCGGACGCGCGTCAGCTCCTTCACCTCGGGATCCGCCGCGGCAGCGACGAGCGCCTCCGGATCAAGGCCTGCGGCCGCGCCCGCTTCCGCTGCAAGTGCGGGCGCCCCGATGTCGCGGTCGTGCAGGAACAGCGCGTCGAACGCCGCGAGAGCGAAGCGCCGGGCGGCGGCGGGGTCGGTGCGCTCGATCGCATAGAACATCCGCGTCGCGGCGACGCCGCTCACCGGGAAGGTGGTCGGAAACCGGAACGGGATGCCCTTCAGCCTCCCCAGCCGATCCCAGTCGCGCCGGCCATAGTCGCCGCGCATCGGCTGTTCCGTCAGCGGCGCCATCCGCGTCGTGCGGAACGCGACGCCGAGCAGGAACGGCCGCCATGTCACGGAGCGCCCGTGGCGGGCGGCCACCGCGTCGATCTCGCGCGCGGCGAAGAAGGCGTAGGGCGAGGAGAAGTCGAACCAGAACTCGACCGGTGCCCGGGTGCCGGTCGCAGCCGCTGCGTCAGCCGTGTCGCTCATCCGCCCGCTCCCTCTCCGCACACCGGGGTCAACCGAACCAGGATCACTCGAACTCGAGGATCATTCGAACTCGAGGATCACCGCGTCGACGGCGAGGCTGTCGCCGGGCTTCGCCTTCACCGCCTTGACGGTGCAGTCGCGCTCGGCGCGCAGCACGTTCTGCATCTTCATCGCCTCGACGATGGCGAGCACGTCGCCGGCCTTCACCTCCTGGCCCTCTGCCACCTCGATCGCGACGACGAGGCCGGGCATCGGGCAGAGCAGGAAGCGCGAGGTATCGGCCGCCTTCTTCTCCGGCATCAGCGCCGCGAGCGCGGCCGTGCGCGGCGTCATCACCCGGGCGAAGACAGTGACGCCGCGCCACGACAAGGACAGCCCGCCGCGCGCCGGCCGCACCTGCACGCTCGCCCGCCGCCCGCCGACGGTGCCCGTCCACAAGGCCTCGCCCGGCCGCCACTCGGATGTCACCGTCACCGGCGCCGCGGCGCCCGGCAACAGAACGTCGAGTTCGATCGGCACGGTCGGGTAGCCGGCGGTGAGCACGACGTCGAGCGGCTCGCCGGCGAGCTCGACCACCCAGTTCTCGCGGAAGACGCCCATGTGCGGCTTCAGCCGCCCGCCGAGATGGTCGAGGCGTTCGCGGCGCACGAGCTCGATCGTGAGCGCCGCGGAGGCGAGCACGGCCTGTGTCGTGTCGTCGATCGCCGCGCCGGTGAAGCCCTCGGGGTACTCCTCGGCGATGAAGCCGGTGGAAAGCGCGCCCTCGCGCCAGCGCGGGTGCGCCATCAGGGCGGCGAGGAAGGGGACGTTGTGGGAGATGCCGTCGACGATGAAGGCGTCGAGCGCGTCGGTCATCGCGTCGATCGCCTCGAGGCGGGTCGGCGCGTGCGTCACGAGCTTCGCCACCATCGGGTCGTAGAACATCGAGATCTCGGAGCCCTCGACGACGCCGGTATCGACCCGCACCGTGGCGCCCTCGACGAGGTCCTCGCCGGGCGGGCGGTAGCGCGTCAGGCGGCCGATCGAGGGCAGGAAGTTGCGGAACGGGTCTTCGGCATAGAGCCGCGTCTCGATCGCCCAGCCGTCGAGGCGAACGTCCTCCTGGCCGAATGGCAGCTTCTCGCCGGCCGCGACGCGGATCATCTGCTCGACGAGATCGATGCCGGTGACGAGCTCAGTCACCGGATGTTCCACCTGAAGACGCGTGTT
The DNA here is from genome assembly GCA_945898215.1 of Pseudoxanthobacter soli DSM 19599. Lineage (GTDB taxonomy): Bacteria > Pseudomonadota > Alphaproteobacteria > Rhizobiales > Segnochrobactraceae > CAMDHY01. The sequence goes on along the minus strand of CAMDHY010000080.1, from coordinate 17,526 downwards.
CATCTCCAGGAAATAAAACGATTTGTCTTGGCCAGCGACGAACTCGACGGTGCCCGCCGAATCGTAGCCGACGGCCTTGGCCAGGGCGACGGCCTGCTCGCCCATCGCCTTGCGGGTGGCGGCGTCGAGCAGCGGCGAGGGCGCCTCCTCGACAACCTTCTGGTTGCGCCGCTGGATCGAGCACTCGCGTTCGCCGAGATAGACGACGTTACCGTGCTTGTCGCCCAGCACCTGGATCTCGATGTGGCGCGGGTTGGTGATGAACTTCTCGATGAACACCCGGTCGTCGCCGAACGAGGCGGCGGCCTCCGCCTTGGCGCGGGCGAAGCCGTCGCGCACCTCGTCGGGCGAGAACGCGATCCGCATGCCCTTGCCGCCGCCACCGGCCGAGGCCTTGATCATCACCGGGAAGCCGATCTCGGCGGCGATCGTCACCGCCCGCTCGATGTCCTCGATGATGCCGAGGTGGCCCGGCACGGTCGAGACGCGGGCCGCGGCGGCCGCCTTCTTCGATTCGATCTTGTCGCCCATCGCCTCGATGGCGTGCGGGTTCGGTCCGACGAAGACGATGCCGGCCGCCTCGAGCGCCTTCGGGAAGGCGGCCCGCTCGGAGAGGAAGCCATAGCCCGGATGCACCGCCTCGGCGCCGGTCGCCTTGCAGGCGGCGACGATCCTGTCGATCAAAAGGTAGGATTCGGTCGCCGGCGGCGGGCCGATGTGCACCGCCTCGTCGGCCATCTCGACATGCAGCGCGTTGCGGTCGGCGTCCGAGTAGACCGCCACCGTAGCGATGCCCATCGTGCGGCAGGTCTTGATGACGCGGCAGGCGATCTCACCGCGATTGGCGATCAGAAGCTTGGAAAACATCCCCCCACCCGTGTTCTCAGCGCCGCTGACGGGCGGCTTCAGGCTTCCCTTAGCAGAGAGCGGCCGGCGGCGAAGCGCCGACCTTGGTCGGCCCCGCGGGGCGACGTTCCCTCAGACTTCCTCGCGCACGAATTCCTTGCCGAGCCACCGATAGAACGGCACCGGCCGGTCCTCGCGCAAGCCTGGGTCGGCCGCCAGCCGGTGCGACAGCTCCTCGATCACCACCTGCTGGATGCTGGCGACGTTGAGGTCCGAGACGGCGTCTAGCGCCACCCACTGCACGTCCTCGAGCTCGCCCGAGGGACCGGTGCCCTCGAGCAGGCGGTCGGCGATGGCATCGGCCCAGACGGCGAGGAAGCGGGTGTCGAAACGGCGCGGCCGGCCGGGGGGCGTGATGGCGCGGGCGACGAAGCGGATCGGCGAGAGCACCGGTACCAGGCCGCGGGCAGAGAAGGCCGCCCAGTCCTCGCCGCGCAGGCCCTTCGGGGCCGGCCGGCCGATGAACAGGCCGACTTCCTCGTAGGCCTCGCGGATGGCCGCCACGGCAAAGGCGCGGGCGCGGGCGGCGGACTTCGGTGCCCGCATCGCGGTCGTCAGTCGCGTCAGCACCGCCGGCTCGTAGTCGTCGCCGAGCCTGACGCGCGAATCTCCCGGATCGACCCGACCGCCGGGAAAGACGTAGTGACCGGGCATGAAGACGTGGCGCATGCTGCGCCGACCCATCATCACGCGGATCGGGCCGCCGGCCGCCTTATCGAGCACCAGAAGGGTAGCGGCGTCGACCGGACGACGATACGGCGCCGTCAGGCGCCGTTCCGTCGCGTTCAACCGGTCGACGAGGTCGTTCAACGCGGGTGACCGGCCGGCAGCATGACGGCGTCTTCCGGCTCGGCGTCGGGGTCGAAGCCGTGCATGTAGAAGGCCCACTGCAGCCCGACGATGGCGCCCTTGATCGGCCTGAGCAGGACCAGCGACGAAGCGATCGTCAGCGGGATCCAGAGGGCGGCATGCAGCCAGAGCGGCGGCACGAAGGCGACTTCCACCGCCAGCACCAGGCTGACGATGATGTGGCCGACGATCAGGATGGTGAAGTAGGGCGGCGCGTCGTCGGCGCGGTGGTGGTGGAGTTCCTCGCCGCAGGCTGCGCAGGAATGGTGCACCGTCAGGTAACCGTCGAACAGCGCACCCTCGCCGCAGGCCGGGCAGCGGCCGCGGGCGCCGCGCAGCATCGCCGGCATCAGCGGGCGGTGCGGCTTGGCGGCGGGGGCCGGCCAGGTGGTCGGCGCGTCGGCGGGCATCGGAGTGGTCATTTGCGTGTCTTTCGTCCTCGCTCGGGACGCGTCTTCCCGCGGGAAGCGCCGCGCGCCGAAGGCGGACGTTTGCCCGCTGTCTTCAGATAGCGACCCTCGCTCAGCAGTTCAAACCGTAGCGCCCCCGCAAACGGGGCTGCTTCGACGAGCCGCACGTCGACCGCGTCGCCGAGCCGGTGCGTCTCGCCGGTCGCCCGGCCGATCAGGGCGCGCGCCGCCTCGTCGTAGTGGAAGTAGTCCTGGCCGAGCGTCGCCGCGGGGATGAAGCCGTCGGCGCCCGTCTCGTCGAGGGCGATGAACAACCCGGCCTTGGTCACACCGGAGATGCGGCCCGTGAACCGCGCCCCGACGCGGTCGGCGAGCCACAGCGCGATCAGCCGGTCGACGGTATCGCGCTCGGCCGCCATGGCACGCCGCTCGGTCGCCGAGATGTCGCTGCCGATCGTCTCGAGCCGCGCCTCGAAGCCGTCCGGCATGCCGTCCTTGCCGAGCCCGAGGGCGCGGATCAGCGCCCGGTGGACGACGAGGTCGGCATAGCGGCGGATCGGCGAGGTGAAGTGAGCGTAGCGGCGCAGGTTGAGGCCGAAGTGGCCGATGTTCGCCGGCGAGTATTCCGCCTGCGCCTGGCTGCGCAGCACCACCTCGTTGACGAGGTGGGCGTTACCGGTGCCGGCGACGCGGGCGAGGATCTTGTTGAACTGCGACGGCCGCATGTTGCCGGTGCGCGGCAGCGAGATGTCGAGCGTCTGCAGGAACTCGCGCAGACCCTCGAGCTTCTCGACCGATGGGTTGTCGTGGATGCGGTAGAGCAGCGGCGTCTTGTGCTTCTCGAGCTCGGTCGCCGCGGCGACGTTCGCCTGGATCATGAACTCCTCGATCAGCTTGTGGGCATCGAGGCGTTCCGGCACGACGACGCGATCGACCTGGCCTTCCGGCGTCAGCACGATCTTGCGCTCCGGCAGGTCGAGGTCGAGTGGCTCGCGGGCGTCGCGGCCGCGCTTCAGGCAGGCGTAGGCTTCCCACAGCGGCCGCAGCACAGGGTCGCGCAGCGGCAGCGTCTGGTCGTCCAACTGGCCGTCGATCGCCCTCTGCGCCTGCTGGTAGGAAAGCTTGGCGGCGGACCGCATCATGACCCGGTGGAAGGTGTGGCGGATCTGGCGGCCACTGGCGTCGAACACCATGCGCACCGCCAGGGCTGGGCGGTCGACGCCTTCCTTCAGCGAGCAGAGGTCGTTCGAGATGCGCTCCGGCAGCATCGGCACGACGCGGTCGGGAAAATAGACCGAGTTGCCGCGCAGCAGTCCCTCGCGGTCGAGGGCCGAGCCGGTGCGGACGTAGTAGGCGACGTCGGCGATCGCCACGGTGGCGATGAAGCCGCCGGGGTTGTCCGGATCGGCGTCGGGCTCGGCGTGGACCGCGTCGTCGTGGTCCTTGGCGTCGGGCGGGTCGATCGTGACGAGCGGCAGCTTCCGCCAGTCCTCGCGACCGGTCATGCGGGCGGGCTTCGCCGCCTCCGCCTCCTCCAGCACGGCCTCGGGGAAGCGGTGCGGGATGCCGTGGGCGTGGATGGCGATCAGCGACACCGCCCGCTCGGACTTGATCGAGCCGATGCGTTCCGCGACGCGCGCCTGCGGCAGGCCGTAGCGGCCGACCTTCTGCACCGCCACCTCGACGAGGTCGCCGTCCTCGGCGTCGCCGAGCGCCTCGTCGTCGGCCATCAATTCGTTACGCTGCTTCTTGTCGACCGGCAGGATGCGCCCGCCCGGAACGCCGGCGACGCGGCGGACGACGCCCAGCACCGCGGTCGGCTTGCGGGCGATCACCTTGATGACGCGGCCGATATGGGCGGTCTCGAGCCCCGGCGGCGCCTCGACGATGCGCGCCAGCACCTTGTCGCCGACGCCGGGCGTCGGACCGGGCGAGCGGTGGCGCTCGGGCATGATCGGGATCTGCGGGGCGGGGCCGTCCTCCGCCTCCCAGTTCACCGGCTCGCCGACGAGCTCGCCGTCGGCGTCGCGCCCGGTGACGAGCAGCACCGCCACCGGCGGCAGGGCGCCGGGCTTGCCGAGCCGCTTTCCGCGCCGGACGACGAGGCCCTCGGCCTCGATCTCCTTCAGGATCCGCTTCAGCGGGATGCGGGCGCTGCCCTTGATGCCGAAGGCGCGGGCAATCTCGCGCTTGCCGGCCTCGCCCGGATGTTCCGCCAGGAAGGCGAGGATCTGCTCGCGGCTCGGGAACTCGCCGGACCTGCGGCCGTCTCTGTCGGATGGAGCCAAGGGAGCCGGGCGTCCTCTTCTCTAGGGTGGCGTCAGCCGGAGGCTTTCGCTCCGGCGGTCTTCGATTTGGCCGGCGCCTTCGTCTTCGCCGGGGCTTTCGCCTTGGCGGGCGCCTTCACCTTCGCAGCCGTCGCGGCGGCCTTCGGCTTGGCGGGCGCCTTCGGGGCGGCGGCCGCCTTGGGCTTCGCGGCGGTCTTCGTCTTTGCGCCGCGCGCCGGCTTGGTCGACACGCCATCCTTGGCGGCGCGTTCGGCCAGGAGCACCACGGCGGCGTCCATGGCGAGCGTCACCGGGTCGGTGCCCTTCGGCAGCGTCGCATTGACCTTGCCGTGGTTGACGTACGGCCCGTAGCGTCCGTCCCGCACCGTCACCGGGCCGCCGAGGGTCGGATGATCGCCGAGCGAGCGGCCCGGCGTCGATCCGGCCCGCCCGCGGCCACCGCCTGCGGCCTTCTCGGCGATCAGCGAGACGGCGCGGTTGATGCCGACCTCGAAGACTTCCTCGATCGTCGGCAGGTTCGCATATTTGCCGTCGTGCTGCACGAACGGGCCGAAGCGGCCGAGGCCGGCGGTGATCGACTTGCCGGATTCCGGGTGGATGCCGACGTCGCGCGGCAGCGACAGCAGCGCCAGCGCCCGCTCGAAGTCCAGCGTCGCCGCGTCCCAGCCCTTCGGCAGGCTGGAGCGCTTCGGCTTCTCGCCCTCGCCGAGTTGGACGTAGGGGCCGAAGCGACCGACGCGCAGCGTCACCATCTGGCCGCTCGCCGGATCGGTGCCGAGCTCGCGCGGGCCGCTCGCCTCGGCGCTGCCCTCGCCGTCGCCGGCCTGGGCGAGTTGCCGGGTGTAGCGGCACTCGGGATAGTTGGAGCAGCCGACGAAGGCCCCGAACTTGCCGAGCTTCAGCGACAGCCGGCCGCTCGCGCACGTCGGGCAGACGCGCGGATCGCCGCCGTCGGCGCGGGCCGGGAAGATGTGGGCGCCGAGCATCCCGTCCAGCGCGGTCAGTACCTCGGAGACGCGCAGTTCCTTGATGTCGTCGACGGCTCCGGAGAAGTCGCGCCAGAAGTCGCGCAGCACGTCGCGCCAGTCGAGGTCGCCGTTGGAGATCTTGTCGAGCTTCTCCTCGAGGCTCGCCGTGAAGTCGTACTCGACATAGCGGTCGAAGAAGGACTCGAGGAACGCCGTGACGAGGCGGCCCTTGTCCTCAGGGTGGAGGCGCTTCTTGTCGAGGCGGACGTACTCGCGGTCGCGCAGCACCGTCAGCGTCGCCGAATAGGTGGACGGCCGGCCGATGCCGAGCTCTTCCATCTTTTTGATGAGCGTCGCCTCGGTGTAGCGGGGCGGCGGCTCGGTGAAATGCTGGTTGGCGACGATGCCGCGGCGGCTCGGGCGCTCGCCGGTGCTCATCGGCGGCAGGCGGCGGGCCTCCTCGTCCTCCTCGTCGTCACGCCCCTCCTGGTAGAGGGTGAGGAAGCCGTCGAAGCGGACGACCGTGCCGGTGGCGCGCAGCTCGGCGCCGCGGGGGCCGTCCTCGGCGACGATCTCCACCGTCGTGCGCTCGAAGTCGGCCGATTCCATCTGCGAGGCGACGGCGCGCTTCCAGATCAGTTCGTAGAGTCGCGCCTGTTCCGCATCGAGCATGCGGGCGACCTTGCTCGGATGACGGGCGGCGTCGGTCGGGCGGATCGCCTCGTGCGCCTCCTGGGCGTTCTTCTGCTTTGTCGTGTAGCGGCGCGGCGCGTCGGGCAGATAGCGGCCGCCGTGGTTCTCCTGGATGGCCTTGCGGATCTGCTGGACCGCCTCCGGCGCCATGTCGACGCCGTCGGTTCGCATATAGGTGATGAGACCGACGGTCTCGCCGCCGATGTCGATGCCCTCATAGAGCCGCTGGGCGATCTGCATGGTGCGCGCCGGCGGCAGGCCGAGCTTTCGCGAGGCCTCCTGCTGCAGCGTCGAGGTGGTGAACGGCGCCGGCGGGTTGCGCTTCTGCGGCTTCGATTCCACCGACGCGATGGTGAACGTCGCGGCCTCCAGCAGCGCCTTCGCCGCTTCCGCGTCGCCGCGGTTGCCGATCGTCAGCTTGCCGAGCTTCTTGCCGTTGAGCGCCGTCAGGCGCGCCTCGAAGGCGTCGCCGCGCGGCGTCTCGAGCTGGGCGATGATCGACCAGTATTCCTCGGTGACGAACGCTTCGATCTCCGCCTCGCGGTCGCAGACGAGACGCAGCGACACCGACTGCACGCGGCCGGCCGAGCGAGCGCCCGGCAGCTTGCGCCACAGCACCGGCGAGAGCGTGAAGCCGACGAGATAGTCGAGAGCGCGGCGGGCGAGGTAGGCGTCGACGAGCGGCCCGTCGATCTGGCGCGGATGGCGCATCGCCTCGAGCACCGACGACTTCGTGATCGCGTTGAAGACGACGCGCTCGACCGGCTGGTCCTTCAGCGCGCGCTTCTCCTTCAGCACCTGCAGGACGTGCCAGGAGATCGCCTCGCCCTCGCGATCGGGGTCGGTGGCGAGGATCACCCCGTCGGACTCCTTCACCGCCTTGGCGATATCGGAGAGGCGCTTCTGCGACTTCGCGTCGACTTCCCACTGCATGGCGAAGTCGTCGGCGGGATCGACGGAGCCGTCCTTGGCGGGCAGATCGCGGACATGGCCATAGGACGCAAGCACCCGGTAGTCGCTACCGAGGTATTTATTGATCGTCTGCGCCTTGGCGGGCGATTCCACGATGACGACGCGCATCGGATCCTATGTCGGTCGGAAGGCGGAAGGGGGCTCGGAGGAGCGGGCCGCGCGGACCATCGGGGATCGGCGGGGCCCTGTCAAATGGCCCCGGCTGCGGGGATTGCAAGCGGACGACGCTCGTTATGCTTGTGTTATAACCGATGCGCTATCTTTAGTACTGTCAGCGTGTTCGCGCCTCGTGCGCGTTTTTCGACTGCGGTGCGCGGTTGCGATGAACGAGAGCTACGACCCGACCAAGGCCGAGATCGCCACCTACATCGAGAGGATGGTCGCCGAGCTGGCCGGTCTCGCCCGGGCGAGCCGGCTCGAGATGCTCGCCTACCTGCTCGACATCGCCCGCGAGGAAGTGGCCGCCAGGATCGCCGACGGCCGCCTTGCCGCCCGTCGCTGACCTCGCCGACATGTGAAGCGTCCGGGCGCCCTCAGCGCCCGGGCAGCAGCGAGACGAGGCCGCCGGGGTGGCGCTCGAGTCGTCCCGCGAGTTCGAGCTCGATCAGCACGATCATCACCGCCGCGGCCGGCTGGCCGGAATGGCGGATGATCAGGTCGACCGCCACCGGCGTCGGGCCGAGCGCGGTCAGCACCGCCGCCCGCCCGCTCTCGCCGGGATCGCCCGCCGAGCCCTCGTCGTCGCCGCGCGGCTCCCCGAGCGGCGTCTGGCTGTCCGGCAACCGGTCGAGCAAGGGCCGGATGGCGGCGAGCACGTCGTCCGTGCAGGTGATCAGCGTCGCGCCCTCGCGGATCAGGTGGTTGCACCCCTCGGCGCGCGGATCGAGCGGCGAGCCCGGCACCGCCAGCACCTCGCGGCCCTGTTCGGCGCCGAAGCGGGCGGTGTGCAGCGAGCCCGATCGCCGCGCCGCCTCGATGATCACCACCGCGACGCTCATGCCGGAGATCAGCCGGTTGCGGCGCGGGAAGTCCTGCGCCCGCGGCGACCAGCCGAGCTTCATCTCGCTGATCGCCGCACCGCCTTGCGCGACGATGCGCTCGAGCAGGGGGCCGTGCTCCGGCGGGTAGATTTGGTCGAGGCCGCCTGCCAGCACCGCAACGGTGCCGGTCGAAAGCGAGGCTGCGTGGGCGGCGGCGTCGATGCCGCGGGCTAGGCCGGAGGCGATGACGAGCCCGTGCTCGCCGAGGCCGCGGGCGATGCGCTCGGCCATCGTCCGCCCCGCGGCCGACGCATTGCGCGAGCCGACCAATGCAACCGCGGCGCGTGTGAGCACGTCGGTGCGGGTGAGCACCGAGACCATCGGCGGCGGCGCCTCGATCGTCCGCAACTCGCGCGGGTAGGCGGCCTCGCCGTGCGCCACCACGTCGCCGCCGATCCGCCGCGTCGCCGCGATCTCGTCCTCGGCCTCGGCGGCGCTGACAACGCGCAGCCGCGCCGCGCCGCCGCGTCGCGCGAGCTCAGGTAGGGCGTCGAGCGCCGCCTCCGCCGATCCGTAGTGGTTGAGCAGGGAGCGGAAGGTCACCGGCCCGACATTGTCGGTGCGGATCAGCCGCAGCCAGGCGGTGCGCTGCGCGTCGGTGAGCCGGTTCCGGGTCGCACCGTCGCCCATCGCTCGGCCTCCAGTTCGAAAACGGGCTCTCAGCCCTTGTCGCCGCCGATCCGCCCCTCGGTGCCCGCCATCAGCCGCCTGATGTTCGCGGCATGGCGGAACCAGAGCAGCACGCCGAGCAGCCCGAAGACGCCGGCGAGGTCGGCCCGCCCCAGCAGTCCGAGGAGCACCGGGATCGCCGCGCTCGCCACCAGCGCCGACAGCGAGGAATAGCGCGACACGATGGCGACGACGATCCAGATGCCGGCGAAGGCCAGCGCGAACGGCCAGGCGAGGCCGAGCAGCACGCCGAGATAGGTGGCGACCCCCTTGCCGCCGCGGAAGCCGAGCCATACCGGCCACAGGTGGCCGAGGAAGGCGCCGACGCCCGCCACCATCGCGGGCATGTCGAACTGTGCCGCGATGAGCACCGCCGCCGTTCCCTTCAGCATGTCGCCGGCGAGCGTCGCCGCAGCCACCGCCTTGTTGCCGGTGCGCAGCACGTTCGTCGCGCCGATGTTGCCGGAGCCGATCGCCCGGATGTCGCCGAGGCCGGCGAGCCGCGTCAGGATCAGCCCGAACGGGATCGAGCCGAGCAGGTAGCCGAGGGCGAGCGCGACGAGGGGCGCGGCGAGCGACCATTCTGCAGGCGGCAAGGCGTGTCTCCTGTCTCCGCCGGACGGCCTGCCGGATGGTTCGAACGCCCGCGGGCGATCAGCCGTGAGCGTAGGTGTGCACGGTCCGCCCCGCAACCACCGTGCGGACGACGCGGCCCTGGAAACGGGCGCCCTCGTAGGGCGTGTTCTTGGCGCGCGAGACGATGTCGGCCTCGCGGACGATCCACGGCGCGCCGATGTCCACGATCGCGAGGTCCGCCGGCGCGCCCGGCGCGAGCGTGCCGGCCTCCAGCCGCAGCCGGCGCGCGGGGGCCGTCGACATCGCCTCGACGAGGCGCGACAGGCCGAGATCGCCGGCGTGCACCAGCCGCAGCCCGGCGGCGAGCAGCGTCTCGAGGCCGATCGCACCATCGGCCGCGTCGGCGAAGGGGTGGCGCTTGGTCTCGACGTCCTGCGGATCGTGGCTCGACACGACGATGTCGACGATGCCGTCGGCGACCGCCTCCACCATGGCGCGGCGGTCGTCCTCCGAGCGCAGCGGCGGCGACAGCTTGAAGAAGGTCCGGTAGGCGCCGATGTCCAGCTCGTTCAGCGTCAGATGCGTCGCCGCCACGCCCGCCGTCACGTCAAGGCCGCGCGCCTTGGCGGCGCGCAGCACGGAGACCGATTCCGCGCAGCTGACCTGGGCTGCGTGGTAGCGCCCGCCGGTCAGCTGCACGAGCCTGAGGTCGCGCTCCAGCATGATGATCTCTGCCTCGCGCGGACTGCCGGAGAGGCCGAGGCGGCTCGCCGTCTCGCCTTCGTTCATCACGCCGGCGCCGACGAGTTCGGGGTCCTCGGCGTGGTGGACGACGAGGGCGCCAAAGTCGCGGGCGTAGGTGAGCGCCCGCCGCATCACCCGCGCGCTCGCCACCGCCCGCCGGCCATCGGTGAAGGCGACGGCGCCGGCCTCCTGCAGCAGCCCGAACTCGGTGGTCTCGCGGCCGGCGAGGCCCTTCGTCAGCGCCGCCATGGCGTGCACCCGCACGATCGCCGTGTCGCGGGCGCGCCGCAGGATGAAGTCGACCAGCGCCGGGTCGTCGATCGCCGGGTCGGTGTCGGGCATGACCACGATGGTGGTGATGCCGCCGACGGCGGCAGCGTGGCTGGCGCTCGCCAGTGTCTCGCGGTGCTCGTGGCCGGGCTCGCCGACGAAGACGCGCATGTCGACGAGGCCCGGCATCACCACGAGATCGCGGCCGTCGACGACCTCGGCCCCCTCCGGTGCGCCCTGGTTGAGCGCCTGCGGCCCGGCGGCGGCGATGCGGCCGTCGAGGACGACGACGCTACCGACGGCGTCGAGACCCCGCGACGGATCGACGATGCGGGCGCCGCTGACGACGAGCGGAGGCGAGGGCTGGGGCCGGGGGTCGGTCACGTGCGGCCTCAAGCGTTCGGCAGGTTGCCGGCGAGCGCTTCGAGCACCGCCATGCGCACCGCCACCCCCATCTCGACCTGCTCGCCGATCAGGCTGCGCGGTCCGTCGGCCACCGCCGGGGTGATCTCGACGCCGCGGTTCATCGGCCCCGGGTGCATGACGAGGGCGTCCGGCTTGGCGTAGGCGAGCTTCTCCTCGTCCAGCCCGAAATAGTGGAAGTACTCGCGCACCGACGGCACGAACGAGCCGTCCATGCGCTCGCGCTGCAGCCTCAGCATCATCACGATGTCGGCACCGGCGAGCCCCTCGCGCATCGAGCGGAACACCGTCACCCCCATTCGGTCGATGCCGGCGGGCAGCAGCGTCGAGGGCGCCACCACGCGCACCTCGGCGCCGAGGGCGGCGAGCAGCAGGATGTTCGAGCGGGCGACGCGCGAATGCAGGATGTCGCCGCAGATCGCCACCACCAGGCCGGTGATGTCGCCCTTGTTGCGGCGGATCGTCAGGGCGTCGAGGAGGGCCTGTGTCGGGTGTTCGTGCGCCCCGTCGCCGGCGTTCACCACCGAGCAGCCGACCTGGCGGGCGAGCAGCGCCACGGCGCCGGCGGCGTGATGGCGCACCACCAGGATGTCCGGCCGCATCGCATTCAGCGTCTGCGCCGTGTCGATCAGCGTCTCGCCCTTCTTCACCGAGGACGAGTTCACCGACATGTTCATCACGTCGGCGCCGAGCCGCTTGCCCGCGAGCTCGAACGAGGACTGGGTGCGCGTCGAGGCTTCGAAGAAGAGATTGATCTGCGTGCGGCCGCGCAGCACCGCGCGTTTCTTCTCGACCTGGCGGGACAGCGCGATGGCGCTCTCCGACAGGTCCAGCAACGCCTCGATCTCGATGCGCGAAAGCCCCTCGATGCCGAGCAGGTGGCGGTGGGGGAAGGCCGTTCCGGCCGGCTTCGACGGTGCAATCATCGAAGTCGATCGTGTATGCGGAGTCGGGGCGGCGAAACAAGGCGTGCGCGCCGCCGCATGATAGGCTTCAACAGTTTGATTCGAACCGCGCGTCCATTTTGCGATGCGTCTATCCTGACAAGAACATCCGGGGGCGGACCAGGCCGATGGCGGCAGACGGCTTCGATACGCACGACGTCGAGAACCAGCCGCCTCCGCGCGCCGGCGTCAACCTGTACGAGGCCGACCCGGTCCTCCTAGGCGCGCTGGAAGGGGCGACGACGGCCGAGAACGAGAGCGAGCTCTCGCGCATGGGCGCCTTCTGGGGCTCGGCCGAATCCCACGAGTTCGCCCGTCTCGCCGACCTGCATGGCCCGATCCTGCGCACCCACGATCCGCAGGGCCGGCGTCTCGATCTCGTCGAGTTCCACCCCGCCTACCACGCGCTGCTGCGCCGATCCGTCGAGTACGGACTGCACTGCTCGCCGTGGGAGGGGACGGAGGACGCGCCGCCCGGGCACCTCGTCCGCGCCGCCGGCCTCTTCCTCGCCGCACAGACGGAAAGCGGTCACCTCGGCCCGGTCTCGTCGACGAACGCCGCCGTCGCGACGCTGTCCCTGTCGGAAACCCTGTCGGACGAATGGGTCCCGGCGATCCTGTCGCGGCGCTACGATCACCGGGCGCTGCCAATGTCGCGCAAGCTCGGCGTCACCGTCGGCATGGCGGTCGCGGAAAAGCAGGGCGGCAGCGATCTGCGCGCCATCCACACCGTCGCCGAGCCGACCGGCGACGGCTTCCGCCTCGTCGGCCACAAGTGGTTCCTGTCGGCGCCGATGTCGGACGCCTTCCTGATGCTCGCCCAGGCGCCCGGCGGACTGTCCTGTTTCCTCGTTCCGCGGCTCGACCCCGAAGGGGCGCCGAACGGCATCCGCCTGATGCGGCTGAAGGCGAAGCTCGGCAACCGCTCCAACGCCACCGCCGAGGCGGAGCTCTTCGGCGCCCACGCGAGCCTCGTCGGCGAGGAGGGGCGTGGCATCGCCGCCCTCCACGAGATGGTGACGCTGACGCGTCTCGACGCCGCCGTGATGTCGGCCGGCCTGATGCGGGCGGCCCTGGCGGAGGCGGTCAACGCCGCGCGCCATCGCTTCGCCTTCGGCGAGTTGCTGATCGACCAGCCGCTGATGCAGCGCGTGCTCGCCGACATGGCGCTCGACGTCGCCGCCGCCACCGCGCTGGCGCTCCGCCTCGCCCGCGCCTATGACGCGGCCGAGACCGACCGCTCCGAGGCGATCTTCGCCCGCATGATCACGCCGGTGGCGAAGTACTGGATCTGCAAGCTCGCGCCGACACTCACCGCCGAGGCGATGGAGTGCGTCGGCGGCAACGCCTACGTCGAGGAGAGCCCGCTCGCGCGGCTGTTCCGCGAGGCACCGGTCAATGGCCTGTGGGAAGGGCCTGGCAACATCCAGTGCCTCGACGTGCTGCGGGCGCTGAAGGCCGACGAGCGCGCGCTCGGCGTCGTTCTGGCCGAGATCGAACGCGACCTCGGCAAGGCGAGCCCCGTCGCCGTCGACGACATCGCCAGCGCCGCCGGCGCCTGCCTCGAGGACGTCGGCTCGGCCCGCATCCTCACCGAGCAGCTTGCCATCGCCGCCGCCGCCTCGGCGCTGCGTCGGTTCGCGCCGCGCGTGCTGTCGGATGCGTTCCTCGCCACCCGGCTGGGCGGCCAGTGGCGCTCGACCTACGGCATGCTCGACGCCCGCTTCGACGCCCGTGACATCGTCGACTTCGTCGTTCCGTGATCGACCGCAGCCGGCCGCTGCGGCCCCGCTCAGTCGGCGGCGCTGCGGATCGCCGCAACGGCGTCCCAGAGGTCGTCGTAGTGGTCGATGAGCTTGTCGGGCGACAGCTCCTTCACCGGGATGTCGGTGTAGCCGAAGGTGACGGCGACGACCGGCACGCCCGAGGCGCGTGCTGCCTCGATGTCGGTGCGGGAATCCCCCACCATCACGCAGTCGTCGGGGTCGCCCCCGGCGGCGACGACGGTCTTGAGGATGTGGTCGCGATGCGGCTTCGAGACGCCGAACGTCTCCGGCCCGGCGATGACGGCGAAGCGGTCCGCGAGCTCGATCTTTTCCAGCAGCAACCGCGACAGCCGCTCGTACTTGTTGGTGCACACCGCCAGCCGGAAGCCGGCGTCGCTGAACTGCGACAGCGCGTCGGCGACGCCCGGGAAGGCGCGGCTCTCGTCGGCGATGCGCGCCTCGTAGTGGACGAGGAAGCGCGCGTTGAGCCGGTCGAGCCCCGCGTCGTCGAGTTCGACGCCGTGAGCGGCGAAGCCGCGGGCGATCATCATGCGCGCGCCGCGGCCGATCATGGCCCGCGCCGCCACGCCGTCGACGGTCGGGACGCCCGCCTCGTCGAGCACGATGTTGAGGCAGGCGACGAGATCGGGGGCGGTATCGACGAGCGTGCCGTCGAGGTCGAGCACCAGTGTGGGGGGTGTCGTCACGCCGTCTCCTCCGGAAGGATGGTGTTGTCGCACCGCCGGGCCGGACGGCGCATTTGTTGTCTCAGCGTCAGTAGCGGACCGGCTCCGCGGCGTCGAAGCGACGCGGCGCCGCGCCGTGGACCGGGATCGATGCGGCCGGGCCGCGGACGCTGGCGGATTGGCCTCGCCTCGCCGCCCGTGGTAAGCACGCCTCGCGTCGCGCCGGCTCCCTCCGGTGGCGCGTCTGTGGCCCGACACCCGGCCCGGTCCGAATTCTGGAAGGAACACCAAGCGTGAGCGCGCCGAACGTCTCCGATGCAACCGGCCTGAAGCGGGACGCCGCCCGCGCCGCGCTCGCGGAGGTCCAGGGCGGCATGCGCCTCGGTCTCGGAACCGGCTCGACCGCCACCGCCTTCGTCGAGCTTCTCGGCGAGGCCGTAGCGGGCGGGCTTGAGGTCGTCTGCGTGCCGACGTCCGAGCGCATCGGTGCCCTCGCCGGGAGCCTGCACATACCGCTGTCGACACTCGAGGAGACGCCGAAGCTCGACCTCGCCATCGACGGCGCCGACGAGATCGGCCCGGGCCTCACCCTCATCAAGGGCGGCGGCGGCGCACTGCTGCGCGAGAAGATCGTCGCCACGGCGGCCAAGCGCTTCGTCGTCATCGCCGATGCGGGCAAGGTGGTCGAGGCGCTCGGCACCTTCCCGCTGCCGATCGAGATCGTGCCGTTCGGCCAGAAGGCGACGCGGCGCAAGATCGTGGCGGCCGCCCAGGCCCTCGAGATTTCCGGGCGCCTGACGATGCGCCGCGACGAGGCGGGCGAGCTCTACGTCACCGACGGCGGCCACCACATCGTCGACGCGCATCTGACGCGCATTCCCGATCCCGCCGCGCTGGGCGAGGCTCTCGACAGGATCCCCGGCGTCGTCGAGCACGGCCTGTTCGTCGGTATCGCCCGGACCGCCTACGTGGCCGGCCCGGACGGGGTCCGGCGGATCGATGCCTGACTGGCGCCCTGCACCGCACCGAATTGTGATCAGAGGAGAAGAAGACATGAGCGTTTCGAGGTTCCGTCGCCTGTGCGCGCCGGCGATGGGGCTCGCCCTGCTGGTCGCCGTGATGGCTGCTCCGGGCTCGGCCTGGTCGCAGGAGGACGCCGACATCCCGCGCTCGCACATGGCGCTGGCGCAGCAGGCGATCGAGCTGTCGGGCGCCGGCACCGGCTTCGACGACATCCTGCCCCTCGTCGCCGAGCAGACCAAGGGTCTGTTCATCCGCTCCAACCCGGCGCTGACCTCCGAGATCGAGGACGTCACCGACACCGTCGCCTTCGAGTTCGCGAAGAAGCGCGCCGACCTCGACATCACCATCCAGGGCGTCTGGGCCCGGCGCTTCTCGGAGGCCGAGCTCGCCGAGATCATCACCTTCTATAAGTCGCCCGTCGGCTCCAAGCTCGCCGCCCTCAGCCCCGAAATGCTGGCCCTCTCCGTCGGCGCGGCCAAGCAGTGGAGCGACGAGCTCTCGGTGACGCTGGTGACGCGCGTCCGCGAGGAAATGCAGAAGCGCGGCCACCAGCTCTGACGGACGTCCTCTCCGATGAACGAGGCGGGCAGGTGATGAGCGGCTTCGACTACGATCTCGTGGTAGTCGGTGCGGGATCGGGGGGCGTGCGCGCCGCCCGCATCGCCGCCGGCTACGGCGCGCGCGTGCTGATTGCCGAGGAATACCGGATCGGCGGCACCTGCGTGATCCGCGGCTGCGTGCCGAAGAAGCTGATGGTCTATGCCGCCCGCTTCGCCGACGCCTTCGAGGACGCCGCCGGCTACGGCTGGACGGTCGAGCCGCCCCGCTTCGACTGGGCGACGCTGATCGCCAACAAGGACCGCGAGATCGATCGCCTGTCGGCGATCTACCGCCGCAACCTCGACACGGCCGGCGTCGAGATCGTCGAGGAGCGGGCTGTCGTCACCGGCCCGAACGGGGTCCGGCTCGTAAAGTCAGGGCGGGCGGTGTCGACCCGCTTCATCCTCGTCGCCACCGGCGGCCACCCGGATAACCCCGACGCCATCCCCGGCCTCGAGCACACGATCACCTCCAACGAGGTGTTCCACCTCGCCGAGATGCCGAAGCGCATCGTCATCGTCGGCGGCGGCTACATCGCGCTGGAGTTCGCCGGCGTCTTCAAGGGCCTCGGCGCCGAGGTCACCGTTCTCTACCGCGGCGCCAAGGTGCTTCGCGGCTTCGACGAGGACGTGCGCGACGCGGTCACCGAGGAGCTCGGCCACCGCGGCATCGACATCGTCTGCGGCGACACCGTCGCCGCGATCGAGAAGACGGCCGCGGGCCTCGTCGTCTCCACCCACGGCGGCCGCACGCTCGCCGCCGACCAGGTGATGATGGCGACCGGCCGCCGGCCCAACACCGCGGGCCTCGGCCTCGAGGCGGCCGGCGTCGTGCTTGGCCCGCGCGGCGAGGTGCGCGTCGACCAGCACTCGTCCTCTGACGTGCCGTCGATCTACGCCGTGGGCGACGTCACCGACCGGGCGAACCTGACGCCGGTGGCGATCCGCGAGGGCCACGCCTTCGCCGACACCGTCTTCGGTCACCATTCGCGGACGGTCGACCACACCCTCATCGCCACCGCCGTGTTCACCACGCCGGAGGTGGGCGTCGTCGGCCTGACGGAAGCCGAGGCGCTGGTGCAGTGCCAGGCCGTCGACGTCTACAAGGCCCGCTTCCGGCCGATGCTCGCCACCCTCAGCGGCCGCCAGGAGCGGATGCTGATGAAGATCGTCGTCGACGGCGACACCGACCGCGTGCTCGGCGTCCACATCGTCGGCGACCACGCCGGCGAGATGATCCAGCTCGCCGCCATTCCGGTGGCGATGCGCGCCACCAAGGCCGACTTCGACGCCACTGTCGCCGTCCACCCGACCGCGGCCGAGGAACTCGTCACCATGCGCACGCCGAGCGAGCGTCACCGCCGCGCGGCCGCGGAGTAGGGGCATCGAGCTGCGTTCCCTGAGACGCGGCCGCATTCTCTCTCGTGGTCATTCCCGGCCTTGTGCCGGGAACCTACCCGCCGCCGCTTGCACCACGCTGGAAGCTGGCCCATGCGGATGGCTCAGCCCCATGGGTTCCCGGCACAAGGCCGGGAATGACCGTGGGGGGGGGGGGAGTGCCCCCACGGCCCGCTACAGGGTGCGCCCTCAGCCGACCTTGATCGTGATCGTGCCGACACCGTCGACGCCACCGACCATCGTGTCGCCCGTCTTCACCGCCGCGACGCCCGCCGGCGTGCCGGAATAGATCAGGTCGCCCG
>CAMDHY010000079.1 GCA_945898215.1 Pseudoxanthobacter soli DSM 19599 | reverse complement strand
CGGCCGTCTACTCGGTGCGCATCACACCGCAGGAAATCGCCCTCGAGGTGCAGGGCGCGGGGCGGCCGACGGACATCGACGCCTGGAGCATCCGCCGCATCCGCCGTCTCGGCCTCACCTTCGAGCCGACGCGCGGGCCGCAGCCGGTGTCGCCGCCCGGCTTCATCCGCGACGTCGTTCCGGGCTTCTTCCCGCTGTCGCCCGCCGACCTCGAGCGCGTGCCCACCCTCGTCGCGGCCGCGATCGAGCGGGCGGCGCTGCAGGATCCGGCGACCGTCTCCTCGATCACGATCGCGCGGCAGGTGTCGATCCTGCCAAGCCCGAGCTTCGGGCCGGTGCGCTGGACGATCATGGTCGGCACGGGGCGGGAGAGCGCCTCGGTGTTCGCCGACGAGGCCGGCCGCATCGTCGGCGCCGACCTCTCCGGCACCGAGCGGGCGCGCACGCTGAACCTGATCGCCACCGAGAGCTGGCCGAAGGACGAGGCGATCGCGGACCTCACCGCCGTGCTCGGCCCGGACCGGCGCATCCGCAGCCTGACCGTCCACGACCAGTTCCTCAGCATCGACGCCGATCACCCGACGGCGGCGCAGCAGACGATGGGCTACACCTGGGACCTCTCCGGCGTGCGCACCATGGGCATCGGCTCGCCGCTGTTTCCCGGCACGCCGGACGAGGCGTCCTTCGTCGTCGGCGAGGTCGATCTCGGCGGGCTTTCGGCCGTGCGCGATGCGGCACGCAAGGCGTGGGGCAACGACGGCGCCCGGCTCGTCTACATGATGCTGAGACGCGACATGGACGCGGCCGGGGCGCCGCCGCTGCGCTGGACGCTCAACTTCAACGATCCCGGCGGCGAAAGCGGATCGGTGGTGCTCGGAACGGACGGCAGCATCGTCGCGGTGACGCTGCCGCCGAGCCGGCGGCCAAAGCTCGACTGGATGGCGCCGGAGATGGTCGCGGCGACGCTCGTCCGGCTCGAGACCGAGCTCGGAGCGGCGACGCGGATCTCGCAGCTGATGTTCCAGAACGACCAGGCGCAGGTGCTGGCGGAGGACCCGCGCAGCCCGGGCACGAACGCCAACTTCATCATGGACGCCGAGGACATGACGCGCTTCGGCACGCCGATGCCATGGGAGGCGGAGACGAAGGGCGACTACGCCTTCGTCATCCGCGACCTCGCCTTCTTCGACGCCGCGACGCTCCGGCGGCTGAAGGAGGAGACCTACAAGCGGCTGAAGACCACCCCCGCCAAGATGCCGGTGTCGCGCTACACCTTCTCGGTCGGCCAGTTGATGACCCCGATGGGCGACTTCATGGTGCCCTCCCCCGACGGCAAGGTGACGCTCGAAATCCGCGTCGAGGCGGCGAACGGCATGGACGGCGGCTGGGTCACCTACACGGCGGCCGGCAAGGCCTTCGACGTGATGATGCCCTAGCCGGGCGTGGACCGGCCGACGCCATCGGGATCGTCCCCGTCCGGCCCGTCCTCCGGGTCGGCGTCCCATTCCTCATCGATCACCGGCTGCGCGTCGGCGTCCTGCAGGTCGAGCAGCCGCTCGAGCTCGGCGATGCGCTGGTAGAGCGACTGGGCGCGCAGTTGCGCGGAGTTCTTCTCGACGAGGGCGTCGTAGTCGACGGCGGCGGTGACGACGTCGTAGATCTCGAGCCCGAGGTGGGTGAGGTTGTGGCGCCGCCCGAGCCTGCGGCCGCCGACCTCGCCGAGGAAGGACATGAACTTCGGGTTGCCGACGACGGCGTCGAGGTCGACGGGGTTCACCGCCGGGCCGCGCTTGCGGGAATAGAAGCGCGTGCTCGACTGGCCGACGACGAAGCCGCCCTCGGTGGCGGCGAGGCCGCGCAAGTAGCCGCCGAGCCTGAGCTTCGAGATCGCCCCGCTCGCCCAGTCGCGGGAGACGAGTTGGCCGGCGGCGGAGCTCAGGCAGTGCAGCGTGCCGCCGGCGTCGACCAGCGAGTGCGGGTGCTTAAGGCCGCCGATCAGCACCTCGCGGCTGTCGAGGTCCCAGACGGCGCCGGAGCGGCCCTGGCCGTCGTAACGGGGGTGCACGTGCGAGAGCACGTGGACGCGGCCGTCGTGGAGGCCGACGTCGTTGATGTGGAGGCGGCCGTCGGCGTGCTCGAAGGCCCAGAGCTCGCGCACGACGAGATCAGCCGGCGAGAATGTGAAGAGCTTCGAGTTGCCGGTGGAGACGACGCAGATCTCGTCGCCGAGGCGCTTGATCGAGTGCAGGTCGCTGAAGCGGTCGTCGGCGATGACGGCACGCAGCGACAGGTCAGGGGCGAGCACGACCACCCGACCGCTCTCGTGGCCCTGCACGCAGACGTAGATCGCCTCCTCGGTGGCGAGCAGGCCGGTGACGCCGGTGTCGGGCGGGGCGATCCACGAGGCGCAGTCGACGAGGCCGAAGCGGCGGCGATCGAGACTGCCGACGATCAGCGGGAAGCGGACGCCGTTGCGCTTGAGATTGCAGAGCGAGAGGAGGACGGTCGCCATCGGGGTTCAGGGGAGGCGGCGGCCCCAACGTGGACCGCCGCCCACCGGCTCAGGCGCCGCGGCCGACGTCGGCGTAGGTGAAGCCGTGACGCTCGACTTCAGGACGCCGGTAGACGTTCCGCAGGTCGACCAGCACCGGGACGTTGACGATCGTCTTCAGGCGGTCGAGGTCGAGGGCGCGGTAGGTGTCCCACTCGGTGACGAGCACGACCGCGTCGGCCCCCTCGGCGCAGTGGTAGGGGCTGTCGCAGAAGAGGACGCCGGTCATCATCCGCGCCGCCTGTTCCATGCCCTCGGGGTCGTGGGCGCGCACGGTGGCACCGGCCTGCTGCAGCTCGTGCACGACGTCGAGCGCCGGGCTCTCGCGCATGTCGTCGGTGTTCGGCTTGAAGGTCAGGCCGAGGATGGCGATGGTCTTGCCGGAGACGCTGCCGCCGCAGGCCCGCACCACCTTCTCGGCCATGCGCTTCTTGCGCTGGTCGTTGACGGCGACGACCGCCTCGACGAGGCGCGTCGGAGCGCCGGACTCGCGCGCGGTCTCGACGAGGGCGCGGGTGTCCTTGGGGAAGCAGGAGCCGCCGAAGCCCGGGCCGGCGTGCAGGAACTTGCCGCCGATGCGGTTGTCGAGGCCGATGCCGCGGGCGACTTCCTGGACGTTGCCGCCGACCGCCTCGCAGAGATCCGCCATCTCGTTGATGAAGGTGATCTTGGTCGCGAGGAACGCATTGGCGGCGTACTTGATGAGCTCGGCGGTGCGCCGGCCGGTGAACATCACCGGCGCCTGGTTGACGAACAGCGGCCGGTAGACCTCGCTCATCGGCTCGCGGGCGCGCTCGTCCTCGAGGCCGATGACGATGCGGTCGGGACGCTTGAAGTCCTCGATGGCCGCACCCTCGCGCAGGAACTCCGGGTTGGAGACGACGGCGACGTCGGCCTCGGGCCGCGTGTCGCGGATGATGCGCTGCACGGCGTCGCCGGTACCGACCGGCACGGTCGACTTGGTGACCACGACGGTGAAGCCGGTGACGGCGCGGGCGATGTCCTGGGCAGCGGAGAAGACGTAGGTTAGGTCGGCGCGGCCGTCGCCGCGGCGCGACGGCGTGCCGACGGCGATGAAGACGACGTCGGCTTCCGCGATCGCCGGAGTGGCATCCAGCGTGAAGGACAGGCGGCCGTCGCGCTGGTTGCGGGCCACCATGTCGTCGAGGCCGGGCTCGAAGATCGGCACGCGCCCGCCCATCAGCATGGCGACGCGCTCCGGATCCTTGTCGATGCAGACGACTTCGTGACCGAAATCCGCGAAGCAGGCGCCCGAAACGAGGCCGACATAGCCGGCGCCCAGGACCGCAATCTTCATGCTCTACTCCTAATGCAATGATGACGGGGCGCTCAGCCGAGCTCTTCGGGCCCCTGGGAATGGGAGAGCGGATCCTTGAGAAGGTCTGTGAGGTAGGCCCCGTAGGAATTCTTGTAGCGGGCGGCGAGTGACGCGAGTGCGTCGGCGGTGAGCCAGCCTTTGCGCCAGGCGATCTCCTCCGGGCATGCAATTTTGAAGCCCTGGCGGTGCTCGATCGTCTTCACGAACTCCGAGGCTTCGAGCAATGAGTCGGTGGTGCCGGTGTCGAGCCAGGCGGTGCCGCGCGGGAACCGCACCACCCGCAGGTCGCCGCGCTTGAGGTACGCCTCGTTCACCGAGGTGATCTCCACCTCGCCGCGAGGCGACGGCGTCACGCCCTTGGCGATCTCGACCACGTCGGCGTCGTAGAAGTAGAGGCCGGTGACGGCGAGGTTGCTCTTCGGGTGCTCGGGCTTCTCCTCGAGCGACAGCGCCCGGCCGTCCGGAGCCATCTCGACGACGCCGAAGGCGCGCGGGTTCGCCACCGGATAGGCGAACACCGTGGCGCCGGTCTTGAGCTTCGCCGCCTCCTCGACGAGGCCGGTGAGGCCGGAGCCGTAGAAGATGTTGTCGCCGAGCGCGAGCGCCACCGGGCTCGTGCCGATGAACTCTTCGCCGATCAGGAACGCCTCGGCGAGGCCGCGCGGCTGGTCCTGTTCGGCGTAGGTGAAGCTGATGCCCCAGTCGGAGCCGTCGCCGAGCACCGCCCGGTAGAGTGGCAGCGCCTGCGGCGTCGAGATGATCATCACCTCGCGGATGCCCGCCAGCATCAGGATCGACAGCGGATAATAGATCATCGGCTTGTCGTAGACCGGCAGCAGCTGCTTGGAGACGGCGAGCGTCACCGGATGCAGCCTGGTGCCGTGCCCGCCGGCGAGGATGATACCCTTCATCGTCCCTCTTCTTCCTGTGCCACCAGATCCCGGCACCGCCCCGTTCGCGGGGCTCAGGCGCGCGCCTTCAGGCCGAGCCGCTCTCCGCGGTAGCTGCCGCTGCGGATCGGCTCCCACCAGCGGCGGTTGTCGAGATACCATGCGACCGTCTTCTCGATGCCGCTCTCGAAGCTCTCCCGCGCCGTCCAGCCGAGTTCGCCCTCGAGCTTGGCCGCGTCGATCGCGTAGCGGTGGTCGTGGCCCGGCCGGTCGGTGACGAAGGTGATGAGCGCGCGGCGCGAGCGTTCTGCCGGCGCGATGCGGTCGAGGATATCGCAGATGCGCTCGACCACCTCGAGGTTGGTGCGCTCGTTGCGCCCGCCGACATTGTACTTCTCGCCCGGACGGCCGCCCTCGAGGATGGTGACGAGCGCTCGCGCGTGGTCCTCGACATAGAGCCAGTCGCGGATGTTGGAGCCGTCGCCGTAGACCGGCAGCGCCTTCATCTCCAGCGCGTTGAGGATCATCAGCGGGATGAGCTTCTCGGGGAAATGGTGCGGGCCGTAGTTGTTCGAGCAGTTCGAGACGATCACCGGCAGCCCGTAGGTGCGGTGCCAGGCGATGGCGATGTGGTCGGAGGCGGCCTTCGAGGCCGAATAGGGCGAGGACGGGTCGTAGGCGGTCGTCTCGGTGAACAGCCCCTCGGGGCCGAGCGAGCCGTAGACCTCGTCGGTCGAGACGTGGACGAAGCGGAAGCGCTCGCGCCGCTCGCCGGCGAGTGTCTCGAAGTGGCGGCGGGCCGCCTCCAGCAGCACGCTGGTGCCAACGACGTTGGTCTCGACGAAGGCCGACGGACCCTCGATCGAGCGGTCGACGTGGCTCTCGGCGGCGAGATGCAGCACGGCGTCCGGATCGTGCTGGCGGAACACCTCGGCCATCGCAGGGGCGTCGCAGATGTCGGCGCGCACGAACGCATAGCGCGGGTCGCCGGCGATCATCTCGACCGAGGCGAGGTTCGCCGCGTAGGTCAGCTTGTCGAGGTTCACGACCGAGTGGCCGGTGTCCGCCACCAGATGCCGGCAAACCGCCGAGCCGATGAACCCCGCCCCACCCGTCACCAAGATGCGCATGATCGAGACCTTCCTGACGGATCGCGGCCGCCGGACCGGCGGGCGCCGCCACCGTGGGCACTGTGCGAGAGGCTGCGGAGGTGAGACGTGGCGAGCGGCCTTCGACCGGCTCCCGAAGCACCGCGAACGCGGCCGGAACGGACGGCGACCTTGAATGGAGAAGGCCGTCGATGTCGTCAAGTCGCGCTTGTGTCGCCGACCTTCCGATCACGCAGCCGTCAAAGGAAGCACCACCAGTTCGTCGGCCTCCGCGACGGCCAGCGGGCGTCCGAGCAGGAAGCCCTGCCCGTGGTCGCACCCGAGGTCGACGAGGGCGTCGCGGGTCTCCCACTCCTCGATGCCCTCGGCCACCACGGTCAGTCCGAGGCCGTGGCCGAGGTCGATCATCGCCCGGACGATCTCGCGGTCGTTCGGCGAGCGGGTCATGCCGGAGACGAAGGACCGGTCGATCTTCAGGCTGTCGATGGGGAACTGGTGGAGATAGCCGAAGCTCGAGTAGCCGGTGCCGAAATCGTCGATGGCAAGGCTGGCGCCGAGCTTCTTGAGGCGTCTCAGGACGCCGACGACCTGGTCAGAGTTGGCCATCAGCGTGCCTTCGGTGATCTCGAAGGAGAGCGTGCCATAGTCGACCGGATGCGGCCCGAGGGCAGTCGCCATGCGGTCGGCGAGGTCGGGATCGGCGACCTGGTGCGCCGAGAGGTTGACCGAGACATAGATGGGCTTGCGGCCGTCGCGGACGCGCCGCTCCAGCCAGCGCGACGACGAGGCGGCGGCGAGCGAGAGGATGCGCTCGCCGAGCGGCAGGATGAGGCCGGTCGACTCGGCGATGGGAATGAACACCGACGGCGGCACGCCGCCGCGCTCCGGGTGATTCCACCGCGCCAGCGCCTCGAAACCGACGAGCTCGTTGGTGGCGATGTCGAAGATCGGCTGGAAGGCCGCGAAGATCTCGGATGGCCGCGTCGACAGCGCCTCGCGCAGGTCCGCCTCGATCTCCAGGCGCTCGAGGTGGCGTGTGCGGACGGCGGCGTCGTAGCGGTGGATGGCGCCTGGCCGATCCGACCGGCAGGCCATCTCGGCGTCCTCGAGGAGCCGCTCGATGCCGCCGGTGCGGCGCGCGATGCCGAAGGCGGCGCCGAGGGGCACGCGTCGGCCCTCGAGCTCGAAGGGGTGCAGGAAGGCGTCGCGGAGCCCGTGGGCGAGCCGCAGGGCGCCGTCCTGGGTGAGGCGGGCGAAGACGGCGAACCAGTGCTCGCCCACCCGCGTCAGCGCGGCGCGGCCCTCCAGCCGACCCTGCAGGCGCGCCGCGACGGCCGCCATGAGCCGGTCGGTGAAGGCGTGCCCGAACGATGCGGTGATCTCGACGAAATCGCACAGCCGGACGGTGACGACCGCGTCGTAGCCGGTATCGGCGCTCTCCCAGCTGACGAAGCGCTGCAGCACGGCGTTGCGGTTGGGCAGGCCGGTGGCGGTGTCGACGAAGGTGAGGCGCTCGAGTTCCCGCTCCAGGCGGCGCCGTTCGGTGACGTCGCGGCCGACCGACAGGTAGCCCGTCACCCGGCCGTGCGCGTCGAACAGCGCCCGGTTCGTCCACGCGAACAGCCGCTCCTCACCGTTGCGCGGATACTTGCGGTTCTCGCTGCGATGGATCGGCGCGTCCGGCGTCAGCGCCTCGAGCGCCGGCTTCAGCTTCTCCCAGACGTCGTCGGGAATGGTGATGGAGGCGTGCCGGCGCCCGTCGCCGTCGACCGTCAGGCCGAACATGTCGCGGAAGGCGCGGTTCTCGAAGGTGACGCGGAAGTCCGCGTCCCACAGGGTGACGAGGTCCGACTGGTCCTCGACGAGGGCGCGGAATTGCGCCTCACTGGCGGCGAGCGCCTCGACGGTGCGGCGCTGCTCGGAGACGTCGCGCAGGTGGGCGGTGAAGAAGCGACGCTCCGCGGCGGTGACCTCGGAGATCGACACCTCGACTGGAAAGGCGCGGCCATCGGCCCGGCGCATCGACAGTTCGTGGACGAGCGTCGCTTCGACGCCGCGCGCGGCGAGCTGGCGGATCGGGTGCGCCTCGCCGTCGCCCGCGTCGACGGCGAAGGTAAGCGCCAGCGGCTTGCCGAGGGCGGCGTCCCGCGCCACGCCGAACATCGCCTCGGCGGCGGGGTTGAACTCGACGATGTGGTCGGCCTCGTCGACGGTGACGATGGCGTCGAAGGCGGCGTTGAGGATGGAGACGCGGCCGACGGCGTTGGCGTCGAGGCCGAGCATCGAGCGCTCGATGACGGCGGAGAGCAGCCTGCCGACCAAGCGCACGAAGCCGACCTCCTCGGCCCGCCACACGCGGTCGCTCTCGCAGTCGCAGACACTGACGTGGCCCCACCACTGA
Source organism: Pseudoxanthobacter soli DSM 19599 (assembly GCA_945898215.1). GTDB lineage: Bacteria > Pseudomonadota > Alphaproteobacteria > Rhizobiales > Segnochrobactraceae > CAMDHY01. The sequence goes on along the minus strand of CAMDHY010000079.1, from coordinate 13,198 downwards.
CCAGCGACGATCAGCGGCGCGGACAGGAAGGCGCGCACCTGCTGGCGATCGAGCTCGGAGCGCATGCGGCCGTCGACGTCGCGCGTCAGGCCGACGATCATCTCGCCGCGGCGGCGCAACTCCGCCCAGCGCAGCATCGTCGGATCGCCGTGGGTGAGATCCTCGTTGATCAGGCCGATGTCGCCGGACAATCGCTCGAAGCCGGGTGCCGCCCAGTCGAAGCGGAGCGTCTGCCCGAGCCCGCGCCCCGGCATCTCGTGCACCTGGAACAGGAAGACGCGATGCACGCGCAGCGCGGCGGCGACCCGCGCGGCGAGCGCCGGCGCGGCCTGCCGCCAGTCCCCCAGGTCGCCCACCAGGGTGGCGATCTCGGCGGCCAGTTCGAGGAGCTGTGCTTGACCGTCGTCGTCGCGAGCGAGCATCTCATCCTTTCCGACCCGGAGCCTCGGCGACGACCAGACCCGTACGTTAGGCCTATCCGGCTCCGCGGCAACCGAAACCGCTCCCGGGGGCGATCCGGTGACGACCCTGCGTAGCATCCCGAACTTTCACCTCTATGGCGAAAGCCAGCGGAGCGAAGATTTCGACTTCGTGCACGTCGAACTGCTCTCGCGCCGCTCGGCCCGGTTCGGCTGGGTGATCGACCCCCATGCGCACCGCCACCTGCACCAGGTGACGGCGGTGACCTCGGGCGCCGGGGAGGCGCTTATCGACGGCGAGGCTGTGCACTTCTCCGCGCCCGCCGTCGTGCTGACGCAAGCAGGGGTCGTGCACGGCTTCCGCTTCAAGCCGCCCTGCGACGGCCACGTCCTGAACTTCACCGAGGACGTGCCGGCAGGGGTACCGGACGCCTACGGCACCCCGGCCGACCGGCTGGCGCGCCTGTGGTCCCGGCCGGTGCTGCAGCTCACTCCGGGCCCCGCCTTCGACCGGCTGATCGCGCTGCTCGAGGCCCTGACCGAGGAGGAGGCGCTGGCGCGACCCGACACGCGGACGGCGCAGCGGGCGCTTTTGGTGCTGCTCGCCGTGGAGCTGTCGCGGGCGAGCGCACAGGAGGAGCGCTTCGCCGCGGTCCCCCTGCGGCGTGCCGACGCCACGGTCGCCGAGCTGCGCGGCCTGATCGAGGCGGACTTCCGCACGAGCCGCCGCCTCGCCGACTATGGCGCCAAGCTCGGCATGACGGCGGACCGGCTGAACGAGCACTGCAAGCGCGCCACCGGCGTTACCGCCGGCCACCTGTTGCGCCAGCGCGTGCTGACGGAGGCAAAGCGGCAGCTGCTGTTCACCGACCTGTCCGCGTCCGAAATCGCCTACGCGCTCGGCTTTGCCGACCCGACGCACCTGTCGCGCTTCTTCCGGCGCTACACCGGGCTGACGCCGAGCGCGTTCCGGAGCGGGCGTGCGACGGGCGCGGCGACCGGGGAAACCGATGTGGAGCCGTGACTCCACAGGCCTGTGGGGCGCTCCCGGCCCGGCATCGGACCCTCAGACGCGCACGGGCCGGCCGGTGCGACAGGCTTCCGTCGCGGCGTCGGCGAGGATCTGGGCGCGCAGGCCGTCCTCGCCGGACGGCGACGGCGCCCGGCCCTCGGCAAGGCATTCGAGGAAGTGCTGGAGCTCGCGCCGGTAGGCCTCGGCATAGCGCTCGAGGAAGAACGGCAGCGCCGGTTCGATGCGGAAGCCGGTGCCGTCGGCCTCCTCAACCGTCGTCTCGCGGCGGTTGTCGGCGCGCACCAGGCCGGCCGAGCCGTGCACCTCGATGCGCTGGTCGTAGCCGTAGGTGGCGCGGCGGGAATTGGTGATGGTGGCGATGCGGCCGAAGGCGGTCTTCAGCATCACCGCGGCGGTGTCGACGTCGCCGGCCGCGCCGATTGCCGGGTCGACCAAGGCGGCGCCGACGGCGTGGACCTCGACGGGCTCCTCGCCGAGGAGATGGCGGGCGAGATCGAGATCATGGATCATCATGTCGCGGAACAGGCCGCCCGAGCGGGCGATGTAGGAGACCGGCGGTGGCGACGGGTCCTTCGAGATGATGGTGACGAGCTCGACCTCGCCGGCGGCGCCGGCGTCGAGGCGCTGCTTCAGGCGGGCGAAGCTCGGGTCGAAGCGACGGTTGAAGCCGATCATCAGCGGGATGCCGGCGGCCCGCACGACCTCGAGGCAGCGGCGGATGTGGGCCGAATCGAGATCGACCGGCTTCTCGCAGAACACCGCCTTGCCGGCGCGCGCGCACGCCTCGATGAGGTCGGCATGGGTGTCGGTGGGCGAGCAGATCATCACCGCCGCGACGTCGGGCGCGGCGATGGCCGCCTCGCTCGACGAGACGCGGGCGCCGTAGGCGGCGGCGAGGCCGGCGGCGGCGTCCGTGTCGGCGTCGCAGACGGCGACGAGGCTGGCCCCGGGATGGGCGGCGGCGTTCGCCGCGTGGATGCGGCCGATCCGTCCGGCCCCGATCAGCACAATGCCCGTCATCGTCGGCTCCCGCCTCCCCTGCCCGGCCGGCCACGAGCGGCCAGACCGGAACGTTCATTCCGAATTTACGCCAGAATAGAATTCTCGTTTCATACTGTCCAGTCGGCCGGCTCGCCGGTGGCGTCGCGCGTGACGGATGAAGCCAAGGCGCCGGAGCCGAAGGAGCCCGGCCACAGGGAGAAGGCGCGATGAGCGCGGCGCATCGACCGTCCGCGGGGGCCGGACCTCGACGTCATCACCTACGGCCGCGCCTGTGTCGACCTCTATGGCCAGCAGATCGGCGGGCGGCTGGAGGACGTCGCTTCCTTCGCCAAGTCGATCGGCGGCTCGCCCACCAACATCGCCGTCGGCTGCGCCGGCCTCGGGCTTTCGGCCGGCCTCGTCACGGGCGTCGGCGACGAGGCCATGGGCCGCTTCGTGCTGGAGCAGCTCGGTCGGGAGGGGGTCGTCACCGCCGGCGTGAAGGTGGACCCGGCGCGCCTCACGGCGCTGGTGCTGCTCGGCGTTCGCGACGAACACACCGTTCCGCTGATCTTCTATCGCGAGACCTGCGCCGACATGGGGCTGACGGAGGCCGACATCGACCCGGCCTTCATCGCCCGGGCGCGCGCGCTCGTCGTCACCGGCACTCACTTCTCGCGGCCGAATGTCGACGCCGCCGGCCGCAAGGCGATCGCGGCGGCTAAGGCGGCCGGACGGCGCGTTGCGTTCGACATCGACTAGCGGCCGAACCTGTGGGGCGTCGCCGGCCACGGCGAGGGCGAGGCCCGCTATGTCCGCGCATCGGCCGTGACCGAGCACCTGCAGACACTGCTGCCGGACATGGACCTCGTCGTCGGTACCGAGGAGGAGTTCCACATCGCCGGCGGAGCTGAGGACACGCGGGCGGCGCTGCTGGCGGTTCGAGCGCTGACGGAGGCGACGCTGGTGCTGAAGCTCGGGCCGATGGGCTGCGCCGGCTTCACCGGGACGATCCCGGAGCGGCTCGAGGACGGCCTCCGCGGACCGGGCTACCCGGTCGCCGTCTACAACGTGCTCGGCGCCGGCGACGGCTTCATGGACGGCTTCCTGCGCAGCTGGGTGCGCGGCGAACCGTTCGAGCCCTGTGCGGCGTGGGCGAACGCCTGCGGGGCCTTCGCCGTATCGCGGCTCCTCTGCGCGCCGGAGTACCCGACCTGGCCGGAGCTCTGCCACTTCCTCGCCCACGGCAGCCGGACCGCCGAGCTGCGCAAGGACCGCGACCTCTCCCACATCCACTGGGCGACGACGCGCCGGCCGCGGCCGGAGGGGCTGATGGCGCTCGCCATCGACCACCGCGCCCAGCTGGAGGACCTCGCCGACCGCCTCGGCGCCGACCGCGGCCGCATCGCGGCCTTCAAGCGACTGGCGGTGGCCGCCGCCGCCCGCGTCGCCGACGGACGACCGGGGTTCGGCGTGCTCCTCGACGGTCTCCACGGGCGGCAGGCGCTGTTCGACGCCGCCGGCCACGACTTCTGGATCGGCCGGCCGGTGGAGCAGCCGGGCTCCCGGCCGCTCGCCTTCGAGGGCGTCGACGACCTCGGCTCGCACCTGGTCGAGTGGCCGGTGATCCACACCATCAAGTGCCTGTGCTTCTACCATCCCGACGACCCGGCGGACCTCAAGGCGGCGCAGGAGGAGAAGCTCAAGGCGCTCCACGACGCCGCCCGCACCGTGGGGCGGGAACTGCTGGTCGAGATCATCGCCTCGCGGCAAGGGCCGGTGGGCGACGACACCGTCGCCGCCGTCATCGCGCGGCTCTATGATCTCGGCATCAAGCCGGACTGGTGGAAGCTCGAGGGCCAGCCGGGCGAGCGGGCGTGGGCGAACGTGGCGCGCGCCATCGAGGCCGGCGACCCGTGGTGCCGCGGCGTCGTGCTGCTAGGCCAGGAGGCGGCGGAGGAGGAACTGGTGCGGACCTTCGAGACGGCGGTGGCGTCGCCGGTCGACAAGGGCTTCGCCATCGGCCGGTCGATCTTCGCCCAGGCGGCGGAGGGCTGGCTCGCCGGTCGGATCACCGACGAGGCGGCGATCGCGGACACGGCGGCCCGCTTCGGCCGGCTGGTGGCGGCGTGGGGAACGGCGATGGCGCGGCGGCGCGCGGCGTGAGGGCCTGAGCAAGAGCCCGTGACGGGGAGGAAGCCTTGACCACCATCCGGCTGACGGCGGCGCAGGCGCTGGTGCGCTATCTGGCGGCGCAGAGGACCGAGATCGACGGCATCGATGTGCCGATCTGCGGCGGCGTGTGGGCGATCTTCGGCCACGGCAACGTCGCCGGGATGGGCGAGGCGCTGTGGCACGTCCGCGACCGGCTGCCGACCTACCGCGCCCACAACGAACAGGCGATGGCGCTCGCCGCCACGGCCTACGCCAAGGCGCTGTTCCGCCGCCGCTTCATGGCGTGCACCTCGTCGATCGGCCCCGGCGCCACCAACATGGTGACGGCGGCCGCCGTCGCCCACGTCGACCGGCTGCCGCTGCTGCTGCTGCCCGGCGACGTCTTCGCGAGCCGCCGGCCGGACCCGGTGCTGCAGCAGATCGAGGACTTCGGCGACGGCACGCAATCGGTGAACGACTGCTTCCGCCCGGTGTCGCGCTACTTCGACCGCATCACCCGGGCCGAGCAGCTGCTCGGCGCCCTGCCGCGGGCGATGGCGGTGCTGACCGACCCGGCGGAGTGTGGGCCGGTGACGCTGTCGCTCTGCCAGGACGTGCAGACGGAGGCGGCCGACTTCCCCATCGCATTCTTCGACAGGCACAAGCGGTCTCCAAGACGGCCCCGGCCCGATGCCGGCGAGCTCGAGGCAGCAGCGTGGATCGTCAGCGGCGGGGAGCGGCCGCTGATCGTCGCGGGCGGCGGCGTGCTCTATTCCGAGGCCACCGCCGAACTCGTCCGCTTCGCCGAGGCGCACGGCATCCCCGTTGCCGAGACGCAGGCCGGCAAGGGGGCGATGCCGCACGACCACCCGCTCGCCGTCGGCGCGATCGGCGTCACCGGTACCAGCGCGGCCAACGCGCTCGCCGAGGAGGCGGACGTGGTGCTCGCCATCGGCACGCGGCTGCAGGACTTCACCACAGGCTCGCGCGCCCTGTTCAAGGGCGAGGACGCGCTCCTCGTCGCGCTCAATGTGCAGGCCTTCGACGCCGGCAAACACGACGCATTTCCGCTGGTCGCCGACGCCCGCGTCGGGCTCGAAGAGCTTTCGCAGGCGATCGGCCGGGTACGGGCGCCGGAGGCGTGGCGCGGCCGGGCGGCGGGCCTGATGGCGGCGTGGCGCGAGGCCTCGGCGCGGGCGACGGCGCCGACCAACGCGGCGCTTCCCTCCGACGCCCAGGTGATCGGCGCCGTGCAGCGGGCGAGCCGGCCGGAGGACATCCTGATCAACGCCGCCGGCGGGCTGCCGGGCGAGCTCCACAAGCACTGGCAGACGGCGCAGCCCGGCGGCTACCACATGGAATACGGCTACTCGTGCATGGGCTACGAGATCGCCGGCGGCCTCGGCATCAAGCTCGCCCGGCCGGACCGCCCCGTCACGGTGATGGTCGGCGACGGCTCCTACCTGATGATGAACTCGGAGATCGCCACCTCGGTGATGCTGGGGGCGAAGCTCGTCGTCGTCGTGCTCGACAACCGCGGCTTCGGCTGCATCAACCGGCTGCAGCGGGCGACGGGCGGGGCGTCGTTCAACAATCTCCTCGCCGATGCCCTTCACGAGACGATGCCGGAGATCGACTTCGCCGCCCACGCCGCGAGCCTCGGCGCGATCGCCGAGAAGGTGGCGGGCGTCGCCGAGCTCGCGGCGGCGCTGGTGCGGGCGCGGACGGCGGAGCGCACGACGGTGCTCGTCATCGACACCGACCCGATGGTCGTCACCGAGGACGGCGGCCACTGGTGGGAGGTGGCCGTGCCCGAGGTCTCCGAGCGCGCCGAGGTGCGGGCGGCGCGGGCGGCGTACGAGGCGGCGCTCGCCGCGCGGGAGAGCGGCGGGTGAAGCGGTGAGGCGTCCCTCCCCTGCCAGGGGGAGGGACAGAGCGCCGGAGGCGCTCAGGGTGGGGCCCGTCAATCAAGACTGCCACCATTGACGTCGTCTTCCGGATTGACGGGCCCCCACCTGCCGGCTTCGCCGGCTGTCCTCCCCCCTGGCAGGGGGAGGACGTGCAACATCCACGTTGAGAGGACCTTCATGCCCATCCGCATCGGTGCCAACCCCATCGGCTGGTCGAACGACGACCTTCGGACCCTCGGCGGCGACACGCCGCTGGAGACCTGCCTGACGGAGGCTCGGGCTGCGGGCTTCGAGGGGATGGAGCTCGGCCACAAGTTTCCCCGCGAGGCCGGGGCGCTGAAGGCGGTGCTGTCGGCGCACGGGCTCGACCTCGTGTCGGGCTGGTACTCCGCCGAACTCTTCACCCGTGATGCCGACGCGGAGATCGCCGCGATGCGGCCGCATCTCGACCTCCTGAAGGCGCTGGGAGCCACCGTGCTCGTCTTCGCCGAGACCTCGAATGCCATCCACGGCGACCAGGGCACGCCGCTGTCGAAGCGACCGGTGATGAAGGCGGACGACTGGGCGGAGTACGGCCGGCGCGTGACGGCGGTGGCCGAAGCCTGCCTCGCGGAAGGCGTGCGGCTCGTCTACCACCACCACATGGGGACGATCGTGCAGACGGCCGAGGACGTCGACGCCTTCATGGCGGCGACCGGTCCAGCGGCGCACCTGTTGCTCGACACCGGCCACCTCACCTTCGCCGGCGCCGACCCGGTTGCGGTGGCGCGGCGCTGGCGGGACCGCATCTCCCACGTCCACTGCAAGGACGTGCGCGCCGACGTGAAGGCGCGGGTGCTGGCCGACGACCTCTCCTTCCTCGATGCCGTCGTCGCCGGCGTCTACACCGTGCCGGGCGACGGCTCAGTCGACTACGTCGCGGTGCTGAAGGAGCTTCCCGGCTATTCCGGCTGGCTGGTGGTGGAGGCCGAGCAGGACCCCGAAAAGGCGCACCCCTTCACCTACGCCCGCCTCGGCCACGACAACCTCGCCCGCTTCGCCGCCGAGGCCGGGCTCGTCCTCGCCGCCTGAGGAGCCCGCCCATGTCGAAGCTGCTCGTCAGGCCGACCGCCCCCGCTGAAGACGGGCGCGTGCACGACGTCACGCCGGCTTCCGCCGGCTGGACCCACGTCGGCTTCGCCGTCCACCGCCTCGGCGACGGCGCGGTGGCATCCGGCGGTGAGGAGGGCCGCGAGGCGTGCCTCGTGCTGGTCGCCGGCCGCGCCCGCGTTACCACGGGCGGCCGTGACTTCGGCGAGATCGGCGGGCGGGCGTCACCGTTCGAGGGCGCCGGCCATTCGGTCTACGTTCCGGCGGGCGTCCCATGGCGCGTCGAGGCGGCGAGGGCGTGCGAGCTCGCCGTCTGCACGGCGCCAGGGACCGGCGCCGGCGCGCCGACGCTGATCGGCCCCGGCGACGTCGGCGCGGAGGTGCGCGGTACCGGCACCAACGTCCGCTACATCCGCAACATCCTCCCCGACAGTTCGCCGCTGGCGGAAAACCTGCTCGTCGTCGAGGTGATCACGCCCGGCGGCCACTGGTCGTCCTATCCGCCGCACAAGCACGATCGCGACGCGCTGCCGGCGGAATCGCTGCTCGAGGAGACCTACTATCACCGCCTGGAGCCGCCGCAGGGCTTCGCCTTCCAGCGCGTCTACACCGACGACCGCAGCCTCGACGAGACGATGACGGTGGCGGACGGCGACGTCGTGCTGGTGCCGCGCGGCTACCATCCCGTCGCCGCCCCGCACGGCTACACGCTCTACTACCTCAACGTCATGGCCGGTCCGAAGCGCATCTGGCGTTTCCACAACGAGCCAGCGCACGCCTGGCTGGTCGCGCCGAAGGCCTGAGCCCGAGCGCCGCCCGCGGGGCTGCGGGCGCCGTGATGACAGGTCCCGACCCGCGTGCTACCGGAGGCGCCGCCGGTGGCGCCCGCCGCCGCGCCCCTTCCCTCCTTGCGCACGCGAGCCGATGGCCTCCTCGATCGCCCCCGCCCCCCTCTCCGCTTTGGCTTCCGGGCCGCTCACCGGCCGCATCCGCGTGCCCGGCGACAAGTCGATCTCGCACCGCTCGCTGATGCTCGGCACGCTCGCCGTCGGCACCACCGAGATCGACGGGCTGCTCGAGTCCGCCGACGTGCTGGCGACCGCGGCGGCGATGCGGGCGCTCGGCGCCACCGTGACGCGGAGCGAGGACGGCCGCTGGCGGGTCGCCGGCGTCGGCGTCGGCGGGCTGCTCGAGCCCACGGCTCCGCTCGACTTCGGCAACGCCGGCACCGGCTGCCGGCTGGCGCTCGGCCTCGTCGGCACGCACCACATCGCCGTCACCGCCGTCGGCGACGCCTCGCTGTCGGGCCGGCCGATGGGCCGCGTACTGACGCCGCTCCGGCTGATGGGTGCCGAGGCGATCGCCCGCCACGGCGACCGCCTGCCGCTGACGATCCGCGGCGCCAGGACGCCGACGCCGATCAGCTACCGACTGCCGGTCGCCTCCGCGCAGGTGAAGTCGGCCGTCCTGCTCGCGGCGCTGAACACGCCGGGCACCACCACCGTCATCGAGCCGGTGGCGACCCGCGACCACACCGAGCGGATGCTCGAGGGCTTCGGCGCTACCCTGTCGATCACCATCGATGACGACGGCGTCCGCACCATCCGCATCGACGGGCCGGTGGATCTCAAGCCGCAGGCCGTCACCGTGCCGTGCGACCCGAGCTCGGCCGCCTTCCCGATCGTCGCGGCGCTGCTGGTGCCGGGCTCCGACCTGACGATCGAGGCAGTGCTGCTCAACCCGACCCGCACCGGCCTGATCACGACGCTGCAGGAGATGGGCGGCGACCTCGTCATCGAGAACGAGCGGCTCTCTGGGGGCGAGCGGGTGGGCGACCTGCGCGTGCGGGCAAGCAAGCTCAGCGGCATCACCGTGCCGCCGGAGCGGGCGCCGTCGATGATCGACGAGTACCCGGTGCTCGCCGTCGCCGCCGCCTTCGCCGAGGGAGAGACGGTGATGCACGGTCTCGAAGAACTGCGGGTGAAGGAGTCCGACCGTCTCGCCGCGGTGGCGGCGGGGCTTTCGGCCAACCGCGTCGAGCACGAAACGGGGCCGGACTGGCTCGTCGTGCGCGGGCGGCGCGGTTCGGTCGGCGGCGGGCGCGTCACCACCCACCTCGACCACCGCATCGCCATGAGCTTCCTCGTCATGGGGCTCGCCGCCGACGCGGCGGTCACGGTCGACGACACGGCGATGATCGACACGAGCTTCCCTGGCTTCACGGCGCTGATGGAGGGGCTCGGCGCCCGCTTCGCGATGCCGGACCCGGTGGCATGATCATCGCGATCGACGGGCCGGCGGCCTCCGGCAAGGGCACGCTCGCCCGCCGGCTCGCCGCCCGCTACGGCCTCCGCCACCTCGACACCGGCCTCACCTACCGCGCGGTGGCGGCCGCCCTCCTCGCCGGCGGTGCGGCCCTCGACGACGAGGCGGCGGCGGTAGCGGCGGCCGAGCGGCTCGACCTTTCCGCCCTCGATCGCGACACGCTGTCGGCCCACGCCGTCGGCGAGGCGGCATCGCGCGTCGCGGTGATGTCGGCGCTCAGGGCGGCGCTGGTGCGGATGCAGCGCGCCTTCGCCGAGACGCCGCCGGGCGCCGTGCTCGACGGCCGCGACGTCGGCACGGTGATCTGTCCCGACGCGCCGGTGAAGCTCTTCCTCACCGCCAGCACCGAGACGCGGGCCAAGCGCCGCGCCGATGAGCTTTCGGCGCGCGGCGAACCGGCCGATGTGGCCGCGATCCTCGCCGACCTCGTCCGTCGCGACGCCCGCGACGCCGGGCGCGCCGCCTCGCCGATGCGGCCGGCGGCGGATGCGGTGCTGCTCGACACCACCGCGATGACGGCCGACGCGGCGTTCGCGGCCGCCTGCGACATCGTCGACCGCACCGTCCTTTGAGCCCGGCGCCCGGGAACGCCATTCACCTTGCCGCGTTACTGCGATTGCAAGGTGGGGCGGGGTGGCGGATGCTCGTCTCCAGCGCCCCGCTTGCGGTGCGGCCGCGGCGGGCGCGGCCGCCGAAGACGGAGGCCGCCATCGTGGACGACAACATCAGGCGCGAACCGAGCTCCCCTTCGGCCGCAGCGGCGGAGGCCGGGCGCGAGGCACAGAAGGTGGGAATCATGGCCGAACGGAAGATCGAAAACAGCGTCAGCGATGTCGGTGCAGACCTCGCGCAGCTGAAGTCCGACCTGGGCAAGCTGGCCGCGAGCGTCGCCTCGCTGGTCGAGAGCCAGGGCCAGTCGGCCGCCGCCAGCGTCAAGGGACGCATGCGCGCCGCCGCTTCGACCGCCGAGGACGCGGCCTCACGCGTCGCCGAGGAAGGTCGCTACGCCTACGACCAGACGCGGGCCGCCGTGGCGAACGCCGGTGACGACGTCAGCCGCATGGTCGAGCGCAATCCGATCGCCGCCCTGGGCATCGCGCTCGGCGTCGGTCTCGTCATCGGCATGATGTCGCGTCGTCGCGACTGATCTCCGTCCGGCCGCGGCGGCAGGCGGGCATTGCCCGTCGCGCCGCCCGGCGGACCGGGCGGGCGGGGCGCCGACGGCGCACCGTGATCTTGGAGAACGGAGCGCCCAAGGGCGCACCGTGTTTTGGAAGGACGGAGCGCCCGGGGGCGCACCGTGATCTGGAAGGACGGGGCGCCCGAGGGCGCACCGCGGACGGAGGGAGCGCCGCGGGCGCGCCCGAGACAAAGGCGGTCGACCGGTGCTGAGACTCCTGCTCGAACAGTTCACGCGCGACATTCGACTGGAAATGCGGCTCAAGGCGCAGCGCACGGTGACGACGGTCGTTTGGTCGATCGTCGCCGGAATGCTGGCCCTGGTCGGACTGATCTTCCTGCTCGTCGCCGCGGCCTTCGGGCTCGCACCAGAACTCGGTGCCGCCGGGGCTGCGGCAGTCGTGGGCGCCGGCACCCTGTTCGTCGCCGGCCTCGCGTTTCTCGCCGCCCGCCCCCGGCGGCCGCGTCCGCGCGTTCCGGCGGTGCAGCCCTCCCCGTTGGTGCCGCCGCCGATGACGGCCCCGCCCGCTGCCGATCCGTCGGCGATGAAGCAGGACGGCGCGCCGGGCAAGACGGCGATGGCGATCGCCGGTGCCGCTCTGATCGCCGGCCTGGTACTCGGCCGCCGGCTCTGACGGATCGGCGTCGACTGTCGCCGGGTCGCCTTCGTCTCCATCGCGGCGCTAGATTCTCAACCTCTACCGAGCCCGTCGACGCTGCGACGTCTGCAAGGACGTCCCCAGAAAGCTGCGCCGGCGATATGCTGGGCCGTCTGAGTCCCGTCTCCCGATTCCGGGGACGATCGCGGGCGCGCGCCGGCATTCGAGCAGTCGGGACATCACATGACAGTCGTCGCCGCTTATCTTTACCGCAACGGCGAGCGCGTGCGGGAAGTGCGCATCGACGAGACGGTGCACTGCCCGGCCGACAAGTCCGAGTTCGTCTGGATCGGCCTCTGTGATCCCACTCTCGACGAGATGCGGACGCTGGCGGAGCAGTACGGGCTGCATCCGCTGGCGGTCGAAGACGCCGTCAGTGCCAACCAGCTGCCGAAGGTCGACGTCTACGGCGAGCAATTGTTCGTCGTGGCGCGGACAGCGCACCTCGACGGGGACGCCATCATCTACGGCGAGACGGCCATCTTCGTCGGCCACAGCCACATCATCAGCGTCCGGCACGGATCGACGCGCTCGCACAAGGTGCTCAGGGCGCAGCTCGAATCGGCACCGACCTTGTTGCGGCACGGCGTCGACTACGTCCTGCACGCCATTCTGGACTTCATCGTCGACGGTTACCTGCCGATCGTGGAGACCGTCGAGGAAGAGGTGCTGTCGATGGAGCAGCGCATCGTCGACAACTTCCTCGGCCGCGACGAGATCGTGCGGATCTTCACGTTGCGGCGGGAAATGATCCGGTTCCAGCGCGTGCTCGGGCCGATGAGCGAGGTCGCCGGCAAGATCGTGCGCCTGGAGCTGCCGTGCATCGACGCGGAGGCGAAGCCCTACTTCAGTGACGTTTTCGACCACGTCCGCCGCGTCCAGACGATGGTGGACGGCCTGCGCGAGGTGCTGACCTCGGTCTTCGAGTTCAGCAACCTCCTGGAGCAGCAGCGCACCGGCGCCATCACGCGCCAGCTGGCGGCGTGGGCGGCGATCCTCGCCGTGCCGACGGCGATCGCCGGGATCTACGGGATGAACTTCGACTACATGCCGGAACTGCAGACGAAGTACGGCTACTTCGTCGTCCTCGCCGTCATCGTCGTCGCCTGCTCGACGCTGTTCTGGCAGTTCAAGCGCGTGAAGTGGCTGTAGCGGCGGCCATGCCGGCGGCGCCGGTGCGGCCCTCCGCCGCCGCGGCGATCGTCTGCGGCGACCGCGGCCGCAACGGAGGCGCCGGAACGCCGGTCGCGCCACACAGACGTTGACCGCGGGTGCGGGCTTCTGTAGCCATTCCCCCGCCGGAGACGTGGCCGAGAGGCTGAAGGCGGCGGTTTGCTAAACCGTTAGACGGGGTAAACCCGTCTCGAGGGTTCGAATCCCTCCGTCTCCGCCATTTCCCGCCGATCGCACGCTATGGCGCGATAGCCTTCGACACAGCTGCGCACACCC
>CAMDHY010000078.1 GCA_945898215.1 Pseudoxanthobacter soli DSM 19599 | reverse complement strand
CGCCACCTCCCCCGCAAGGGGGGAGGCAAAGCTTGCCTCACGCCGCCTTGGCCTGCCGCATCTGGCGGTAGAAGGCCGTCTCGAAGTCGACGTAGCCGCCGAACGAGACGGGATCGCCGAAGGGCAGGATCTGGGTCGCCCAGAAGCCGCCGAAGCCGTTCTGCCGGTCGATCCAGTAGAAGAGGTTCGCGAGCCCCGCCCAGCCGATGGCGCCGACGGGGCGGCCGGTCGGGGCCTCCTCGTCGTTCACCATGAAGGTATAGGACCAGCTCTTCTTCAACCCGGGGAAGAATTCCGCATCGTTCGACAAGGACGGGATGACGCCCGGCAGCATGACGACCTTCTGGTGCGGCTGCAGGCCGTTCGCCACCGCCTGCTCCACTGTCTCCTTCTTCAGCACCCGGCCGTGCGGCCCGGCCCCGTCGTTCAGCCACATGCGGATGAACTTCATGTACTCGCCCACCGAGGCGTAGAGGCCGTGCCCGGCCATGTCGACTTCCGGGTCGTCGGGCAGGGCGAAGTCGAGGGCGGTGAGCGAGCCGTCGGCGCCGCGGGCGTGGATTGCCGCCGTGCGCGCCTTCATGTCGGGGGTGCGGGTGAAGGCCATGTCGGAAATGCCGAGCGGCGCGAACACCCGCTCCTTCAGGACCGCCGACAGCCGCTTGCCGCGGATGCCCTCGACCACCTGGCCCGCCCAGTCGATGTTGGTGCCGTATTCCCACTTTTCGCCGGGATCGAACAACAAGGGCGTCATCATCGACGCCCGGCTCGACGTCACCACCGAAGGCTGGCCGTGCTCCGTCGCCATCCTCAGATAGTTCTCGTTGAAGAAGTCGTAGCCGAAGCCCGCCGTGTGCAGCATCAGCTGGCGCGTCGTGATGTCGGACTTCGGCGCCCTCAGCCGCGGCTTGCCGTCGGCGTCGAAGCCTTCCAGCACCATGAGCTCGCCGATCGCCGGGGCGTAGTCCTTCGCGGGCGCGTCGAGGTCGAGGAGGCCCTCCTCGACGCACTGCATCACCGCCGTGCCGCCGATCGCCTTGGTCGTCGAGAAGATGGCGAAGACCGAGTCGGTGGTCATCGGCTCGTTTGTGGCGAGGCTGCGGACTCCGCGCGCCCCCTCGTAGACGTTGTTCTTCCGGTCGGTGACCATCGCCACCACCCCCGGCACGCGCGCGGCCATCTCGCCGCCCGTGACGCCGTCCAGCACGGCATCGAAGCCGGCGGTCCATCCACTGGTGTTCATCTCGTCCCTCCCAAGGGTCATTTGTCGTTTGCGGCTGTTGTTCTTGGCGCCTCGGCGTCTCGCGAGGCCGGGCATCGGGTCATTGCATGGCAAATCCCGTGTAGCCGGCTTCGGCCACCTCGGCGCACTTCTGCCGGTAGGTGCCGACGCCGCCCGTGTAGGATAGCACCCGGCGCGGCTTGCCGGGGATGTTGGAGCCGAGATACCAGCTGTCGGTCTTCGAGATCAGCGTCGCGTTGGCCGTAGCGTCGTGGTGGGCGACCCAGGCCGCCTCGGCCTCGGCGGTCGGCTCGCACACCGTCTTGCCGTTCGCGCGCATGAACTGGATGCAGTCGGCGATCCACTCGGTCTGCTGCTGCAGGCACGTGGTCATGTTGCAGAGCGCCGCCGAGGGTGCGAGCGGCACGGCGGTGGTGAAGAGGTTCGGGAAGCCGTGCACCTGCAGCCCCATCATGGTGCGGATGTCCTTGCCCCACTCCTCCTTCATCGAGACGCCGTCGCGGCCGCGGATGTCGATGCGGGTCAGCGCCCCGGTGCCGGCATCGAAGCCGGTGGCGAGCACGATGACGTCGAGCTCGTGCACCGTGCCGTCCGCCATCTCGATGCCCTCCGGCACGACGCGGGCGATCGGCGTCTCGCGGCAGTTCACCGCCGTGACGTTCGGCCGGCGGTAGACCTCGAGGTAGCCCATCTCGAGCGGCACCCGGTGCGTGCCGAAGCCGTAGTCCTTGGGGATCAGGAGGTCGCAGAGCCGCTCGTCGACGAGGCGCTCGCGCATCTTCTCGCGGACGAACTCCGACACCTCCTCGCTGATGTCCTCGTAGAAGAAGATCTCGGCGAAGGAGGCGAGCCAGAGCTTCAACGAGCCGTCGGCGTGGATGTCTTCGAGCCGCGCCCGCCGCTGCTCGGGCGTCAGCTCCGCCCAGGACGGGCCGAAGTCGTATTCGAAGCCGGTGAAGGTGCGCGGCAGCACCTCGCGCAGTTCCTCGAAGCGATTCTTGTAGACCTCGCCCGCCGCGTCGAAGGCCGGGTTCTTCATCGGCAGCACGTACTGCGGCGTGCGCACGAAGACGGTGAGGTGGCCGACGGTGTCGGCGATCGTCTGGATGACCTGGATGCCGGTGGCACCGACGCCGACCACGCCGACGCGCTTGCCGGCGAGCTCGACGCCATCGCGCGGCCAGCGCGAGGTGTGGAAGATCCGGCCCTTGAACCTCTCTTGCCCGTCGAAGACCTTCTCCAGCGGCGCCGACAGCATGCCGCAGCAGGTGACGAGGAAGGTCGTGTCGATCACGGCGCCGGTGTCCGTCGTCACCCGCCAGCGGCGCCTGTCCTCGTTCCAGAGGGCGCTGACGATCGTCGTGTCGAACTCAATGTCGCGGCGCAGATCGAGGGTGTCGCAGACATAGGTGAGCCAGAGCTCGATCTCCGCCTGGCCGGGGAAGCGGCAGCTCCACGTCCAGTTGCGATAGAGGTCCTCGTCGAACAGGTACTGTTAGATGTAGGACTCGGAATCGAACTTGGCGCCGGGATAGCGGTTCCAGAACCACGTTCCGCCCGGCCCCGAGGCGTTGTCGTAGGCGCGTACCTTCAGGCCCTGCCCCCGCAACTGATGCAGCTGGTAGAGCCCGGCGACGCCGGCGCCGATCACCAGCGCATCCAGCGGTTCGACGCCGTCCTGCGCGGCGGCCCGGGTCTCGGTCACGGCATTCATGCTTCAAGTCCTCCCCTGGATTTCTTGTGCGGGAAGGGTGGATCGGCGGCGGCGGCTAAGCTTGAAGGATCGCCGCGTTGCTTTGAACGATCCCGTCGAAAGCTTGAACATTCCGGGCGAAATGCGCCCGCGGAGACCCTTTTCTACCAGTGGTTTTGTTGCCGCGCGGCCACTCGCGCGCTACCATATCCGGGCACGCCGGCGTCAGACCGGCGGCGGAGGGACGCCCGATGACCCTGTGCTCACCGGAGAACCTGCCTGACTTCGTGCCGGGTCAGATCCTCGCCCGCAGCGACGGGCTCGGCTGGAACGGCGTGGCGCTGCGCACCTACGGCTACAAGGGCCAGGACGTCATGGTCCCGGCGATGCGCGACTTCATGCTCGTCTCCTACCGCGTCGGCGTCACGCCGATGCAGCGCCGCTTCGATGGTCGTTGGTCGCGCGCCGTCTGCGGGCCGGGAACGGTGTCGCTGCTGACCCGCTCGCAGGTGTCGCACTGGCACTGGACCGAGGACGTCACCGTCACCCACCTCTACCTCACCGAGGCCTTCGTCGCCGGCATTGCCGCCGAGGTGACCGGGCGCGGCGTCGCCGAGGTGATGTTCGGCGACGTGCTGCGCACCGACGACCCGATCGTCACCGCCGCCATCGACACCATCGCTGCCGAGGCCGCGAGCCCGGAGTTCGGTACCGGCCTCTATGTGGAGAGCATTGGCCGCCAGCTCGTCATCCATCTGTTGCGCAGGTACGCCTCGGTGCGCATCCATGAGGCGCAGGGCCGCGGCAAGCTCACAAGCGCCCACGACGACCGCGCCCGCGCCTTCATCGAGGAGAACCTCGGCCGCTCCCTGGAGCTCGGCGAGATCGCCGCCGAGCTCAACATGAGCCCCGGCACCTTCGCCCGGCAGTTCCGCCGCACCACCGGCATGGCCCCCTACGCCTACGTCACCGAGCGGCGGCTCGAGCACGCCCGCCGGCTTTTGCAGGAGAGCGACCTGCCGGCCAAGCAGGTCGCCGCCACCTGCGGGTTCTGCGACCAGGCCCACCTGACGCGCATGTTCGCCCGTCGCTACGGCGTCACGCCGGCCGCGTTCCGGCAGTCGCGGGCGGGCTAGCGTCCGGCCGCCGGCGGGCACCCTAGAACCGCACCGCCGCCGTTCGCAGCGGGCTTGCGCTCGGCCCCTTCGACTTTAGAATCACCCCATGTTGCCGGTCGCCTACGATCCGACGCTGGTGGTCGCCGCGGTGCTCGTCGCCGTGATGGCGGCCTATACCGGCCTGCGCGTGACGACCGGCATCGGCGCCTTGTCCGCGCACCGCCAGAAGATCGAGATCGCCAAGGCGGCGGTGGCGCTCGGCGGCGGCATCTGGTCGATGCACTTCGTGGCGATGCTCGCCGTCAGCCTGCCGGTGCCGATCGAGTACGACGCGCTGCGCACGCTGGGCTCGGTGCTGATCGCCATCCTGATCACCGGGCTCGGGCTGATCGCGCTGCACGCCGGCCCGCCCTCTCCCGGCCGCCTCGTCGCCGCCGGCACGATGACCGGGCTCGGCATCGTCTCGATGCACTATGTCGGCATGTCGGCGATCGGCGGCAACTGCATGCCGGTGTTCGCACCAGAGGGATACGTGATCTCGACGATGATCGCGATCGGTGCCTCGGTCGGCGCCTTCTGGCTCGCCTACCGCGAGCGCCCGCACGCCCACCTGGCGCTCGGGGCCGTGGCGCTCGGGCTCGCGATCTCCGCCATGCACTATTCGGCGATGATCTACACGCGCTTCTCGCTCGCAACCGAGATTGTTCCGATCTCCGAGCCGACGCTGACGGGCGGCGTGCTGGCGATCATCGTCGCGGTCGCCGCCTTCGTCATCTGCGGGCTGTTCCTGCTCACCGCCCTGCCGCTCGGTGAGGCACCGGCGATGGCCGCCGTCGGGCCGGGCGGCGGCACATCGCCCGCGCTGCCGCGCGGTCTCGCCGCTGTGGCTGCCGGGTGGGGAGCGGCGGCCCCCTCCGACCCCGCCACCGCCCCGGCCGCCGACCTCGCCCGTCGCACCGGCGGCGCAGAAGCGGTGGGGTTGCGGCCGGTCGCCCAGCCGGAGCCGGCCGCCGCGGCAGAGACGAGCCTGGGCGGCATCGCCACGGCGGCCCGCAGCGCGGCGGACGTCGAGGCCCGGCCTGCCTCGCCCGTGCCGGCCGCCACCCCCGGGCGCCTGCCCTACGAGCTCAACAACACCGTCCGCTTCGTGGCGCTGGACGACGTCTCGGCGATCCGCGCCGACGGCCACTACACCTGGCTTCGGCGCGGCGACAGCGAACTGTTCTGCCCGTGGTCGATCTCCAAGGTGGAGACGCTGGTCGACCCGGAGCGCTTCGTGCGCACCCACCGCTCCCACTTGGTCAACATCGCCCACGTCACCGGCTTCGCACGCGACGGCGACAAGGCGTTCTGCCTGATCGGCGAGAGCGACGACAGCCGCGTCCCCGTCAGCCGCACCCGCGTCGCCGACATCCGCCGCCTGCTCGGCATGGAGTGAGGCGGCGGCCGAGCGATCCCCCCGCGACAGCACGATTCCGCGCATGCATCGACCGTGACCGCGGCCGGACCGCCTCCGCATTTCGTGCAATGGAACCGCATTTCGTGCACGCCCGCTGACGTTCAAACCCACGCCGGATGCCGCGCCGCCCGTCTCTCTTAGACTTCCTCCACGCAGTGCCTCTCCGCCGTCACCGGTCGAGAAAGGGGTGCGCACCGAGGAAACGCCGAGGAGGACGGGATGATCCCCGCATCGTTCGACTACCACCGGCCCGCGTCGGTGGCCGAGGCCCTGTCTTTGGTCGCAAAATTCGGCGACGAGGGCCGGGTGGTCGCCGGCGGCCACAGCCTCATCCCGATGATGAAGCTGCGGATGGCCAACCCGCAGCACCTCATCGACCTGCGCGACGTCGCCGAGCTCAAGGCCGGCATCCGCGACGACGGCGGCACGACGCTGATCGGTGCGCTGGTGACCCAGGCCGAGCTGATCGCCGACGAGAGCCTCGCCCGCAGCTGTCCGATCCTGCGCGAGGCGGCGCTGCAGATCGCCGACCCGCAGATCCGCAACTGTGGCACCGTCGGCGGCAACGTCGCGAACGGCGACCCCGGCAACGACATGCCCGCTGTGATGATGGCGCTCGACGCGCGCTTCGTCGTCGAGGGCCCCGACGGCACGGAGGAGCTCCCGGCCCGCGGCTTCTACCAGGCGGCCTACTTCACCTCGCTCGGCGACAACCGCATCCTCACCGCCATCCGCATCCCGCACCCGCCGACCGGCCACGGCGCGGCCTACGTCAAGCAGAAGCGCAAGATCGGCGACTACGCCACCGCCGCCGCCGCCGTGCTGCTTACGCGCACCGGCGACCGCTGCACCTTCGCCTCGATTGCGCTCACCAACGTCGCCGACACGCCGCTCTTCGCCGAGGAGGCGTCGCGCATCCTCGTCGGCTGCACCCTCGACGCGGCGACGATCGACCGCGCCGTGGCGGCCGCCGAGGCGATCACGCGGCCGTCGAGCGACGGGCGCGGGCCAGCGCGCTTCCGCACCAAGGTCGCCGGCCAGATGGTCCGCCGCGCCATCGCCACCGCGAAAGCTCGCGCGAGCGGCTGAACGAGCGGACGCTCGCGCGAGCCGCTGAGCGCCCGACACAACAAGTAACGATACCCGGGAGGAACCGCCCGATGGGCAAGATGCACGTCAAGCTGACGGTCAACGGCCGCGCCGTCGAGGCGCTCGCCGAGCCGCGCACGCTCCTCATCCATTTCCTGCGCGAGAACCTCGATCTCACCGGCGCCCACATCGGCTGCGAGACCAGCCACTGCGGCGCCTGCACCGTCGATCTCGACGGCAAGTCGGTGAAGTCCTGCACCGTCTTCGTCGCCCAGGCGAACGGCGCCGACATCGTCACCATCGAGGGCATCGCCCACGCCGACGGCACGCTGCACGCCCTGCAGGAGGCCTTCCGCCAGCACCACGGCCTGCAGTGCGGCTTCTGCACGCCGGGCATGATCACGCGCGCCTGGCGGCTCCTGCAGGAGAACCCGAACCCGACCGAGGAGGAGGTGCGCTACGGCATCTCCGGCAACCTCTGCCGCTGCACGGGCTACCAGAACATCGTCAAGGCGGTGCTCGCCGCCGCCCACGAGCTCTCTGCCGTCAAGGAGGCCGCCGAGTGAACGCCCCCGTCCCCACCCCGATCGAGCGCGCCGAGAAGCTGCAGGGCCTCGGCTCCTCCCGCAAGCGCGTCGAGGACGCCCGCTTCACCCAAGGGAAAGGCCGCTATGTCGACGACATGAAGATGCCGGGCATGCTCTACGGCGACTTCGTCCGCTCGCCCTATGGCCACGCCCGCATCAAGTCGATCAACGCCGAGGCAGCGAAGGCGCTGCCGGGCGTCATCGCCGTGCTCACCGCCGCCGACCTGAAGCCCCTCGGGCTGCACTACATGCCGACGCTTGCCGGCGACGTGCAGGCGGTGCTGGCCGAGGAGAAGGTGCTCTTCCAGAACCAGGAGGTCGCCTTCGTCATCGCCGACGACCGCTACGTCGCCGCCGACGCGGTGGAGCTCGTCGAGGTCGAGTACGAGGAGCTTCCCGCCCTCGTCGACCCGTTCAAGGCGATGGACGCCGACGCGCCGGTGCTGCGCGAGGACCTCGCCGGCAAGACCTCCGGCGCCCACGGCGCCCGCCGCCACCACAACCACATCTTCACCTGGGAGGTCGGCGACAAGGACGGCACCCACGCGGCGCTGTGGTCGGCCGAGGTGGTGGCCGAGGAGCTGATCACCTACCAGCGCGTCCACCCCTGCCCGCTCGAGACCTGCGGCTGCGTCGCCTCGATGGACAAGATCAACGGCAAGCTGACGGTGTGGGGCACCTTCCAGGCGCCGCACGCGGTGCGCACGGTGGCCTCGCTGATCTCCGGCATCCCCGAGCACAACATCCGCATCGTCTCGCCGGACATCGGCGGCGGCTTCGGCAACAAGGTCGGCGTCTATCCGGGCTACATCTGCGCGATCGTCGCCTCGATCGTCACCGGCAAGCCGGTGAAGTGGGTCGAGGACCGCATCGAGAACCTGTCGACGACGGCGTTCGCCCGCGACTACCACATGCGCGGCCGCATCGGCGCCACCAAGGACGGCCGCATCACCGCGCTCGACTGCCACGTGCTCGCCGACCACGGCGCTTTCGACGCCTGCGCCGACCCGACCAAGTATCCGGCCGGCTTCTTCTCGATCTGCACCGGCTCCTACGACATCCCGGTGGCGCACGTGACGGTCGACGGCGTCTACACCAACAAGGCGCCGGGCGGCGTCGCCTACCGCTGCTCGTTCCGCGTCACCGAGGCGTCCTACTTCATCGAGCGGATGATCGACGTGCTCGCCCGCAAGCTCGGCATGGACCCGGCCGAACTGCGCGTGAAGAACTTCATCGGCAAGGAGCAGTTCCCCTACACCTCGGCGCTCGGCTGGGAATACGATTCCGGCGACTACCAGACCGCCATGACGAAGGCGATGGACACCGTCGGATACGCGGCGCTCCGGGCCGAGCAGGCGGAGAACCGCGCCGCCTTCGCCCGCGGCGAGACGCGCTCGCTGATGGGCATCGGCGTCGCCTTCTTCACCGAGATCGTCGGCGCCGGGCCGGTGAAGAACTGCGACATCCTCGGTCTCGGCATGTTCGACTCTTGCGAAATCCGCATCCACCCGACAGGCAGCGCCATCGCCCGCCTCGGCACCATCAGCCAGGGCCAGGGCCACGCGACGACGTTCGCGCAGATCCTCGCCACCGAGATCGGCATCCCGGCCTCGATGATCACGGTCGAGGAAGGCGACACCGACACCGCCCCCTACGGCCTCGGCACCTACGGCTCGCGCTCGACGCCGGTCGCCGGTGCGGCGACCGCGATGGCCGGACGGAAGATCCGCGCCAAGGCGCAGATGATCGCCGCCTGGCTTCTGGAAGTGCACGAGGACGACCTCGAGTGGGAGGTCGACCGCTTCGTCGTCAAGGGCGCGCCGGAGCGGGCGAAGACGATGACGGAGATCGCGTTCGCCTCCTACAACCAGGCGATCCCGGGGCTCGAGCCGGGGCTGGAGGCGGTCAGCTACTACGACCCGCCGAACATGACCTACCCGTTCGGCGCCTATGTCTGCGTGCTCGACATCGACGTCGACACCGGCGTCTCGACGGTCAGACGCTTCTATGCGCTCGACGATTGCGGCACCCGCATCAACCCGATGATCATCGAGGGCCAGGTGCACGGCGGCCTCACCGAGGCGCTCGCGATCGCCATGGGCCAGGAGATCACCTACGACGAGATCGGCAACGTCAAGGGCGCCACCTTGATGGACTTCTTCCTGCCGACGGCGGTTGAGACACCGGCTTGGGAGACCGACTTCACCGTCACCCCCTCGCCGCACCACCCGATCGGCGCCAAGGGGGTGGGCGAGTCGCCCAATGTCGGCGGCGTCTCGGCTTTCTCGAACGCCGTCAACGATGCCTTCGCCCACCTCGGCCTCACCCACACCCAGATGCCGCACGACCACTGGCGCGTCTGGCAGACGGCGGAGCGGCTGGGGATCACGAGCTAAGGAGAGGCGGGTGCGACCTGTCCCTCCCCTGCCAGGGGGAGGGACAGCCGGCGAAGCCGGCAGGGTGGGGCCTGTGAATCCCAATTCAGGTCTGCGTTGGGATTGACAGGCCCCCACCTGCCTTCGCTGCGCGAAGGCTGTCCTCCCCCCTGGCAGGGGGAGGACGCGGTGCGGCCCGGCGCAGCGTTCTCGCCCACCAACGCAATCGTGCAATACGACCCAGAAAGAGCAGCCCCCCACGCCCATGACCCCCGCCGCCCTCCAGTCCGCCCTCGCCGCCGTCGGCTACCTCGCCGACGATGCGCTGGCGATGGCGCTCTCGCTCGGCGACATGCTCGGCCGCCCCGTCCTGCTCGAGGGCGAGGCCGGGGTCGGCAAGACGGAGGTGGCGAAGGCGCTCGCCGAAGCCCGCGCCGCCCTCCTCATCCGGCTGCAGTGCTACGAGGGCCTCGACGCCGGCCAGGCGCTCTACGAGTGGAACTACCAGCGCCAGCTTCTCGCAATCCGCGCCCGCGAGGGCGCCGACCCGGACGCGGTCGAGGAGCTCGTCTTCTCCGAGCGCTACCTGCTGAAGCGGCCGCTGCTCGAGGCGATCACGCAGGCGGAACCGCCGGTCCTGCTGATCGACGAGATCGACCGCGCCGACGAGGCCTTCGAGGCCTACCTGCTCGAGGTGCTGTCGGATTTCCAGATCACCGTCCCGGAGCTCGGCACGATCCGCGCCACGGCGCGCCCGTTCGTCGTTTTGACCTCGAACGGGACCCGCGAACTCTCCGACGCGCTCCGCCGCCGCTGTCTCTACGCCTATGTCGACTATCCCGACGCCGAGCGCGAGCGCGCCATCGTGCTCGCCCGGCTGCCGCACGTTGAAGCCGAACTTGCCGGCCAGGCCGCTCGCTTCGTCCGGGCGCTGCGGGCGGAAAACCTCGAAAAGACCCCCGGCATCGCCGAGACGCTCGACTGGGTGGCCGCCCTCTCCGGCCTCGGCGTCCGCGACGTGACGGCCGATCCAGCCACCGTGCTCGCCACCCTCGGCTGCCTGCTCAAGACCGAGCCTGACCTGCGCTCCGTCACCATCGAGGTGGTGGCCCGCCTCGCCGGCAAGGCGGCGTGATGGGCGCCGCGGCGGCAGCGGCAGCCGACGGCGGCTTCACCGGCCGCATCGCCGGCTTCGTCGCCCACCTGCGCCTCAACGGCTTCGCCCTCGGCCCGGCGGAAGCGGCGGCGGCGGCCGACATCGCCGCGCGGGTCGGAGCCACCGACGCCGGCGCCGTGCGGCTCGCCTGGAAGACGCTGCTGGTCGGCAGCGAAGACCAGTGGCGGCGCTACGACGCCCTGTTCGAGGCCTGGTGGCACCGCCGTGGCCGCGAGCGGCGGCGGCCCGTCGCTGGCGGTGCCGCCACCGCCCGCGCCGCGACGGCGCCGGCGCTGTGGGAACGCCATCTCGGCGACCGTGATCAGAGATCACGAGCCGTCGATCACGCCGCGCCGGCCACGACAACGGACGACGACGCCGACGGCACGGCGCGCGCACCGGCAGACCGCCTCGTTGCCGCCCGCTCGAGCCCGCTCAGCCGCACCGATCTCCGCCACGTCACCGACCCGGCAGAGCTCGCCGCCGCGGAGGCGGAAGCCCGCCGGCTCGGCACGGCGCTGCGTGACCGTTTGAACCGCCGGCAGTTCGTCGCCCCGCACGGCACCCGGCCGGACCTCCGCCGCGCCATCCGCCGCAGCCTTGCGACCGGCGGCGAGCCGTTCGTGCTGCCTCGCCGCCGGCGCCGCCGGCCGCCCCTGAAGCTCGTCGCGCTGCTCGACGTCTCCGGCTCGATGAAGCCCTATGTCCGCGTTTTCCTTCAGTTTCTCCGCGGCCTCGTGGTCGACACGAAGGATGGCGACGCCTTCCTGTTCCACGTCCGCCTGCACCGCGTCGGCGACGTGATCACGGATCACGATCCGATCCGGGCGATGACGCGCCTCGCCCTCACCGCCGACGGCTTCGGCGGCGGCACCCGCTTCGGCGCCTGCCTCAGCGACCTCCACCGCATGCACGGCCGCCGGTCGCTGACCGGCCGCACCGTCGTGCTTGTACTGTCGGACGGCTATGACACAGGCCCGCCCGATGCCGTCGCCAGGGGCTTCGCACGGCTCGGGAAACGCGTCCGCCGCATCGTCTGGCTGAACCCGCTCGCCGGCTGGCGCGGCTATGAGCCGGTGGCGCGCGCCGTCGTCGCCGCCCGTCCGCACATCGACCTGTTCGCACCGGCGACGACGCTCGCCGACCTCGCCGCGCTGGAACCGGCGCTGCGGCGCCTCTGAAGAACGGTCCACCGCCGACCGCGGAGACCAGGAGGGGACCCATGGGCACCGCCCGCTCGGACGTTCTCGACCTCGCCGGGCGCCTCGCCGCCGGCGGCGAGGACTATTGCCTCGTCACCGTCGTGCGAACGGCCGACGCGACGTCGGCGAAGGCCGGGGCGAAAGCGATTGTTTCCCGCGATGGCACCCTCACCGGCTTTGTCGGCGGCGGCTGCGTCACCGGCGCGACGCGGCGGGCGGCGCTCGAGGCGCTCTCGCAGGGCGCGCCGCGGCTGATCCGGGTGCGGCCGAAAGACCAGGTTGTGGCGAAGGTCGACGTCGACGGCATCGAGCTGCACGCCTCCAGTTGCCCGAGCGGCGGCACGGTGGAGCTCTTCCTCGAGCCGGTGCGGCGTGCGCCCCGCCTCGTCGTCGCCGGCGCCTCGCCGATTGCGGCGGCCATCGTGACGATCGGCCGGGCCCTCGGCCACCACGTCGTCGCCGCGGCACTCGCCGAGGATCACGGCCGGCTGCCCCCCGCCGACGCGGTGCTGGATGGCTTCGACCTCGCGCCGCTGGCCCTCGACGGCCGCGACGCGGTGGTGGTGGCGACGCAAGGAAAGCGCGACCGCGAGGCGCTCGCCGCGGCCCTCCTGTCGGAAGCCGGCTATGTCGGCATGGTCGGCAGCCGGCGGAAGGTGGCGACGCTGCAGGCGCAGATCGCCGACCGCGTGCCCGCCGACCGCCTCGCCCGCCTGCACGGCCCCGCCGGCCTCGACATCGGCGCCATCGAGCCCGAGGAGATCGCGCTGTCGATCCTGGCGGAGCTGGTGCGCGAGCGGCGACAAGGCGCATCGGTGTCGATGGCGCAGACGGCGACGGGGTGAGGAAGGGCCTTCTTTCCGAAGGCCCGAGGCATTACATTCGACCTGTTCGCAAAGGCGGGTTGCTTTTCGCGCCGCCCTGACCGATTCGAGCCCCGATGACCCATCCCGCCACCCTTTCCGTCGCCTTCGCCGGCGCTGCGCTCGTCGCGGCGGCCGTGGCGCTGTGGGCGAGCTATGGCGAGGGGCTCTATCTCGAGGCGCTGCTCACCGGCCTCGCAGGGTGCTTCGGGTGAACGAAGCGGACGACGTCGCCGACGACGAAGACGACGCGGCATCCGCCGGTGGTGCACAGCGACTCGACATCGCGCTGGTGGCGCGCGGGCTCGTCGACAGCCGGTCGCGGGCGCGGGACCTCGTGCGGCGCGGCCGCGTCACCATCGACGGCAGGACGGCGGCAAAGCCCTCCGCGACGGTGCCGGCGGACGCCGTGCTGGCGCTCGCCGAGGACGCCGGACGGTTTGTCTCCCGCGCGGCGGAGAAGCTCATCGCCGGTCTCGACCATTTCGGCTTCGACCCCGCCGGCCGGCTGGCGCTCGACATCGGCGCCTCCACCGGCGGCTTCACCGACGTGCTGCTCGACCGCGGCGCGAAGGCCGTCGTGGCGATCGACGTCGGCCGCGGCCAGATGCACCCGCGCATCTTCGAGGACCCGCGCGTCACCGTCATCGAGGGCCTGAACGCCCGCGAGCTCTCCGACGAGCATCTGCCGGGGACGCCGGAAGCCGTGGTCGCCGACGTCTCCTTCATCTCGCTGAGGCTCGTGCTGCCGCCGGCGCTCGCCCTCGCCGCCCCCGGGGCGTGGGGCGTGTTCCTGGCGAAGCCGCAGTTCGAGGTCGGCCGCGACGGCATCGGCAAGGGCGGCATTGTCCGCGATATCGCCGCCGCCGAGGGTGCCGCGCGGGCCATCGCCGACTGGATCGAGGGCCGCGACGGCTGGAGGGTCGCCGGCGTCATCGCCTCGCCGCTCGCCGGCGGCGACGGCAACCGCGAGTTCCTGATCGGCGCGACGCGCTCGGCAACTGGCGGCCCGTCGTGAGCGGCGATTTCGCTCCCGTCGAGGATGTCGGCGCCCGCGAGGACGCCGCCCCGGTGCGCGAGACGGTGGTCATCGACCGCCTCGGCCACCTCGGCGATGGCATCACGGATGCGCCCGAAGGGCCGCTCTACGTCGCCTTCGCGCTGCCGGGCGAGCGCGTCACCGTCGAGCGCCATGGCTCCCGCGGGACGCTCGTCTCCGTCGACGTCGCCTCGCCCGAGCGCGTCACGCCGCCCTGCCGCCACTTCGGCGTCTGCGGCGGCTGCACGCTGCAGCACCTCGCGCCGGCGCCCTACGCCGCCTTCAAGCACCGCCTCGTCGAGGACGCCGTTGCCGCCGAGCGGCTTGATGCGACCGTCGACCCGATCGTGCTCCTGCCGCCCGGGACGCGCCGGCGCGCCACCTTCACGGCGCGGCGCACCGAGACCGGCACGGCGCTCGGCTACAACGGCCGCGGCAGCCACCGGCTAGTGGCGATCGAGGAATGCCCGGTGCTGGAGCCGGCACTGGTGGCCGCCCTGCCGCGGCTGAACCGTCTCGCCGCGCGGCTGGTGCACCCGAAGGACGCGACGCGGGTGATCGTCACCGCCACCGACAACGGCCTCGACGTGGCGCTCGTCGGCGCCCGGCGCATCGACGATGCCGAGCGGATGCGGCTGCCGGCGGTCGCCGCCGAACTCGGTCTCGCCCGCCTCGCCGTCAACGACGAGCTGATCGCGATGATCCGCCCGCCGTCGCTCGACGTCGGCGGCACCGCCGTGGTGGCGCCGCCGGGCGGCTTCGTGCAGGCCGTCGCGGGCGCCGAGGCGGCACTGGGCGAGATCGTCATCGAAGCGGTCGGCAAGGCGCGGCGCGTCTGCGACCTCTATGCCGGCATCGGCACCTTCTCGCTGCGCCTCGCCCGCACCGCCACCGTCCACGCGATCGAGGGCGACGCTGCCGCGATCGCCTCGCTGGAGGCGGCCCGCCGCTTCGCCAAGGGCCTCAAACCGGTGACGACGGAGCGGCGCGACCTCGTCCGCCGGCCGCTGTCGGCGAAAGAGTTTTCCCGCTTCGACGCCGTCGTGCTCGACCCGCCGCACGCCGGTGCCAAGCCGCAGGTGGAGTTGCTGGCGAAGTCCGCCGTGCCGCGCATCGCCTACGTGTCGTGCAATCCCTCGACGCTCGCCCGCGACCTCGCGATCCTCGTCGCCGGCGGTTATGCCATCGACCGCGTCGTGCCGGTCGATCAGTTCGTCTGGTCGACCGAGGTCGAGGCGGTGGCGGTGCTGTCGCGACGGCGCTGACGACTAATGGTCTGCCCGCTAGACCATTGACGGCGACGTCCCGCGTCGACGGCTCAAGTTGACGGCCGGCGTTGACGTCTCCCTGCCGGATGGTCCATCACGCCGCCAGCATTCGGGGGCGGTCCGGCCCCCGCGGAACACCGCGATGTATCTCGTCCTGTTCGATTGCGACGGCACGCTGGTCGACAGCCAGGCGATGATCGTCGCCGCCATGGAGCACGCCTTCGCCGACACCGGGCTCGTGCCGCCGACGCGCGCGGCGACGCTGTCGATCGTCGGGCTGTCGCTGCCGGTGGCGATGGCGACGCTCACCGCCGGAACGCCGTACGCGCCCGTGGCGGCGCTGGTCGACGCCTACCGCACCGCCTTCCACCGCCTGCGCGCCGAGCCGGTCGACCGCGAGCCGCCCTATCCCGGTGCGCTCGCCGCCATCGAGGCGCTGTCGGCGCGGCCGGACGTGCGGCTCGGCGTCGTCACCGGCAAGTCGCGGCGCGGCCTCGACGGCATCCTCGCCCGCCACGCCATCGCCGACCGCTTCGTGACGCTGAAGACCGCCGACGACGCCCCCTCGAAGCCCGATCCGACGATGGTGCGGCTGGCGCTCACGGAGGCCGGCGTGCCGGCGGAGCGCACCGTCGTCGTCGGCGACACCACCTTCGACATCGAGATGGCGCGGGCCGCCGGTGCCTTGGCGATCGGCGTCTCCTGGGGCTACCACCCGGTGGAGCAGTTGCGCGCGGCAGGCGCCCATCGCCTCATCGATGATTTTGCGGCCCTGCCCGCCGCGGTGATGGACGTGTTCGCCGAGGATGCGGCGCGGCGACTGGTGACCTCATGAGCGACGAGCCCGACACGCCCTTCGATCTTGCCGCCATCGCCCCGACCGAGCGCCCGTCCGACCCGACGCGGACGCCCGCCGCGAAGGTCGAGCTGCCGAAGCGCTTCTACACCGACGTCGCCACCGCCGAAGGCCCGGAGGGCTTCGAGTTGCGGCTCGACGGCAAGCCCGTACGCACGCCGGCGCGCCATCTCCTGGCCGTGCCGACGCCGGGGCTGGCGGCGGTGCTCGCCGCCGAATGGGCGGCGCAGGGGGAGCGCATCGATCCGGCCACGATGCCGCTGACACGGCTCGCCAACGCCGCCATCGACGGCGTCGCCGGCGAGATCGAGGCGGTCCGCGCCGATGTCGTCGCCTTCGCCGGCAGCGACCTGCTCTGCTACCGCCCGGACGGTCCGGAGGGGCTGGTGGCGCGCACCAACGCCCTCTGGAACCCGGTGGTCGACTGGGCCGAGCGCGACCTCGGCGCCCGCATGGTGCTGGCCGAGGGGGTGATGCCGGTGGCGCAGGAGGCGCAGGCGATAGCGGCGATCGCCGCGGCGGTGCCTGCCGATCCGCCGCTGTTGGTGGCCGCCACCCACGTTCTGACGACGCTGACCGGCTCGGCGCTCTTGGCGCTCGCCGTCGTCCACGGGGCGCTCGATTTCGAGACGGCGTGGACGTCGGCCAACGCCGACGAGGACTGGAACTGGTCGCTGTGGGGCGCCGACGAGGAGGCTCTGGCCCGTCGCCTGGCGCGCGAGGCCGATGCCCGCACCGCCGCGCTGGTAGTGGCCGAGCTCACCGACCGGGGAGAACCGGCCACGGCATGATCGTCTCGCACCGCCATCGCTTCATCTTCCTGAAGACGAAGAAGACGGCGAGCTCCAGCGTCGAGCTGGCGCTGTCGGAAATCTGCGGACCGGACGACATCATCACGCCGCTGATCCCGGCCGACGAGAAGCTCCGGCGTGGCCGCGGACCGCAGAACTACGCGATCCCGCTGCGCCGGCGGTCGCTGCTCGCGCCGCTGCGGCGGATGATGGGCGCGACGCCTGCCCGCGCCGGTCTCGAGTTCTACAACCACATGCCCGCCACCAAGGTCCGCGCCGCACTGCCGCGCGCGGTCTGGGAGGGCTATGCCAAAGTGGCGGTGGAGCGGAATCCGTGGGACCGGGAGGTGTCGTTGTTCTTCTGGGAAATGCGGCAGCTTCCGGAGGCGAACCGGCCGTCGTTTGCCGACTTCGTGCTGAAGCGGCCGGCGCCGGAGCGGGTGAAGAACGTCCAGCTCTATTCGATCGACGGACGGATCGTCGTCGACCGCTTCCTGCGCTACGAGAGCCTCGCCGCCGACTTTGCCACCTTCATGGCCGATCTCGGCGTCGAGACGCCGCCGGTGCTGCCGCACGCCAAGAGTTCGCACAGGCCAGCCGCGGCGCCGAGCGACGGGCCCGCCTATCGCCACTTCTACGACGAGGCGACGCGGGAGGCGGTGGCGCGCTACTACGCGCGCGAGATCGACCATTTCGGCTACACTTTCTGATGCTTCCGCCGCCCGATTCCCGCCTCTGGACGCGCCCTTCCCGATGATCCTCTGCCACCGCCACCGCTTCATCTTCCTGAAGACCTGGAAGACCGGCTCGACCAGCATCGAGCTCGGCCTCGGCGGCGTCTGCGGGCCGGACGACGTCATCACCCCGGTCGGCCACGACGAGAAGCTGCGCGTCGGCCCGCCGCCGCAGAACCAGAACCTGCCGATGCAGCGCTGGCCGCTGTCCGCCTATGCCCTGATGGTCGTCGGCCGCAGCCGGGCCGAGGCCGGGGTGAAGTTCTTCAACCACATGCGCGGTGAGCAGGTGAAGCGCATGGTGCCGGCCGCCGTCTGGCGCGACTACGTCAAGATCTCGATCGAGCGTAACCCCTGGGACCGCGAGGTCTCGCACTATTTCTGGCGCAACCGCGACCCGAACACGCGGCCGAGCTTCCGCGACTACGTGCTGAACGGCGACCGCAAGAAGATCAACAACTGGTCGATCTACACGATCGACGACCAGATCGCGGCCGATGTGATGCTTCACACCGAGACGCTGTCGGAGGACTACGGCAAGCTCTCCGAGCGCCTCGGCGTCGAACTGCCAGCGCTGCCCTCGGCGAAGTCGAACTACCGCCGCGACCACCGCCCCTATCGCGACCTCTACGACGAGGAGACGCGCGCGGTGATCGAGAAGCGGTATGCCCGCGAGATCGAGGCGTTCGGCTACGATTTCTGAGGGGTGGGCCTGGGAGGCTCAGGTGAACTTGGGAGTCGTCATCCCGGACGCGAAGCAACGCGGAGCGAGCCGGGACCCAGCGGAAGACTCGTCGCGCAAAGCGCGACTCTCGAGCCGCGCCTCCGGCGCGCATTCTTGCGCTGGGTCCCGGATCGGCGCTCGGCTGCGCCTCGCTGGTCCGGGATGACGGCGGAGGGGTTGCGACCCAAAGGGCAATCCCGGCACCCCTCTCCGCCTTTCGCCGAGGTGCCACGCCCCCTCTCACCATGCTATGAGCCGGCAACACGAACGGCGGGGCGGGACGGAGGGGGCATGCGCGATATCCTCGAGGAGCTCGAGCAGCGACGGGCGGTGGCCCGGCTCGGTGGCGGCGAAAAGCGCATCGACGCGCAGCACGCCCGCGGCAAGCTGACGGCG
The DNA here is from genome assembly GCA_945898215.1 of Pseudoxanthobacter soli DSM 19599. GTDB lineage: Bacteria > Pseudomonadota > Alphaproteobacteria > Rhizobiales > Segnochrobactraceae > CAMDHY01. The sequence goes on along the minus strand of CAMDHY010000078.1, from coordinate 2,896 downwards.
CGCGAGCGCATCGAGGTCTTGCTCGACGAGGGCTCGTTCGAGGAGTTCGACATGTTCGTCGAGCACCGCGCCACCGACTTCGGCATGGGCGAGACGAAGTACCCCGGCGACGGCGTCGTCACCGGCTGGGGCACGGTGAACGGCCGCACGATCTACCTGTTCGCCAAGGACTTCACGGTGTTCGGCGGCTCGCTGTCGGAGACGCACGCCCAGAAGATCCTGAAAGTCCAGGACATGGCGCTCCGCAACCGCGCGCCGATCATCGGCCTGTTCGACGCCGGCGGCGCCCGCATCCAGGAGGGCGTGGCGGCGCTCGGCGGCTATGGCGAGGTGTTCCAGAGGAACGTGCTCGCCTCCGGCGTCATCCCGCAGATCTCCGTCATCATGGGCCCGTGCGCCGGTGGCGACGTCTATTCGCCGGCGATGACCGACTTCATTTTCATGGTGCGCGACACGAGCTACATGTTCGTCACCGGCCCGGACGTGGTGAAGACCGTCACCAACGAGACGGTGACGGCCGAAGAGCTCGGCGGCGCCTCGATCCACACGACGAAGTCGTCGATCGCCGACGGCGGCTACGACGACGACGTGACGGCGCTGCTCGAGATGCGCCGCCTCATCGACTTCCTGCCCGCTCACAACAAGGCCGACGTGCCGGAGCTCTCGGTCTACGACGAGCCGGACCGCATCGACCTGTCGCTCGACACGCTGATCCCGGACAATCCGAACAAGCCCTACGACATCAAGGAACTGATCCTGAAGACGGTCGACGAGGGCGACTTCTTCGAGATCCAGGAGGCCTACGCGAAGAACATCGTCGTCGGCTTCGGCCGGATGGAGGGGCGCACCGTCGGCATCGTCGCGAACCAGCCGATGGTGCTCGCCGGCGTGCTCGACAGCGACGCCTCGCGCAAGGCGGCGCGCTTTGTTCGTTTCTGTGATTGCTTCGGCATCCCGCTCATCACCTTCGTCGACGTGCCGGGCTTCCTGCCGGGCACGGCGCAGGAGTACGGCGGCCTGATCAAGCACGGCGCCAAGCTGCTGTTCGCCTATGCCGAGGCCACCGTGCCGAAGGTGACGCTGATCACCCGCAAGGCCTATGGCGGCGCCTATGACGTGATGGCCTCCAAGCACCTGCGCGGCGACCTCAACTATGCCTGGCCGACGGCCGAGATCGCGGTGATGGGGGCGAAGGGCGCGGTCGAGATCCTCTACCGCTCGGAGCTCGGCGACCCTGCCAGGATCGCGGCGCGCACGAAGGAATACGAGGCGCGCTTCGCCAACCCGTTCGTGGCGGCCGAGCGCGGCTACATCGACGAGGTGATCATGCCCCACTCGACGCGCCGCCGCATCTGCCGGGGCCTTCGGATGCTGCGCAACAAGCACCTCGAGAACCCCTGGAAGAAGCACGACAACATCCCGCTCTGAGGGCAGCGGCCGCGCCGGCGAAGTGAATCCGATTCTGCCGCTTGCGGCGGCCGCTCAGGAAGCGTCATCTGCGGTTGAAGGACGCCCCCTCGGCCTCCTCCGGGGGGCCTTCCATGACTGCCATCGCCTTTCCGCGGCGCGCCGTGCTCGCTGCCGCGGCATTGCTCGCCGTCTCGCTCTCGGCCATTGCCGCGGGGCCCGGCCGCGCGGCGGCTGACGACGACAAGACGCCGATCGTCTTCGTGCACGGCAACGGCGACACGCCGGCCGCCTGGATGGTGACGATGTGGCGGTGGGAGACCAACGGCTGGCCGCGCGACCGGCTGTTCGCCGCCAACCTGCCATACCCGTCGGCGCCGTTCATGGAGGACCTGCCGCAGGCCGGCACCTCCACCGCCGCCGAGCAGGAGCGGGCGCTGTCCGACTTCGTCGACGACGTGCTGAAGCAGACGGGGGCGAAGAAGATCGCGCTCGTCGGCAACTCGCGCGGCGCCAACACCATCCGTAACTTCGTCAAGAACGGCGGCGGCGCGAAGTCCGTCTCGCACGTCGTGCTCGGCGGCGGCGTCAACCACGGCGCCTTCAACTGGGGCACACTCATCGATTCGGCCGAGTTCAACGGCGGCGGCCGCTTCATGTCGCAGCTGAACGCCGGCCCGGACGAGGTTGTCGACGGGGTGAAGTTCCTCACCATGCGCTCAGACCGCTTCGACAAGTATGCCCAGCCGGACGGCCGTTTCCTCGTCAACGACAAGAGCCTGCCGACCTTCGTCACCAGCGACGCACCGGCGCTGAAGGGAGCGAAGAACCTCGTCTTCCCCGGCGCCGACCACCGCGAATCGGCGCTGAGCGCCAGGGCCTTCGCCGCGGCGTTCGAATTCGTCTCGGGCGACGCGCCGAAGACGGACCGCATCGACGACCAGCCGCGGCCGCGCCTCGATGGCATCGTCACCGGCCTCACCGCCGGCCTCTACGACAACCGGCCGGTGAAGGGCGCCAGGGTGCGGATTTTCCGGGTCGACCCGGAGACCGGCGCCCGCAAGGGCCGCGCGGTGCTGAGCGCCACGACCGGCGCCGACGGCCGCTGGGGCCCCTTCGAGGCGAGCCCGAGGGTGGCCTATGAGTTCGAGGTGGCGGTCGACGGGCAGCCGGTGACGCACATCTACCGCGCACCGTTCCAGCGCGGCTCGGACTATGTGTACCTGCGGCCGGCCGAGGTGGTGGAGCGCCCGGACGATGGCGGCGTCGTCATCCTGAGCCGCCCCTCGGGCTATTTCGGCATCCAGGACACGGTGCTGTTCGACGGCGAGCGGCCGGCTTTCTCGACCGAGGAGGTGCCGAACATCGTGGCGATCACGGTGCGCACGCCGTTCGGCAAGACGCCGCACACGGCGCGATTCCGCCAGCAGCAGATCGCCCTCTCCGACTGGCCGAAGGGCCACGTGGCGATCGCCGAGTTCAACGACTG
>CAMDHY010000077.1 GCA_945898215.1 Pseudoxanthobacter soli DSM 19599 | reverse complement strand
TGGGGGCGGGCTGCTCTGGCGCGCCGTCGCCCAGGTCAGCGCGCGCCGCGGGCGCGCCGTGGTCCGATCCGACGGGAGGAGCGCGGGTCGGGATCGCAGCCGTCACGTCGTCCTCCGCGGCTGGGTGGCGGGTCAGGCATACCAGGATGGCCGGTACGCATGCCAAGTTTCCATCCGGGCCCATTGCTGTCAATCCGGTTGGCACGGGCAGTCTGGCACGGGCGGCGCGGCGGGAGGCGCACGTCGCGACGGGAGGCAGGAGGCCTGTGGCAGTCGCCCCGGGCGACCATCGCGATCAACGGACGGCGGCCCGGCATACCGCGGTCGCCCGCCATTCCCCCGCCGGCACCCCGCGGTGTGGCCCGCTCCCGCCGGTGTTCGACAGCAACGCCGTCATCGACCATTGTGCGCGGCCCCGGGAGGGGGACGCGCGCCGGTCGCGGCTGCTTCGGACCGGCCGTCCTCGCGGTGCCGGCCCGCACGACGATGGGTGGAGCGAACTCATGAAGCCCCCGGGCAGCGATGGGCTGCGCCAACTCCTCGGGCTCTCGCTCGGCTTCGTCGGCGTGGTGATGTTCGGCGGCACCCTGCCGATGACGAGCCTCGCCCTGGAAGCCTTCGACCCGTGGTTCATCGCGCTCGGCCGCGCGGCGATCGCTGCCGTGCCGGCGGCGCTGCTGCTCGTCCTGTTCCGCCGGCCGTTCCCGCCGCGGGTCGCCCGCGGCTCGCTCGCGATCGCCGCCGCCGGCACGGTGATCGGCTTCCCGGCCTTCTCCGCCTTCGCGCTGCAGACCGTGCCGGCGGCCCACGGCGCCATCGTGCTCGGGCTCCTGCCGCTCGCCACCGCGATCGCCGCCGTCGTCATCAACGGCGAGCGGCCACGGCGGGCGTTCTGGGCCTGGAGTACGCTCGGCGCCGTGCTGGTGATCGCGATGGCGGTGCGCGACGCCGAGACGGTTCCGGGCTGGGGCGACGCCTTCTTCGTGCTGGCCGGCGCCTCCGCGGCGATCGGCTACGCCCACTACGCCCGCATCGCGCCGTGGGTGAGCGGCTGGGAATCGATCTCCTGGGCACTGGTGCTGACGTCGCCGCTCACCGTCACCGTCTGCGCGCTGATCTGGCGGCCGGAATACCTCGCCGCGCCGCTGCCGGCGGTGCTGGGTCTCCTCTACACGGCGCTGTTCTCGGTGTTCCTCGGCTTCTTCTTCTGGAACGCCGGCATGGCGATCGGCGGCGTGGCGCGGGTGGCGCAGGTGCAGCTGCTGCAGACCTTCGTCACCATCGCGCTGGCGGCGCTGATCCTCGGCGAGAGCGTCGGCATGACGACCTGGGCGTTCGCGGTGGCCGTCGCCTTCGTCGTGCTGATGGCCCGCCGCTCCGCAGGGCGCGCCCACTAGGGTCCGGCGCGGCCTCAGCGCGGCGCGCGGCGGAAGGCGGCCGGCGTCACGCCGAAGCGGGAGCGGAAGAGGTTGGTCAGGTGGCTCTGGCTGGAGAGCCCGACCTCGTAGGCGATCTCGGCGATCGGACGGGGCGTCTCGGCGAGCAGGCGGCGGGCGCGGGCGAGGCGCTGGTCGATGACATACTGCAGCGGCGAGCGGCCGAAGCGGGCGCGGAAGGTCGCGAGCAGGGTGTGCGGAGTGAGGCCCGCCACCGCGGCCAGTTCCTCGACGCTGATCTTGCCCGACAGCCGCGCCTCGACATAGTCGATGAGAGCTGCGGCGGTTTCGTCCGGCAGTCCGACCGTCGGGGCCGGCGCGACGCCGTCATAGACGGTGGCGAGGTGGAGGGCGACGGCACGGTTGAGACCGTCGGCCACCGTCGCCGCCGCCGGATCGGCGGAGCGGGCGAGGGCGGCGAGGCGCTCGAGAGCGCGGTAGAGGAACTCGTCGCGGTGCGACAGCCGCACCCCGAACTCGACGGGCACCGCGAGCCCCGCCTCGGCGGCGAGGCGGTCCATCGTCGCCGCCGACATCATCCAGACCGCATAGTCGAGGGTGCGGCCCTGGAACATGCCGACGAAGGTGCGACCCGCCGGCAGGATCGACAGGTCGCCCGGCGCGGGGGTGTAGAGGGCGGAGACGTCGCCCACCTCGACGGCGAAGCGGCCGCCGCCGCTGCCGAGGTTGACCATCACCGTGTGGTCGCGCTTCACCGCGTTCCACGAGCGCTCGCGATCGACGGCCTCGCGGCGGATGACGAGACGGGCGAGCGGCCAGTCGGCGACGACCTCCTCGCCCTGCCCATCGAGGGGAACGGCGCACTCGCCATCCACACCGCAGCTGTTCGGGATTTCGCCGGCGCGGACGGCATCCGGGGCGACCGGGGCCTCAGCGCGCAAGAGATGCAATCGGCCGTCGTCCTGCATCGTCGTCCCCACCGTCGTCCCCCCGGCCGAGGCCCATGAGCGAAGGAGGTATGACGCTCCGGGGATTTTGCAATGGTTCCACGGAAGGTGAAAGACGGCCGGGCCGCATCCGTGTGATGGTCTCTCCGTCAGCTGTTCCGCCGGAGCGCGCCCATTCGGCGCTGCCGTGGCGGCAGCGACCGTTGTCGTGCCGCCCGCATCGACCCCCGCCGTGCGGGCGCAGCACCCCGTCCACCCTGCTTCAGGGAGCCTTTCCGAATGATCACGCTTTCCGTCAACGGCGTCGCGCACGACCTCGACGTGCCGTCCGACATGCCGCTGCTCTGGGCGCTGCGCGACACGCTCGCCATGACCGGCACCAAGTTCGGCTGTGGCCAGGCGCTCTGCGGCGCCTGCACCGTGCAGCTCGATGGCACCGCGGTGCGCTCCTGCCAGACTTCGGTGGGCGATGCCGCCGGCGCCGAGATCGTCACCATCGAAGGGGTGAACGGCAAGGTCGCTGAAGCCGTCCAGGCCGCCTGGCGCGACCTCGACGTCGTGCAGTGCGGCTACTGCCAGTCCGGCCAGATCATGTCGGCGATCGCGCTTCTCAGCGACAACGCCAAGCCGACCGACGACGACATCGACGCGGCCATGGACGGCAACATCTGCCGCTGCGGCACCTACCAGCGCATCCGGGCGGCGATCCACGACGCCGCCGGCAAGCTCGCGTGAGGAGAACGGCCATGCTTCGCACCGACCTGCCCGTCAATCCGCTGATCCCCCGCCCCGCCACCCGCGGGGCCTCGCGCCGCGACTTCCTGAAGGGGGCCGCCACCGTCGGCGGCGCCTTCGTGCTGGCGACCTTCGTGCCACTCGGCCGCGGCCCGCTCGCCCAGGAGGCGGCCGCGAGCGGCCCGCCGGCCGGCATCTTCGAGCCCAACGTCTTCCTGAAGATCGCCCCGGACAGCACCGTCACCGTGCTAATCAAGCACTTCGAGATGGGCCAGGGCATCACCACCGGCCTCACCACCCTCGTCGCCGAGGAACTCGACGCCGACTGGGGCCAGATGCGCTACGAGATGGCGCCGGCCAATCCCGCCCTCTACGCCAACCTGTTCTTCGGCACCTACATGGGGACCGGTGGCTCGACCTCGACCGCCAACTCGTGGACGCAGATGCGCAAGGTCGGCGCTGCCGCCCGCGCGATGCTGGTCGCAGCCGCGGCGAAAGAGTGGAACGTCCCGGCCGGTGAGATCACCGTCGCGAAGGGCACGCTCAGCCATCCGTCCGGCAAGACAGCGACCTTCGGCGACCTCGCCGGAGCGGCGATGGCGGAGGCCGTGCCGGCCGATCCGGCGGTGAAGACCCCAGACCAGTGGACGCTGATCGGCACCCGCCTGCCGCGCCTCGACAGCTTTGCGAAGACGAACGGCACGGCCGTCTACGGCCTCGATATCCGCCGGCCGGGCATGCTGGTGGCGGTGATCCGCCGGCCGGACCGCTTCGGCGGCACGGTGAAGTCCTTCGACGCCACGGCGGCGAAGGCGATCGCCGGCGTCGTCGACGTCGTGCAGATCCCGACCGGCGTCGCCGTCATCGCCAAGGACACCTGGTCGGCGATGAAGGGCCGCGAGGCGCTCACCGTCGAATGGGACGACGCCAAGGCCGAGACGCGCTCGACCGACGCGATCTTCGCGAGCTACCGCGAGGAGCTGAAGAAGACGGGGCTCCCAGCCGACACCCGCGGCGACGCGGCGGCCGGCATCGCCGGCGCGGCGAAGACGACGACGGCCGAGTTCACCTTCCCCTACCTCGCCCATGCGCCGATGGAGCCGATGAACGGCGTCATCCAGCTGACCGACGAAGGGGCGGAGATCTGGTCGGGCAGCCAGTTCCCGAGCATCGACCTCTATGTCACCTCCGCCGTCCTCGGCATCAAGCCGGAGCAGGTGAAGATCAACATCCTGATCTCCGGCGGCAGCTTCGGCCGGCGCGCCGTGCCGAACGCCGACTGGACCTTCGAGCTCGCGGCGGTGGCCAAGGCGGTCGGCCGGAAGGACCCGGTCCAGCTGGTGTGGACGCGCGAGGACGACATCAAGGGCGGCTACTACCGGCCGATGTTCCTGCACGCGGTGGAGGCCGGCGTGACGGCGGACGGCAAGATCGCCGGCTGGCGCCACAAGGTGATCGGCAAGTCGATCATGATCGGCACCGCACTCGAGCAGATGGTGGTGCACGACGGCGTCGACGACACCAGCGTCGAGGGCGTCAAGAACAGCCCCTACAAGATCCCGCACTTCGCGGTCGAGGCCTACAACCCGGCCTCCGAGGTGCCGGTGCTGTGGTGGCGGTCCGTCGGCAACACCCACACCGCCCAGGTGATGGAGACGATGATGGACGAACTCGCGACCATGGCCGGTCGCGACGCCGTCGAGTTCCGCCTCGAACTTCTCTCCGAGCATCCGCGCATGGCCGACGTCCTGAAGCTCGCCGCCGAGAAGGGCGACTGGGGCAAGCCGATGCCGGCCGGCAAGGGCCGCGGCATCGCCGTGCACGAGAGCTTCGGCACGCGGGTGGCGATGGTCGCCGAGGTGACGGTGGACGGGGCGGACATCAAGGTCGACCGCATCGTCGCCGCGGTCGACTGCGGCATCGCGGTGAACCCGGACATCATCGCCGCTCAGGTGGAAGGCTCCGTCGGCTTCGCGCTGTCGTCGGTGCTGCGCAACGCCATCACGCTGACCGACGGCATCGTCGACCAGTCGAACTTCGACGGCTTCGAGCCGACGCGGATGTCGGAGATGCCGGTGGTGGAAGTGCACATCGCCAAGGTCGACGCGCCGCCGTCGGGCATCGGCGAGCCGGCTGTGCCGCTGCTCGCGCCGGCGATCGGCAACGCGGTGTTCCAGGCGACCGGCAAGCGGCTGCGCTCGCTGCCCTTCGACCTCGGCACGGTCGGCTGAGGCGAGGCGGCCTCTCTCAAACGAAAGCAGGCGGGCCGATCGGCCCGCCTTGCCCCAGAAACAAAACGGGCGGGCCGCGATGGCCCGCCCGTTTTCGTATCCGCCGACCGGTGCGCCGCTCAGAGCTCGAATTCGAGCGCCTGCTGCACCTTGATGGCGGTGCGGTCGCCGTCGTTGTCGATGATGGCGCCGATGCCGCGGCCGTCGTCGATCTCGACGTTCTTGGCGCCCCGGAGCACGACACGGAAGGTCTCGTCGCCCTCGGCCTTCAGGTCGCCGAGGATGCCGATCTTGATGGTCTTCTCGGTCTCGCCGGGGTCGAACTTCACCCGCCCGGACTTGACGACGTAGTCGTCGCCGTCGGCCGTCTCGCCGACGATCTTGTAGTCGACCTTCACCTTCTCGTCGCTGGCGTGCGACAGCGTCACGTCGAACTCGGCCTTCGAGTTCTGCGGCTTGCTCGACCCCGGCCAGTCGAACATCAGGTCCTTGAGGCCCTCGAGCTTGTTCTCGTGCACGCTCGTCCAGTCGTCCTTGAGGATGCCGCCGGTGTCGCCGGAATTCGGGTTCCACGACCAGAAGGTCCAGTTGATGCCGGCGTCGTTCGCCCCGGCGTCGCGGTCGCCGTCGGCGTCGAAGTCGCCCGACAGGTAGGCGGTGATCTTCTCGAACCAGGCGATGTCCTTGGGATCGGTGAGGCGGCTGCCGAACTCGCCGAGCAGCACCGGGCCGATCTTCTCCTCGTGGATGTAGCCCCAGAACTCCTTGAACTTCGCGGTCAGGTTGTCCGGGAAATCCTTGTCGGAAAACCACGGCTGCTCGTAGATCGAGTTCGGGTAGTCGTGCGGGGAGTAGACGACCTTGCCGTCCTGCTTGAGGTCGATCGGCCGTTCGGCGACGCCCTTCAGGTTGCCACCCCACCAGTAGCTGCCGTCCTTGTTGGCGACGCCCTCGACGAAGATCAGCCAGTCTTCGTTGACGGAATGGATGGCGTTGCCGGCCCGCTCGGCGGCCGCCGCCCAGTCGGTCGCCCCGCCGCCGCCCCAGGTGGCGGCGTGCGGCTCGTTGTGGAGGTCGGCGCCGATCACCGCGGTGTCGCCGGCATAGCGGTCGGCCAGCATCTTCCAGGTGTCGATCCAGTCGGCCTCGCTGTGGCTGGCGTCGTACCAGAGCCCGTTCTCCGTGGCGCCGGCGCCGGCGGCGGGCCGATGGTGGTCGAGGATCACCTTGAGGCCGATCTCGCCGGCATACTCGATGACGCGGTCCATGATCTCGAGGCCGGTGAGGCCGCGCAGCTCCGGATTGAGGTCGTAGTTGATGCCGCTCGGCATCGCCCCGTCGAACAGGTCCTGGGAGAACGGCAGCCGGATGGTGTTGAAGCCGAGCTCCCCCATCTGGTCCATCATGTCCTCGAGGTTGCGGGCGTGCAGCCCGTCCGGCGCGAAGCGGCCGGATTCGAGGCCGAACCAGTTGACGCCGGCGAGCTTCACGGCAGTGCCGGCCTCGTCGACGATCTGGTTGCCCTTGGTCGACAGGAAGCCGACCGGCCCGGTGACGGTGACGACGTCGCGCTCGAGCACGGTCGCGTCACCGATCGAGACGGTCGGCTCACCCGCCAGCGGGCCGTCTGCCGCAGGCTCATCGCCGGCCGGGACCGTGGCCACGGCGTAGGCGTCGGCGATCGTCGCGCCGACGGAGCCGGCGAGCGTCAGCGACAGCACCTCGAGGTCCTCGGCCGAGGGGGCGACGAGCACCGTCTTCTCGGTCTCGCCCGGTGCGAAGGTCAGCGTTCCGGCGGTCGAGAGATAGTCGTGGCCGAGGATGGTGGTGCCGCCCTCGGTGGCGAAGCCGACCTTCACCGTCTCGTCCGACGGTGCCGACAGCGACACCGTGAACGAGGCGACGGGGACGCCGTCGGCGCCGTCGATGATCAGCGCGTCCTCGACGGAGATCGCCGGCGGGGCGTCCTCCACCATGACGGTCTCGCCGTTGACGGTGAACCCGTCCGGCTCGCCGATCGGGCCCGTATGGGCGCTCTCGAAGCCGAAGGTGACAGTCTCGCCGGGGGCGAGACGGCTCGCCCAGTCGGGGGCGCTGACCGTGTAGCGGTCGCCCTCGCGGTTCACGAGCGTGCAGTTCCAGATGTTCGTAATATCGAACGGCGCATCGAAGCCGACCGTCCACCCGTTGGCGGCCCGGTCGCCGGTGTTGGTGACCGACATCGATCCAACGAACCCGGTGGACCAGCGATCGTCGACGGTGAATGTTATAGAATAACCCAAGATTGAACCTCATCAGTCACATGGGTTACTTGCAGACGCACTCGTTCGACGCCACGCCGGCAAGCAGTCCGGCGGAATTAGCCTCGGATCGTGTCGGCTTCGGGATGCGATCGGCGCGGAAGTGTGGCGGGGTGCCGCATTTCGGGCGCAATGCGTGCGCCTCGCGGGCCGCCGACGGGCCTCAGCGGGAGAGCGCCCGCGTCGCCTCGTCGAGGCCGTCCAGTGTCATCGGGTACATCCGCCCGCCCACGAGGTCGCGGATCATGCCGACCGAATGGGTGTAGGCCCAGTGGCGTTCGGGCAGCGGGTTGATCCAGGCGAGCCGCGGGAAGGCGCGGGCGAGGCGCTGCAGCCAGACGGCGCCGGCCTCGGCGTTCCAGTGCTCCACCGCCCCGCCGGGATGGCTGATCTCGTAGGGCGACATCGAGGCGTCACCGACCACGACGACGCGGGTGTCGGGGGGGAAGGTGCGCAGCGCCTCGGCGGTCGGCGTCTGCTCGCTACGCCGCCGACGGTTCGATTTCCACAGGCCCTCGTAGAGGCAGTTGTGGAAGTAGTAGTGCTCGAGGTGTTTGAACTCCGAGCGGGCGGCGGAAAACAGCTCCTCGACGACGCGCACGTGGTCGTCCATCGAGCCGCCGATATCGAGCAGCAGCAGCACCTTCACGGCATTGTGACGCTCCGGCCGCATGCGCACATCGAGGAAGGCGCGCCGCGCCGTAGCCCCGATCGTGCCCTCGAGGTCGAGCTCCTCGGCCGCCCCGGTGCGGGCGAAGCGGCGCAGCCGCCGGAGCGCGATCTTGATCGCCCGGGTGCCGATCTCGACCGTGTCGTCGAGGTCCCTGAACTCGCGCTTCTCCCACACCTTCACCGCCCGGCGCTGGCCGCCGGGGCCGCCGATGCGGATGCCCTCCGGGTTGTAGCCACCGTGGCCGAAGGGCGAGGTGCCGCCGGTGCCGATCCACTTCGAGCCGCCCTGGTGGCGGCCCTTCTGCTCGGCGAGGCGCTCCTTCAGCGTCTCGAGCAGCTTCTCGAGCCCGCCGAGGGCGGCGATCTTCGCCTTGTCCTCCTCCGACAGGAAGCGCTCGGTGAGCTTGAGGAGCCACTCCGTCGGCACCTCCGCCTCGACCGCCTCCGGCAAGGTGTCGAGCCCCTTGAAGACGTGGGCAAAGACGCGGTCGAACTTGTCGACGCGCGTCTCGTCCTTGACGAGGCAGGTGCGCGCCAGGAAGTAGAAGTCCTCGACCCGCTTGCCGGCGAGATCGGCTTCGGTCGCCTCGAGCAGTGTCAGGTACTCGGTGATCGACACCGGCAGCCCGGCGGCGCGCAGTTCGCCGAGGAAGGTGATGAACATGAGGCCCGTCCGCTCCGCGTGACGGGACGGATGGTAGGCCAGCCCGTCGGCCGGGTGAAGCCGCGTCCCGCCAGTGTCTCTCGCCGAGGTTCCGACTTTCCGGCTTGCCGCCGCCCGCGGGACGCGCTTCCCTGTGGGCGGGCGACGAGATCGGGCCGCGCCGACCGAAACGGCGGGCCGACGGGGGAGGGCTTCAGCGTGCACCATCGGAAGCATCGGACGGCCGCCGCGGCGGCCGCGCTCTCGCTCGCGATCCTCGCCGCGCCCCTCGCCGCCCGCTCCGCCGACACGCTGCCCAATCCCGGCGTCGACCGCTCGCTCGCCACCAGGGACGACACCGTCATCAAGGTGCGGCGGTCGTCGAAGCAGGCGCCGGTGGAAATCGGCGGCTACGAGGTCGCCGGCGCGCTTTCCTACGCCTTCGGCAAGAACGCCGCGTTCCTCTACGTGCCACCGGTGATCAAGGCGAAGCCGGGCGAGGCGCTGCGTTTCAGGCTCGTCAACGAGATCGACGCGCCGCCCTCGAACGTCACGGCGGCGGATCTCGAAGGCGAGCAGATGATGGTGCCGACCGACCTCAACATGCACACGCACGGGCTGATCACCAGCCCCTGTTCGGGCAAGAAGCAGGGCGACAACATCTTCCTGACCATCCAGTCCGGCGCGCTGGCGAAGCAGAGCGATGCGCACGCGGGCCATGCCGGTCATGGTGGCCACGCCGGCCACGGCGCACCGGAGGCGGCTGCGGCCGACGACGCCATCGAGCCCCAGGCGAAGAGCGAGTGCGGCAAGAGCCAGCTCGTCACCCTGACGGGCTCGGCCGACTACCGCATCGGCGTCAAGGACAACGGCCAGAGCGGCATGTTCTGGTTCCACCCGCACATCCACGGCTTCTCGCAGAAGATGGTCAACGCCGGGCTCTCCGGCGGCATCCAGATCGGCTCGCTCTGCGACGGCAAGCACCTCTTGCCGGCCGACCAGGAGAGGCTCTGCAAGAACGGCAGCCCGCAGATCCGCGAGCGCTTCATGCTCTTGAAGGACGTGCAGCTGACCAAGATCGACGAGAAGGCGAAGACGGCCGAGCTGCGCCCCTACGATATCTTCGTCAGTTGCTCGGGGCAGGGCAAGCCGATCGACTATTCGAAGGTGAAGGGCGGCTGCCAGATCGACGGCACGGCCGGCAGAAACACCGATCTCTGGCTCTTCCTCGTCAACGGCGCCCGCTACCCCACCGTCGAGATGAAGCCCGGCGCCCAGGAGATCTGGCGGATCGCCAACATCGGCGCCAACGCCTCCTACGACCTCGTGCTGCTCGACGAGGACGGCAACAAGACCGACTTCCAGGTCATCAACATCGACGGCAACTATGTCGCGAAATCGGTGACGAGGGGCTCGCTCCTGATGATGCCGGGCACCCGCGCCGACATCGTCGTCTCCTCCGGCCGTATCGACGGCAAGGGCAAGCTGCAACCCTTCAAGAAGGACAAGACCTTCCAGTTCGTGCAGCGCCAGGTGCTGTCCGGCACCTCGACCTATCCGGCGGTGGCCCTGGCGAAGGTGGTGATGAAGGGCGATCCACAGGCGAAGGCGACCGAGGTGGCCGAGTTCGGCCTCGACCCGGCGACGGCGGAGGCGCGCATCGCCACCCTCATGGCCGACGACGCCGTCGGCCCCGTCGGCAAGCAGCACAAGCGGCCGGAAGCGTGCAAGAACAAGAAGGGTCTGGGAAACCCCACCGTCGTCTTCAAGGATGGCACCGTCATGGGCCCGGACGAGGACCACAGCCAGAGCAGCGGCAAGACCGCGGTGATCCCGCTGCGCTTCGGCAACTCACCCAACTTCGACAAGTTCTTCATCAACACGAACGGCCAGGGCGCCAAGGCCTTCGATATGGAGCGCATCAACCTGTGCATCGAGAAGGGGTCGACGGTGCGCTTCGAGGTCGAGAACTCCTCGCCGATCTTCCACAACCTGCACATCCACCAGTCGCGCTTCATCGTCGAGAAGGTGACCTACGAGACCGGCGGCCCGGACGAGCGGCCGAACCGGGTGATGGCCGGCTTCTTCAAGGACGTGAAGGCGGGCGGCGCGACGGTGCCGGTCGAGCGCGACACCGCGCCCTTGCCGGCGAGCGGCAAGGTGGTGGTGAAGGTGACGTTCCCCGAGCAGGGCCGCTTCGTCTACCACTGCCACATCCTCATCCACGAGGACCTCGGCATGATGCAGGTGGCCGAGGTGTTCCCGTCGGAGGAGTGAAGGGCGCGGTCAGGTCCGGACGTGCGGCTCGCCGTCCGGCGGGGTCGTCAGCTTGGCGACGTCGCCGACGATCTCCGAGATGGTCGTGCGCTTGGTGCCCATGAAGGGGAGCGGGCGGCAGACGTCGATGGCGGCGAGGCCGACGCGGGCGGTCATCAGCCCGTTGACGATGCCCTCGCCGAGGCGCGCCGACAGCCGCGAGGCCACCGAGCGGCCGACGATCTCGTGCACCAGCCCGTCGGTGGCGGCGAGGCCGCCGGTGACGGCGAGATGGCCGAGGACGTGGCGGGTCAACCGCAGGAAGCCGAGCGTGCCCGGCCTGCCGCCATAGAGCATCGAGAGGCGCCGCGTCAGCGAGGCGGCCTCGGCCGCCACATAGACGAGGTCGATGAGCGCCCGGGGTGACAGCGCGGTCACCACCGAGACGCGCCGCGCCGAGGCGACCACCATGGCGCGGGCGCGGGCGTCGAGGGGCGAGAGCACTTCCCGCTCCGCGAGCATCAGGAGATCGCGGCCGTCGATCACCTCGGCGAGGTGGTCGGCCATGGCGGCGCGGCCGCGCGCCGTCTCCGGCCGGCCGGCATAGAGCGCGGTGACCTTCGCCACGACCGCCTCCGCCTTCGGCCGGTCGTCGGCGGCGGCCGCCGCCGCCGCGTCGGTGCTGAGCGACTCGATCGCGGACAGCCGCGTCAGCGCCAGCACCTCGCGGCCGATGACGGCGAGCGCCGCCACCACGGCGACCGCCGTCAGAACGGCGGCGAGCCAGCCGAGCCACTCGGCGCGGGTGAACAGGTCGCGGATCAGCGCATCGAGGGCGAGGCCGAGCGCCAGCGAGACGAGGCCGCCGGTGGCGGCGGTGAACAGAGTGCCCCAGTTGACGCCCTTGCGGCGCGGGGCGGGTGGCGGCGGCGGCTCGTCCTCCGCCTCCGGCACGATCACGGGTCGGTCGCCGGTCGGCGGCACGGCGCCGACGAACTCTGCCTCGTCAAGGCGGATCGCCGTCGGCCGGCGGCGGGGCGGGTCGGCGCGGGGCTCGCCGGAGCGGAACTCACTCATGCCAGCCGGTCTCCGATCAGGAACTGCAGGGCGCGGTCGAGGCGGATGTGCGGCAGGTGCAGCCGGATGCCGTCGGGATCCGCCTCGAGCTTCGGCGGACGGAAGCGCGGGAAGCGCAAGGTTCCGTCGCCCTCGGGCCGGCCGAACACCGCCTCCGGATCGTCCGGCAGGTCGCCGGGGAAGAGCGCGATCTCGGTGGCGCCGTCATAGGTGGTGCCGTCGACGCTCTCGCCGGCGATCGGCGTGCCGAGGATCGCCGGCAGCCGCTCCCCGCCGCGCCTGACGGTGGCCTCGCGCGTCGCCCGGACGGCGGCGATCGCCAGCACGTCCACCTCGGCGCCGGCGAAGGAGGCGCGCTCGATGGCGCGGCCGACGAGGCGCCGCAGGATCGCCTCCAGCCGGTCGTGGTCGCGGTGGTGCAGGTGGTCGGCCTTGGTGGCGGCGAACAGGATGCGGTCGATGCGGCGGTCGACGAGGCGGCCGAGGAAGGAGAGGCGTCCCGGCCGGAAGGCGGCGAGCACGTCGGCGAGCGTCCGCTCGAGCTCGGCGGTCGCCGCCGGGCCGCGGTCGAGGGCGGCGAGCGCGTCGACCAGCACGATCTGGCGGTCGAGCCGGGCGAAGTGATCGCGGAAGAACGGCTTCACGATCTGGGTGCGATAGGCCTCGTAGCGGCGCTCCATCAGTCCGCCCAGCGTGGCGCGCACCGGCGCGCCGCCCTCCGGCAGCGGCAGCGGCGCGAAGGTCAGCGCCGGCGAGCCGGCGAGGTCCCCCGGCATCAGGAAGCGGCCCGGCGGCTCGGCGGCGAGCGCCTCGGGATCGGCGCGGCGGGCGGAGAGGTGGGCGGTGAACAGCGCGGCGAGGCCTGCGGCCGCCGCCTCGTCCTCGGGGCCGGCGGCGTCGGCACCGCCGAGGGCGTAGAGGAAGCGCTGCGTCTCCGCTGCTTGCGGGTGCGCCCGGGCGCGCCCGATCGCCTCCGCCGACCAGGCGGCGTAGCTGCGGTCGATCAGGGCGAGGTCGAGCAGCCACTCGCCGGGATAGTCGACGATGTCGAGGTGGAGACGGCCGCGGCCGAGGGTGCGGCCGAGGAAGGTCGCCGATTCGTAGTCGAGGGTGACGCGCAGTTCGGCGACGCGGCGGGTCGATTGCGGCCAGATGCGCGCGCCGACGAGGTCGGCGACGTGTGCCTCGTATTCGAAGCGCGGCACGGTGTCGTCGGGCTGCGGCTGCAGGCGGGCGCGGGCGAGGCGGCCGGAGGCGGCGGGTTCGAACAGCGGCAGCCGGCCGCCACGCGTCAGCGCGTGGACGAGGGCGGTGATGAACACGGTCTTGCCCGCCCGCGACAGCCCGGTGACGCCGAGCCGCACGGTCGGCGTGCCGATCTCGATCGCCCGGTCGGCGAGGGTGGCGAGGGCGACGCGGGCATCGTCGCCGAGGGAGCGCAAGCTCACGAGATTGTTACTGCCTGTGCGAGGGCGGTGGCGGGGCGTGCGCCGGAACGGCGGGGCGTTCGCCTGATGTAGGCATTCCAACGCCCGCCGCAATGCAGGCGGAGCCTGGCAAGAGCTCCGCGCCGGCTGGCCCTCGAGCGGCTCGCCGGCCCGAATCGGCAGCAATGTTCCGCTGCAGTGCACAATCAGTGGAATCAGTCGCTTAGCAACCAGCGGTCGCGGCAGATCGCGGCGGGCCGCGTTTTGCACCGCAGCAGATCTTTAAAGCATTGATTCAACATGACTCCCCAGGACGGGACACGTCTTGGGTGCGTAATCCCGGGCGGCTCTCTCGCCGCCCGGCTACCCGCTTTACACGCTGGCGTGATCATTGCGGCTTGTGCATCGCGGGAGGTTGTGGTGTCTTGCCGGCGGCGGGGGCCAATTGTTGCCCGTGTTGTCGTCGGCGTTGGGTCGGTGCGCGCGGGCTAGTATGAGTGAGGAGCCCGCCGATGGCCACAGTCCCCGGTAGCGAGAACGTCGAGTTCACACGCGAGCAGAAGCAGATCATCGCCGACTTTCTCCCCGAGAAGAACAAGGACATCAACGTCGTCGAGTTCGATCCGCGGGACGCGCCGAATTTTCCGGGCGACGAGTACAACTACGGAATATTCACGGTCAATTTCGGCAAATCCTACGAGATGGGTAACAATCTCGCGGGTCTGACGCTCGGAGAGACCGGAAACGCCAACATCACCGGTAACGATCTCGACAACCTGGTGCTCGGCAATGTCAGCAACAACACGGTCGACGCCGGCAATGGCAGCGATCTCCTGTTCGGCCTCGAGGGCAACGACACCCTCGAGGGCGGCAAGGGCGGCGACTCGATCTTCGGCGGCAACGGCAGCGATTCGATCAAGGGCGGCGACGGCGCCGACCTGCTGCGTGGCGAGAACGGCGACGACACCGTCGAGGGCGGCAAGGGCAACGACTCGATCTCGGGCGATGCCGGCAACGACAGCCTGAAGGGCGGCGACGGTTCCGACACCATCACCGGCGAATCCGGCAAGGACACCATCGCGGGCGGTGCCGGCAACGACGATCTCGAGGGCGGCGGCGGCGCCGACCGGGCGCACGGTGACGACGGCAACGACGCCCTGTTCGGCCTCGGCGGCAACGACAAGCTGTTCGGCGACGACGGCGAGGACAGCCTGTTCGGCGGCAGCGGCAACGACACGCTGAACGGCGGTGGCGGCAAGAACGAGCTCACCGGCGGCAACGACAAGGACGTCTTCGAGGTCGACGACACCGGCAAGGGCACGAAGCAGACGATCGGCGACTTCGATCCGAAGCAGGACACCATCGACCTCAAGGACTTCAAGACGAAGTTCGGCGACCTCACGCTGCAGAACGACGGCGACGGCGTGCTCGTCCAGGTCAAGGGCAGCAAGGTGAAGATCCTCATCGAGGGCTTCGACAAGAACGACGTCAAGAAGGACTGGTTCGACTTCTGATCCATGGCAGCGTGGGCCGGCGGCGCGAAACCGTCCGCCGGCCCGCCGACGCGCCGTGGCGGGCGCCGCCGCACGACGCTATGCTGGCCCCGCTTTGTGGGCGAGTGAGCGGGCGAGGGCGACGCGGGGATGCTGGCGCAACTGATCGACGTGCTTCTGGGCGAGGTCGTACCGGCCCTCGACGGTCCGGCGGAGCCGGAAGCGGCGGAGGCCTTCGTCGCCACCGCCCTGATGAAGGTCGCCGGCGCCTCGCCGACCGCCGGCCGCCGCGTCACCGACGCACCTGTGCCGCCGGAGCTGACGGCCCGGCTCGCGCTCATGCCGGGCCTCACCGGCGGCGGCCGCCGTGCCGTCGCCGAGGCGCCGACGCTCTACGAGAGCATCTCCCGCCTGTTCTCCGACAAGGGGTTCCGGGCGCTGTTGCGCGAGCGCGCCGGCAAGACCGGCCGGCTCCCCCCCGTCAACCGGATGATCTCTCTCGCGAGCGACATGGCAATGGCGGAGGCCCAGCAGGCCGAGGCCCTGCAGCGCTCGGTGGCGAAAGCGAGCGAGCGCCCGCCGGCCGCCTGGCGGCCGCAGGCGGTGGCGCGCAAGGGCGGTGGCGCGGCCGCCGCCAGCGGCGCCGGCAAATCTGGAAAGGCCGCCGAACCTGTGGTCCGCGTCATCCGCGGCGGCGCCGGCGGGGCGCGCCGGGCGACGGCGGCGGCTGCCGAGGCGGGACGTCTGCGGGGCGCTACGGCCGAACTGCCGACGGCGACCGGCCTGCCAAAGGGCATCGCCGCCCAGCTCGCCGACCGCTTCCCCTACAAGGCGCGCGGCCAGACGGTGGTCACCACCGTCGCCGACTTCATCGCCGCGCTGGCCGACCCCGCCGATGCCGGCGTGACGCGCGCGGCGATGACGGGCTTCGTCGCCTCCGGCCGCGGCCTGATGCTCTGCCTGCTGCATCGGCTGACGGAAGCCGGCACGCTGCCCGTCGACCCGCGCCTCGCCCCCGACCTCGCGATGACGGCGGTGCGCGTCTACACCAACAACAACGCCGCCGAGACCGCCTACGGCGTCGCCCGCGCCCTGCGCGACGGGCCGCTCTACGCGCAACTGCCGGAGGGCGAGCAGCGCCGGCTCGCCAACCTCATCGCCCGCGCCGCGCTGCGCTCCGGCCGCGTCGAGGAGGCCGCCCGGCTCTACCGCGAGACCTTCTTCCTCCACCCCGACGGGGCGGACGCCATCGTCAACTACTTCACCTCGATCTTCGGCAGCGAGCCGGACGCCGCCGTGTCGATCGGCAAGGCGATCCTGGCGAACGCCATCCAGGTGGCGCAGAACGACCTCGTCTTCATCGGCGACGTGCTGCTCTCGCGCGGCGCGCTCGACGAGGCGGAGGCGGCGTTCCTGCGCGTGC
The DNA here is from genome assembly GCA_945898215.1 of Pseudoxanthobacter soli DSM 19599. Lineage (GTDB taxonomy): Bacteria > Pseudomonadota > Alphaproteobacteria > Rhizobiales > Segnochrobactraceae > CAMDHY01. The sequence continues at coordinate 5,252 of CAMDHY010000077.1, read as the reverse complement.
TGCGCGACGAGCCGACCTATGCCGACGGCTTCCTCGGCCTCGCCAACGTCGCGGCGGTGCGCGGCCGGCCGGCGCTGTGGTGGGGGGCGCTGCAGCGCTTCGGGCAGCTCTCCGGGCTGCGCCTCGACGTCGCCGCGGGTGGCGACGGCCAGGTCGCGATCGGCCACCCCTTCGCGCTGTCCGCCACCACCGACCAGAGCCGCGACGGGCCGCTCGTCACCGTCGTCACCACCTGCTTCAACGGCGCCGAAACACTGGAAGCCTCGGCGGCGAGCGTGCTCGCCCAGGGCGCCGGCAACGTCGAGCTTTTCATCGTCGACGACGTCTCGACCGACGGCTCGCGCGCCCTGATCGAGGCGCTCGTCGCCCGCGACGCGCGGGTGAAGCCGATCTTCAACACCCGCAACATGGGCACCTACGCCTCGAAGAACCAGGCGATCGCCGCGGCGCAGGGCGAGTTCGTCACCTTCCACGATTCCGACGACTGGATGCATCCCGACCGCATCGCCACCCACCTCGCCGCGATGCAGGGCGGCGTCGCCTGCACGGCCTCGCAATGGATCCGCATGGACCTGTCGGGCCGCTCGATCGTCCGGCGCGGCGGGCCCTACCTCCACCTCAACCCGGCCTCGACCTTCATCCGCCGCGAGGTGTTCGAGGCGATCGGCCCGTTCGACACGGTGCGGACGGGAGCGGATTCGGAGATCCTGTCGCGCATCCGCAACCACTACGGCCGCGACTCGGCGCCGACGCTCGCCGCCTGCCTCGGCGTCGGCCTCCACTCGGAGACGTCGCTGACGCAGTCCGGCGCCACCGCCTTCGACGAATACCGCTACTCGCCGGTCCGCCTCGCCTACACCGAGGCCTGGCTCGCCTGGCACCTCGAGCGCCTGGAGAAGGGCCTCCCCATCGCGCTCAAGGGCGAGGGGAGGCGGCCGTTCAAGGTACCGGAGGCGATCCGGTCGTAGAGACTAGGCCTGCTTCTTCCGGGGGAGGCCCCACGCTTCGCTCACCGCCTCTACCAGCGGCCGGGACGTGAGTTGATCGATCAAATTCTGCGACCAGCTTTCATCCTGCGAGTTAACCAGCAGAAGATCGAAGTGTATACTTTCACGTCGCGTGTCGAGCTTCTGCAGATCTTCCAGGCTTGTCATCTTGCTGATGCTTCTCCGCAGTACAGCGAATATTGCGAAGTTCGCCTGCAGGAAGTCGAAAAACTCGCTGACGCTCTCGCCGGACTGCTGTATGAAGTTCGAGTCAAACTCGAGCAAGATGGCAATATTCTTGTTTCCATCGAAGATGGATTTTCCGCCGCGAAGTACCTTTGGCTCGAACCCTTCGACGTCGATCTTGATCAGCGCGGTAGACCAAGTATCAAGCTTTAGCAATTCTTGATCAAGAGTAGTGGTTTCGACGCTGATCTTTTCGATATCACTGCGCTGCCGGCTTGGCGTCACGGCAGTGGACTTGCCGGACCATGCATTGTTCACAAAGAAAGGAATCTGCTCGCCGGCGGTCTCCGACATCGCCTTCTGGAAGACCTGCACCCGCTTCAAATCATCATTGTAGCGGATGCTCCGCTTGATCAACGGTAGCAGCGCCGGATTTGCTTCAAAGCCGTACGCCCGGACATCTGAGTTCAGCGGAAGCGAAAAAAGACACTCGCCATAGTTGACGCCGATGTCAAAAAACACATCAGGTTTGCATGCTGCTGCGACGACATAAACCATCGCCTGCATCTTGGAGAAATACCGCACTCCATGTCGTAACAACTGCGTCCGGGCGCGCTTGTCATGCGGATTGACAGCAACGCGACGAAGCCCGCCGCAGACAAATGCAAACTCCGGATTTGAAGTATTGTAGTTCCGGACAATAGCCAATTCATCAGAGTCTGCATCAACCGATGCGTCGGACGTATTGTCCGTCATTTCTCTCTTCCTTATGATTCCGTGCCCCTCGCGCAATGAAGTCAGCCCTGATCAGGCATGACCGCATGTCGAAGCTGGGCAATGATATGATCCCCGTACGCTGAATTCATATGGCGGATATCGTCGATTTTGTCTCGCTGAAACTCCCGCTTGGTGAAGGCGCCAGACAGGGTCTCGGCGGGTTGAGGCAGGAAAGTGACATCGCAGTCGCGGCATGCAGAGGCAGCGGCGCTCACATAAACGCTGTACAGGCGCTCCGCGCAGGCCGGGTCGAACAGTGGGCCCCAGAGCGCATTGCCGCGGCGGGCGCGGGGGGTCGAGAGATCGCGGACCATGATGGTCTCAAGCGGAGATGGCTGCGGCACTATCAGGATGGGCTTATGGGTGTGTTCGCGGATCCGTCGGGCGATCGTCAGTGCCTCGGTATCGCCGAGTGCGCCGGCCACCGCGTGACGAAAGGCGGCGTCGGAAAGCAGGGCGCTCTTGGGCGCAGCGTGCTCCCACAGACGAAAGTCACGATAGATCGTCGTGCAGGCTCCGACGTAAAATCTCAGCCCGACGATGACAAATGCGTCGTAGTCATCCAAGCGAACGGATGCCGAGTTGACCCCGGCGGCAAACTTGACGCGGGCCCGCAAAGCCCCGGGGACAACATTGCCATCCTTTACCATCAGCGCATTTAAATCAAAGCCTGGGGCGAAGACGTACGTAATGTGTTCGTCTAGTGAGCTGTTTCGCTCGGATGCTGCTTCGCGGGCCGCCACCATATGTGAATTGCCGATGAAACACAGCTTCATGCTACCTTCTCCGCGAACGCATCCAAAAGCATTTCCTCGCAAACAACATCGCCGGCCTCACCCTCGGGCCCGGCATCGACTGGATGCGAAGGGGCCTCCGCCGGCGACGCGGTGCCAGCGCCGGAGTTTGGATGGTGCTGTGCGAAGAAGCAGCGCATGACCGCCTCGACGCCCTTCAAATCAACACTTCGCAAATTGTTCAGGAAGAATCCGGATCGAGCCGCGGGATTATTGATGATTTCGAACGATGGGAAATAGTCGACGTCATCAAACTCTGCTACAAGCTGACCGGCGACAGCGCGCAAAATGGCCTTTGAACGCATCGTTGCGACGAGCACATGATCGCCCGACGCTGTTGCCGTCAGGGGCACAGGTGAAACAGTCAGCAAGAAGCGAAGTGTCGGATTCCGTGCCTGCAAGATCCGCCTGATCCGTAGAAAGTCGCCATAAATCTCGCTAAAACTGAAGTTCTTGAAAACAAAACGACCCGGGTCAAACTCGCCGCAGATCGTGCCCGGCGCAGTCGGGTAGACGAGGCCGGTGCGCTGGTCTTCCCAGGCTTCGGTCAATCCCATCGTGAAGATGAGGACGTTCATGCTGGCGAACAAGCGTCGCACTCGTTCCAGATGGTGACTGCGATGCGCAACAACTTCCTGCTCGGAAGAAAGGCCCTCCGGCTCGACGCCGGGACGAAACGCATCAAAAAAGCGATCATCCCTGGTCCAAACAAAGTCAGTCGGCTTGAGCCGGCCGCGCGCCTCTTCGATCAGCTGCAGGAATTGCCTTGTCGTGTAGATATTTCCATAGCGGGCCGAATAGGTCTGGTAGCCGAATTGCTGAGCCGACGAACCCCGCAGACCTGGCGGAGCGGGCTCGAAATCGAGAACCTTGTAACCCGCTGCAGTCAGGTGTCGTGCGATATGCTGCGCGAAGCAGCTCCCAGCGGTCGCGATCCCCCAGTCTGGCTGCAAAGAGAACTTCTTGACGTAGATGCCGTCCATCTCTGCAGGATTGGCGTTCTGCACGGCCGTCCGCCAGAACGCGGTCTCTGGCAACCCGTCATATGGTGACATAGCGTAGCCTCTGGGTGCAAACGTTGGGCGACCTTCGCGCGGCGCAGCCTACCACGGCGCCGGGCGCTTCCAAAGCAGGCTGGCGGTGCGCATTGATGCAATAGCCTCATCCCGTTGAGGGGTTGAGGGTAAGTTTGACGCGGAACTTGCGGTCGGTGTCGTTCGCCATCCTTTGTCGGAGCAATCGGAGATGGGACTGCCGCTGGAGCACCGCGGGATCCCACGGCGATGCGTCGGCGGGGCGGCTGGGCGTGGGCGGTCTGCGCCGTCTGCCTGCGTGGTGAAGGCCGGCTTGTCGAGCCGGAAGGCGCGATCGACGCATCCTTACCGTCAGGGGAGCGCAGCGATGTCTGCGGAGCTGTGTTCATTTCGGTCCTGAAGGCGGTTGTCTGCGGGCATCCCGGCCGGCGCCGCAGGCATCCGGAGGCCAACCCGGTCGAGTGCGGCTGGCCTGGCGGGGCGGGCCGCCCCGGCTTCGGCGGGCAGGCCGTTGCCGATACCGTCGCCGCAACCCTGCTGCCTCGCCAGAAGGCTGCGCAGCGATGAGGGCCGGATCAGGAAACCTTGCCGCCGCTCCGGGTTCACAAGCTTTGCCCGACGGATCCGGGGGGGCGTCCGCCATGGCTCTGATGCTGGTGCGACGAACCAAACGAGGGTAGCGTGCCCCGCATACAGGCCGGTGATGCCAAGTCTTCGCCGGTGGGCCGCGAACTATAGCTGAGGAAGACTAGAAATGAGTATCAAAAGGTTGCAGGCCGCCGGACTATTGGATATAGAGCAATATCAAGGAAGGCAATCGAAAGGTGAAGGCTCTGCCGTTGCATTCGTCCTAGATCAAAAATTTCTTGTAGCATTCAAGGTGCTGCTTTTCAGTTTGGCGAAGACGGGTTCGCTGTCTGACCTTCCGATCTTTGTATTTACGCAGGATCCAGTTGTTCAGCAGGACCGGATTGTAAAAGCGGTTGCTGACAAGATCGTCTTTCTTTCGGATGAAGATATCGCGCAGTTTAAGGTCATATCGTCCAGGCGCATACCGGATCAGTATAAATTGGATTGGATACCGAAGTATACATTCCTGAAATGGTCGCTATTTGATGATTACGATATCGAGAGCCTGCTTTTCATCGACGCGGATATTGTCTGCTTAAACTTCGTTGACGATATTTTTGACGTGATGACCAGCGCTGGTCTGATCGGCTGCCCAAGATTCATGGAGACGCTTTTCAACAACGAACACGGAAAAAAATTGCCGCGGGAAACCATCTTCAAGAACCTGGTCAATATGGTGCGTGGTGATTTCGATCATCGCCACATCAGGCTCAACAGCGGAGTCTTGCTGCTTCAGGGCAACGTGCTTTCGCGGGCTTTCCGCACGGACTTGCTGCAGTTTGCGGCTGCTAAAGAATATGTCAACGAGCAAAGCTATATCACTGCCTTCCTCAAGTCGAATGAAA